>DATACC010000197.1:0-10904 GCA_036259255.1 Thermoanaerobaculia bacterium | reverse complement strand
CGAGCCTATCCGTCCTCGCAACTGCGCCAGCAGGCCCTGGAGCCATGGCTCCACTACTACAATCACCACCGACCCCACAGCGCTCTCAACGGGCTACCGCCCGCTGCCAGAGTGAACAACGTCCTGGGCAGTGACACCTAGCGGAGCTTCTCTTCCACGAACTCCACGTGCCGGCGCACCTTCGGGTCGTACTTCTTCAGGCGCAGCTTCTCCGTGGAGAGCTTCTTGTTCTTCGTGGTCGTGTAGAAGTACCCGGTCCCCGCGCTGGAGACGAGCTTGATCTTGTCGCGCATGAGCGAATCTCCGGTTCGTGCGGCGGACACCGAGGCCGGCGCCGCATTCCGTCGTGGCGCTGCCGGCCCTCTCGGTGCTCGGACAAACGGTGGTCCAGACCCAGGGTCCGGACGAAAGTAGTGGCGGGGCCGACGGGACTCGAACCCGCGACCTCCGGCGTGACAGGCCGGCGTTCTAACCAACTGAACTACGACCCCGCTCGAGTCGTGAAATCGTGCTTCGACGCTTGGTGGGAGGTGAGGGATTCGAACCCGCGACCCCCTGCGTGTAAAGCAGGTGCTCTTCCGGCTGAGCTAACCTCCCAGGCGCGGAAGGACCGCAAGGATAACCGGGCGACGCCGGGGTGTCAACGACTTTTCCGCGCCTCGCCGCCGCGCCCCACCGCCGCGCTCATTGCACGTAGCCGAGCGCCTCCAGCTCCTTGCGCAGCTCCGCGTCCACCTCCTGGGTCTCCGCCCGCCGGCGCAGGCCGGAGAAGCGGCGGTCCGCCAGGCCGGTGAGCTCGCGCACCCGCACCGGGTGGTCCGCGGCCAGGTCGTGCTGTTCGCCCGGGTCGGCCGCCAGGTCGTAGAGCTCCACCGGCTGCAGCGGGTAGTGCCCCGCGGGCGCCCCCGGAATGCAGTACGGCTGGTGGTTCTCGGGATTGGCGATCAGCTTCCAGGTCCCGGCGCGCACCGTACGGATGCCGGTCTCGCCGTACTCGGTGAACTGCGGCCTGCCGGTGCCGCCGCCGGCGCCCGGCCGCTCGAGGTAGGGCACCAGCGATACGCCGTGGGATTCGGCCGCCGGTGGAAGCCCGAGCAGGTCGAGCACCGTGGGCGCGACGTCGATCAGCTCCACCGTCTGCGGCACCCGGCCGCCCCCGGGGATCAGCCCCGGCGCCACGAAGCCCAGCGGCACGTGCAGCGTGGTCTCGTACACCGAGCAGGCGTGGTAGAGATACTCGTTGTGGTCGTAAAGCTCCTCGCCGTGATCAGCGAGGAAGACGACGAGCGTCTCGTCCAGCCCCGACGGGCCCACGGCGATCCCCTCGACCAGCCGCGCCGCCAAGCCATCGGTGCCGATCACCGCCGCATCGTAGAGCGCGTCGAGGTGCTGGACGTCCCGGGCAGTGAGCGGGATCTGCTCCTCCATCACCCGGTCGAGCTGCCATTTCTTGCCGCCGATCGGCCCCTCGTAGCCGGGATCGAGCTCCCGCGCCGCCAGATCGCCGCCGTTGTAGTACGGCCCATGGGCGCCGAACAGGTGCACCCAGAGGAACCACGGCTCGCCGCCGTCGAGGGAACCCACCCACTCGAGGGCCCGACGGATCGTCTTGCCGTCCTCACCGCCGGAGCAGGCGAAGGCCTGCCACCCCTGGTGGTTCGCCTTGCACATGTTCGAGAGGAAGGCGCCGGTGCGGTAGCCGGCGGCGGCCAGCCGTTCGGAGAGCACCTCCACCTCGTCGGGGAACTCGTAGCCGTTCTCGGTGACGCCGTGGCCGCTGGGATAGAGGCCGGTGAGCACCGAGGCGAGGGAGGGCCAGGTGAGGGCCCGCGGCGCCCCCGCCTGCTCGAAGAGCACGCCACGGCCGAGCAGCGCGTCGAGCTGCGGACTGGTGGTGCGCACGGTGTAGCCGTAGCTGTTGAGGCGGTCGGCCCGCAGGGTGTCGACGGTGACCAGCAGCACGTTGCGGCCCGCCGCCGCTCCCGAGAGGTCGAGGCGCCGCGATGCCGCAGCCGCCTCCTCGGCCGCCGCCGGTTCGCTGCCGGAGCGGCTGGCCCACAGGGCGAGGGCGGCGATCAGGGCGAGGGCGGCGGCCGTCAGCGCGAGGACCACCGCGGTCCGGGCGCCTCCTGCCTGCACGCTTACCGAAGACCCGTCCCTGCGCAGTCGCGTTTGTGCTATCTTCGCCACGTTCCGGTGTTCTCCGCGGTTCGCGAGGTCCCCCTCGCCAGCTCCGCTCCACAACTTCAGGAGCGGAACCATGCATTCCATCGCCATCCGACCGGGTGCCCGCACCCGTTGCACCCTCTCGTCCCGGCGCGGCCCTGGCCGCCCTGCCGCCGCCGCACCCATCCGCGACGCCCTGGCCTGGGATCGTATCGTCCCACGCTACCAGCGCCGGCTCGCCAAGATCGTCCAGCGGGCCCTGGTGCGGGCCCGCGGCCACGCCCGCCCCGACGAGGTGGAGGAGCTGGTGCAGGAGACCTGGTGCCGGGTGTTCGAGCGCGGCCGGCGGCGGCTCGGCCGCATCCACACGGTCGACGGCGGCGAGGGCTCCTTCGCCTACGTCGCCCGCATCGCCAGGAACGTCACGGTGGACCGCCTGCGCAACGAGCGCGCGGCGAAGCGGGGCTGGGGCTGGTTGCGGGCCGACGAGGAGGCCGGCGGCGAACACCCGGCAGCGGCCGTGGATGACGGCCTTCCGTCGCCCGAGGACCGGGCGATCCACCGCGATCTGCTCCGCCGCTTCCGCGACCACTGCCGCCAGTGCCTCGGTCCGCGCGGCACCCGGGGCGAGCTGATGGCCCTCGAGCTGGCGCTGCTCGAGGGGCTACCGAGCCGCCGCATCGCCGAGCTGGTGGGCGGCGGCCTGGATGCCCACGCCGTGGACCGGCTGGTCCACCGTACCCGCCGGGCCCTGGGCCGCCAGGGAATCCGTTTCGGCGCCCGGCGCTGAGCGGCGGGCGCTCAGGACGCCTCGTCGGGGCGGCGGTGCTGCCGGCGCAGCAGCGCCGCCTTGAGCCACAGCGCGCCGAGGGCGACGAACGGCACCAGGGTGACCAGCGCGGCGAGGGGGCCCGGCTTGCCGTCCGGCGTCGCTTCCACCTCGGCCGCGAGCACGTGCTCCGTGCCGCCGACGGCGACGTAGGCGGTCACCCGCCACAGCTCCTCGCGGTCGAGCGGGATCTCCGCGTAGTAGCGGTGGCCCTGGCGGCTGGGCTGGAGCTCCGCCGGGTGGATCGCCTCGGGCAGCCGCCCGGAGACCGGCGCCACGCCCAGTCGCACCGCGGGTTCGGCGGAGGCCGGCTCGACCGGGGCCGGCGCGGTGCCGGGCGCGGGCTCGAGGATGACGTAGAAGACGGCGATGCCGACGTCCGGGTCGGTCCACACCGAGGCGAGCCACGGCCCGGCCGGCGCCTCCATGACGATGGGGAAGGGCGGCCCTACGTGACTCCGGCCCGGCGCCGCCGCCACCAGCGCCGCGATCAGCGCCAGCCCGGCCGCGACGAGACCGCGACCGCGCCGGGCGGTGGGGGAGCGACGAACGAGGATCGGCATCGCGGCGCTAGCTCCCGAGGAAGGAGCCGCGCATCTCCATCGGCTGGGCCAGCAGCCACAGGGCGGCCACGAAGAGCACCGTGGCGAGGCCCGCCCACGGCAAGAAGGCGCCCCACGGGCGCTGCGGGTGCTCCCGCCGGGCGATGCGGAAGGCGACCAGCAGTGTGCCGGTGAGCCCGAGCAGCAGAAAGCCGGTCTCCAGCGGGTCGACCGCCGCCGGCGTGAGCCCGCCCAGCCGCCAGTCGGGCGCGCCGAGCAGCGGCAGCCCGGCGTCGGCGAGCAGGTCCTGCAGCACCGGCACGAAGGTCCACAGGCCGGTGAACAGGTGGAAGCTGTAGTGGGCGAGCCAGACGCCGAAGCCGAGCGGCACCAGGGCGTAGGCGTACCGGGTGACCAGCTCGACCAGGGTGCGGTCGCGCTGGCCGGTGGCGGCCCGGGTGGCCCACGCCGCGAGCCCCAGGAGCACCACCGGCTCGACCACCAGGCCGGCGAAGAAGAGCGCCGCCAGCACCGGCGCCTCGGCACCGAGGGCGGGGGTGACCTTGCCGAGGACGCCGGCGAGCCACTCCTGCAGCGCGTAGACCGGGCTCACCATGGCGAAGGCGTTCAGCAAGGCGCCGAAGGTGAAGACGAGCACCAGGGCGGCGAGATCCGGCCGGCTGCCGAAGCGGCCGACGCCGGAGCGCTTCGGGTCTTCCCACAGCTCGGAGGCCGGCAGCCGGGCCGACAGTCCCACGTTGTCGTGGGGGCAGGCGTGGATGCAGTCGAGACAGAAGGTGCAATCCATGTTGCCGGCCTTGTACGGTTGGAACAGCGCCAGCTCGCAGCCGCGCTGGGTCACCCGCAGCGGTCCGCCCGCGTCCCCCGCCGCCTCGCCGCCCTCCCGGGTGCCGCGGATGCAGTCCATCGTCGTGCAGCTCTGGCACACGGCCGTGTCGCGCACCCGCACCTCCAGGGGGGAGACCGTGGAGGCGACGAAGTTGAACTGGCCCACCGGGCACACGTGCTTGCAGAACGACGCGCCGCGAAACAGCCCGTCGACCACCAGCGCCGCGGCGAAGTAGCCCACGATGAGCCAGGCGGTCCACGCCGGCGAGCCCCACAGGTCGAACAGCTCGTAGGCGAAGAGCACCGCCACGAACAGAGCGATCGCCAGCCACTTGCCGCGCAGCCACCGCGGCCAGCGCCAGCGCGGCTCGACCCAGCGGCGCAACAGGTTGCGCGGCAGCATGAACGGGCACGCCATGCAGAAGACGTTGCCGGCGATCAGCAGCACCAGCACCAGCAGGCCCCGGTAGTGGACCCAGCCGAGCAGCGTCGCCAGGTTCTTCGGCGCGAGCTGCGGCCCGAGCAGGCCGTGGGCCACCATCAGCACGGCGATGGCGAGCAGCGGAAGCTGCAGGGCGACCCGCGCCCATCGCCAGCGCAGCAGCGCTCCGACCAGCGGCCAGCGCAGCAGGTCGGTCCCCGGCACGGCGTCGCGCGCCACGCCGTGCAGGCGGGCGGCGGACCGCGGGCGTTGGCCGGCGGGGCGGCGGGAGGCGGGGAGTGGCTCGACGACGGTCACGGCGGCGGAGCCGGGCGAGGACCCGGCTGGGGAGATCCTAAGGCCGGGGCACCACGCGGGCGTCGACGCGGTGCTCCACGGTGCCGCCGTCCGGCAGCGTCACTGCGATCAGGAAGTACCAGTCGCCGCCCATGGTCAGCTCGAGGGGCACGGTGTAGCGGCCGGCGTCGCCGCCCGCCGCCCGGCCGAGCACCGGGACCATCCCGGCGTGGTTCATGTTGCCTTCGACGGCCACGCGAGCGTCCTCCACCGGCCGGCCGGAGGGATCGGTGACGGTGATCGCGAGCTCGACGGGCCCGACGGCGGGGGGATCGGGGGCGAAGGCGGTGTCGACCTGGACGGGCGCGGACTCGTCGGCGGCGGAGCCGGCCGGCTGCGCACAGCCCCCGGCAGTGCAGCCAAGCAGGACGGCGGCCAGCCCGGTGGCGAGCACGGCCGCCGCGGGGGAGCGTCGCACCGGCAGCCTGGGACCCCCGTCCCTCCGCCGACTGCCGCCCATCACTCCGTCACCCGTCACCCCGCCACCCGTCACTCCGCCGAGACCGCCAGCGGGCCCGGCCTCCAGGCGCAGGTGCAGCTCTGCCGGCCGGCGTCCGCGGTCGACGGGAACATGTGCTTGTACATGGCGACGATCATCGGCAGGAAGACGATCGTGTTGTAGAACAGGTGCAGCTCGACCCTCGGCACCCAGATCTGGGCGATGCTGATCGGCACCGGCGAACCCATCAGGTGGACGCCGAGGAGCGCCTGGGCCTGCAGCAGTCCGTGCTCGATGTGGTGCCAGAACTGGATCCAGAAGGCGAGCATCCACCACCCGCGGTCGCTGCCGGTGAACCCTCGGCGGAAGATCCACAGGCCCACCAGCATCACCAGCGCGTAGGCGTAGTGCAGCAGCTCGCTCTGCACGAGCCAGGGATAGAAGTGGCCGAGGACGCCGCGCGAGGCGGGAACCGGCCAGCCCAGGCCATAGATCTGGAACGCCTGCACCAGGTGCTCGACCCAGTGGGCGAGCACCACGACCATGTAGAGCTGCAGGGCGCGCTCGTGCCAGGGGCCGTTGAGCTTGTCGAGCAGCCCGGCCGGCGAGCTGGCCGACGGGACGCGAGAATGAGCGGCGATGGATCGCATGGCACCGGGTTCCGGGTCAGTCCTTTGACGACATCGCGAACAGGACCTCCGATTATAGCTGAAATTCTCCGCGTGGCCGAGGCGGGCCCGCCGATGAAGGCCGCCGGCCGGGCTATCATGCGGGCACGATGCGCGTCTTCACCGACCCCCGCTGTCTGGAGCACCACCCGCCGCCGGGCCTGCCCGAGTGCAGCGAACGGCTGAGCGCGATTCTGGAGCACCTGCGCGCCGGTGGCTGGCACCTCGAGGAGCCGCCCTCCGCCGGGGCCTCCGAAAGGGGCGGCGCACCCTCGGAGAGCGCGCGGCGGGCGGTCGCGGCGGTGCACCCGGACGAGTACGTGGAGCGCTTCCGCCGCTCCAGCGAGCGCGGCGACTCGCTGTTCGACTCGGCCGACAACCCGATGTCGCCCGGCACCTGGCCCGCCGCCTGGGGCGCCGTGGAGGCGACCCTGGCCGCCGCCGACGCCGCGGCCGCCGGCGCGGCGGCCTTCGCCGCCATCCGCCCGCCGGGCCACCATGCCGAGCGGGACACGGCGATGGGCTTCTGCTGGTTCAACAACGTGGCGGTGGCGGCGGAGCACCTGCGCCGGCACCACGGCGTCGAGCGGGTGGCGATCTTCGACTTCGACGTCCACCACGGCAACGGCACCCAGCACCTGTTCGAGGCGCGCGCCGACGTCTTCTACGCCAGCACCCACCAGTTCCCGTTCTATCCCGGCACCGGTGCCGCCGGCGAGCGCGGCGTGGGCGCGGGCGAGGGCGCCACCCTGAACGTGCCGCTCCCCGCCGGCACCGGCGACGCGGGGTACCGCGAGGCGGTGGCCGAGCGGGTGATCCCGGCCCTGGACGCCTTCGCTCCCGACGTGCTGCTGGTCTCCGCCGGCTTCGACGCCTGGCGCGGCGACCCGCTGGGCGGCATGCGGGTGAGCGAGGAGGGGTTCGCCGTGTGGAGCCGCCTGCTCGCCGATCTCGCCCACCGGCGCTGCGGCGGGCGCGTCCTCTCGCTGCTCGAGGGCGGCTACGACCTCACGGCCCTGCCGCGGCTGGTCGCCGGCCATCTCGCCGCCCTCGCCGGGCGGTTCGACTCCGCTGCCGGCTCTGAAGCCGATTGACGAATATCAACGTGCGTGGGTACAATCCCGGCACGAGTTCACGCAGTTCTTGAGGTTCCCGGCGACAAACGGCCCTGAATCAGGCGAACCGGCAGACCGGGGCGAAGCGCGGAGGAGCGAGCGATGACCCAGCAGAACCTCGAAGCAGGAGTGCGGGGCCGGGCGATTCCGGCCGTCCTTCTCGCGGTGGCGCTTCTCGCCGCCGCCCCGCCGGCCACGGCCCAGGCGCCGGACGGGCTACCCTTCGGCCACTTCACCCAGCTGGGCGGCGGCAACGCCGGCTCCGGCGTCATGCCGATCGTCGGCTGGGCCCTGGACGACGACGGTGTCGAGTCGGTCGACATCCTGGTCGACGGGCGGCTGGCGGGCCGGGCGATCTACAACCAGTCGCGCCCCGACGTGGAGCTGGCCCACCCGGGCTACCCCGCCGGCAGCAACGCCGGCTTCGGCTTCCTCCTCGACACCACGCGCTACCTCAACGGCCTGCACGTGGTCAACGCCCTGATCACGGCGGAGAACGGCGAGCGCTCCTTCATCCGGCCGCTGGTCTTCGAGTTCCTCAACACCAGCCACAACCTGAAGCCCTTCGGCGAGATCGAGCGGCCGGCGGCGCACACCGAGCTCTACGGCACCTGCGACCCGGCGAACCCGCAGCGCCGCCTGACGGTGATCTCGGGCCACGCGCTGGACGTCGGCACCGAGATCGGCGACCTCGGAGTGGGCTACGTGGAGCTGATGGTCGACGGATCGCTGCTGTTCAACAGCCGGACCGACTGCACCTATCTGCCGACCTTCGGCGGCCTCACCCAGTGCTACGGACTGCGCCGGCTCGACATCGAGCGCGCCTACCCGCTGCTCACCGATTCCCCCCACGCCGGCTTCCGGTTCCTGCTCGACGTCGGCGACCTGATCGGCTTCGGCTACGCCGAGGGCCACCACGTGCTGAGCGTGCGGGTGGGGGACGTGGCGGGCCAGGTGGCGGAGATCGACGAGGTTCCGGTGACCTTCGTGTGCCAGGACGCGGTGGGCAACGAGGGGTCCTACGGCGATGCCGACCTGCCCCACGGCAACCTGTTCTTCGGCGGCCTGGTGGCGATCACCGGCTGGGCGGTGGACTTCGAGGGGATCGAGCGGGTGGAGATCCACGTCGACGGCACCTTCCGCGGCACCGCCGTCTACGGCCTGCCGCGGCCTGGAGTGGCCTCGGAGTACCCGGGCTTCCCGAACGCCCCGCTGTTCGGCTGGTCCTTCGGCCTCGACACCACCCAGCTCTCCGACGGTTTCCACCACCTGCAGGTGCTGGCCATCGACGAGGAGGGGTTCACCACCCTGGTGGGCGAGCGGCTGTTCCTGGTGGAGAACGCCCCCCTCGACTGAGCGGGGGCGGCGGAAGGCCCGCAGCGGACATCGAAGGGATCTCCCCAGCGCCCGCTCCAGAGGTTCGGAGCGGGTTGCTCCACGCCCACGGGGAGTGGGCGCTGTCAGGAGATCGTACCGCCGCAGGACATGGCCCGCCTGTGGCAGCGGGCGGACCGATAGCTAGCCTTCCGAAGCGACCTTTCCCTTGCCCGCGGCGGCGCTGCCGGCCTGCTCGCCGCCCAGCTTGCCGGCGCGGCTGGCCAGCAGCTCGCTGGCCCGGGGGAACTGCTCCAGGGCCTCCTGGATCTGCCGGTCGCCGCCGGCGAGGACCCGGTGGCGGGCCTCCGGGCCGAAGGCGGCGTTGAAGATCTCCGCGTGGACCTGGAGGCGGGCGAAGTCCCGGGTGGCGGCGTCCGCCAGCCCCTCGCGCACCTGCTGCGGGGTGGCGACCTCCTCGTCGATCAGCCACTGCCCGAAGCGGTCCACCAGGTTGGCCGACGGCTGCCAGTCGCGCTCCGTCACCGGGTTGCGGTTCTGCTCGCTGACCGCGAAGTCGAAGTACGCGTTGTGCGCGAACAGGTACTGGGAGAACTCGCTGACGTCGGCCATCTCCACCGCCACGTCGGGGGCGATGCCGCCGCCGCCGTACACCTCGCGACCGGTGTCGGTGTAGAAGACCTCGCGCTCCTGACCGCCGGCCTCCGGTGCGGCCTCCGCCTCGCCGGTCTGCGGGTCGTAGTAGAAGTAGTCGAAGAACGAGGTGTAGTCGCGCTGGATCAGGCGGCCCGACGGCGTGTAGTACTTGGCCGTGGTCAGCGCCAGGCCGGCACCGTAGGACAGGTTGTAGACCGTCTGCACCAGCCCCTTGCCCCAGGTCGGGGTGCCGACCACCAGGCCGACGTCGTGGTCCTGGACGGCGCCGGCGAGGATCTCCGCCGCCGAGGCGGTGCCGCGGTTGACCAGCACCACCACCGGCAGGCCCAGCTCGTCGTAGCGGTCCGTGGCGCTGTAGCTCTGCTTCGAGTCGCGGGTGCGGCCGCGGGTCTCGACGATCTTGGCGTCGTCCGGCAGGAACTGGTCGGAGACGAGGATCGCCTGGTCGAGCAGGCCGCCGCCGTTGTTGCGCAGGTCGACGATCAGCCGCTGCATGCCCTGGGCCTTGAGATCGCGAAGGGCGGTGGCGACCTCCTCGGCGGTGCTGCGGTTGAAGTCGCTGATCTGGACGAAGCCGGTTTCCGGCGAGAGCATGTAGGCGAGCCGCACGCTGTTCTGCGGGATCTCGTCGCGCTCGACGGAGAGCTCCAACGGCTCGGAGAGGCCGCGGCGCACGATGGTGATCTTCACCTCGGTGCCCTTCGGCCCCTTGAGCTTGTCCACCGCCTCCTCGAGGGTCATCTTCTCGGTCGGCTCGCCCTCGATGGTGTTGATCACGTCGCCGGCGCGGATGCCGACGCGGGAGGCGGGCGTGCCCTCCATGGGGCTGATCACCGTGAGCTGCCCGTTGCGCACGCTGACCACGATGCCGAGGCCGTAGAAGCTCGACTGCTGACGGTCGCGCATGTCGGTGTAGTCGCGCGGCGGCAGGAACGCGGTGTGCGGATCGAGGGTGCGCAGCATGCCCTGGATCGACGCGTACACCAGGTCTTCGTAGCTGATCTCGCCGCCGTAGTTCTCGTGGGCGGCTTCGATCAGCTCGGTGTAGAGCCGCAGCGTGCCCCGGGCCTCGTTGTCGAGGGCGAGGAGCCGATGACCGAAGAGCGTGCCGACCAGCAGGGCGGCGACGAAGAGGACGAGACCGGTGTTGCGCCAGGATCGCTTCATATGGCCAGCATAACAGCGGGTGCGGCGTGGGCCTTCCCGTCCCGGCCTTGACTTTGCCCGGTCCGCGCCGGATCATCCCAACTGATGCTCGGTCCCCTGGGTCCTGCGGAAATCATCTTCATCGTGGTGCTGGCGCTGCTCATCTTCGGGCCGCGGCGCCTGCCCGAGGTGGGGCGCACCGTGGGCAAGGCCATGGGCGAGTTCCGCCGCGCCACCACGGAGCTGAAGCGTTCGGTGAACACCGAGCTCGCGCTGGAGGAGGAGGCGGCGGCGCGCCCGGGACCGGGAGGCCCGGCGCGTTCGGGCGACCGGCGCCGCGAGCCGGAGTCGTGGCAGCCGCGGGACCCGGCGCCGGCGGG
>DATACC010000196.1:0-4387 GCA_036259255.1 Thermoanaerobaculia bacterium | reverse complement strand
CGGATCTTGCGCTGCGCCGGCGCTGACGCCCCTGGACCGCCGCCACCACCCGCCCGGTCGCTCCAGCGGCCACCCCTCCCGCCTCCGTGGGTGGTAGAGGAGAGGAACCCCGAACTTCGCAACTCGCACCCCGCACCCCGCGCCCCGAGCTCTTGACGCTCCTGGACCTGCTTCACCGCCCGCCAGGTCGCTCCAGTGGCTTCCCCTTCCGTCTCCGAGGTCTCCTTCCCCTATCGAGCCTCGGCTATAGTCGCGCCATGCCGCGCCGTTGCGCCACGCTGCTCGCCCTCACCTTCCTGCTGGCCCCGGTGGCGATCGCCCAGCCCGCGCCGGCGGGGCCTCCGTTCGCCGTCAGCGTGCAGCCCGTGTCCGTCGCTCCGGCGCCGGCCGTGGCGATCGATGCGCTGGGGCGGTCTCTGTTCCTGTGGATTGGGCAGTGCGGCGGGGCGGAGGACTTCGGGCTCTGCGGGCGGCTCTACGGTGCCGAGGGCCAGCCGCTCGGCGCGCCGCACCTGGTGGCGCCCGCCAGCGAGGGGTTCGACACCGTTCCGGCCCTCACCGCCCTCCCCGGGGGCGGCTGGTTCGTCGCCTGGTCGCAGCCGGAGCAGGGGTTCGCGCGGGAGATCGCCGGGCGCCGCCTGGCCACCGACGGCACGCCCGCCGCACCGCCGGTCCTCCTGGCCAGCCAATCGGCCCAGGTCTTCGGGCAGCCCGCCCTGGGGGCCGACGCGGCCGGCAACCTGGTGGTCGTCTTCGAGAAGCGGCGCTTCGAGGGCACCACCGGCGAGGGCGACGAGGCGACGCCGATCTACGTGGGCGTCGAGATCCTCGGGCGCCGCACCGACGCCGCCGGCACCCCGCAAGGCGCGATCTTCCGGGTCGACGGGGAGAGCCCGGACCTGGTGAGCCGTCCCACCGTGGCAGTGGCCCCGGACGGCGCCTTCCTGGCCGCCTGGGAGAGCTTCGACTTCGCCACCAGCGACGACGACGTGCTGGTGCGCCGCTTCACCCCCGCGCCCGGCGGCGGCGCCACCCCCGCCGGCGGCGAGCAGCGGGCGCACCAGACCGTCGACGGCTCGCAGATTCGCCCCGTCGCCGCCGCCAGCATCCAGGGCAGCTACCTGGTGGCCTGGCAGGGACCGGCCACCGCCGGCCGCAGCGGCGTGTTCCTGCAGGTGTTCGGCGCCGGCGGACCGGTGTTCGCGGCCGACGTCGGCGCTGGCAGCGGCAGCGACGGCGAGGCCCTGCCGGCGGCGGCGGGCGGCGACGGGGTGCTCGCCGTGGCCTGGCAGGACGGCCGCCACGGTGGCTCGATCTACGCCCAGCGCTTCGCCGCCAGCGGTCAGCCGCTGGGCCCGGATTTCCGGGTCAGCGAGGCCGCCGCAGGGCGCGCCCTGACCCCCGCCCTCGCGGCCGGCCCGGGCAGCGGCGCCGGCAGCGGCCTCACCGCCGGCTGGAGCCTCGAGGAGCCGGATTTCGATCGCGCCGTCCTCGGCCGCCGCTACCCGGCCGTGGCCGCGCCGCCGGTGCCGTGCGTCGCCGGCAGCCAGACCCTCTGCCTCGGCCCCGGCGATCGCTTCCGCGTCACCGCCACCTGGCGCACCGCCCAAAGCACCAGCGGCAGCGGCCAGGTGGAGCGCCTGACCACCGATACCGGGTACCTGTGGTTCTTCCGCGAGACCAACATCGAGGTGGTGGTCAAGGCCCTCGACGGGTGCGGTGTCAACCAGCACTTCTGGGTCTTCGCCGCCGGCCTCACCAACGTCGGAGTGACGATCACCGTCGAGGACACCGTGGCCGGCGGCACGCGGGTGTACGAGAACCCGCTGGGCCGGCCCTTCCAGCCCGTGCAGGACACCGGCGCCTTCCCTTGCGACGGCTGAACCTCCCGGAGCCCCCGTGAGCGAGCCCGAGGCCGAGACTCCCGCCCCGCCGGCCCCTCCCGGCCCGGCCTCCGTCACCCCGGAACCTGGTACCCCGAACCGTGGGACCCCGGCCCTCGCCACCCCGGCCCTCGCCGAGTTGCCGGGGCGCATCGAGCGGCGCGACGGCATCGCTTGGCTGGTGCTGGACGATCCGTCCAAGCGCGTCAACACCCTGTCCCGGCGCCTGCTCGGCTGGTTCGAGGAGGTGCTGGAGAGCCTGGAGCGCGGCCTGCCGCGGGGCGTGGTGATCCTCTCCGGCAAACCCGACGCCTTCGTCGCCGGTGCCGACATCGAGGAGCTGCGGACGCTGTCCGGGGAGGCCGAGGTGCGCGGGCTGCTCGCGCGAGGCCACGCCCTGTCGTGCCGCCTCGAAACCCTGCCGGTCCCCAAGGTGGCGGCGATCCACGGCGCGTGTCTCGGCGGCGGTCTCGAGCTCGCCCTGTGCTGCGACTTCCGGGTCGCCACCGAGCACCCGAAGACGCGCCTCGGCCTGCCCGAGGTGCAGCTCGGGCTGATTCCCGGCATGGGCGGCACGCAGCGTCTGCCGCGCCTCGTCGGCGTGCCCGACGCCCTCGACCTCATCCTCACCGGCCGCCAGGTGGATGCCCGCAAGGCCCGTCGCCTCGGCCTCGTGGACGAGACCTGCGCTCCCCAGGTGCTCGCCACCGCCGCCGAGCGCCTGATCGCCTCGGTCGCAGCCGGCGGGGCGGCCAGGATCATCCGCAGCCGGGCGGCGAAGCCGCTCACCAACCGGCTCGCCGACCTCGCCGCCCGGGGTCCGCTGGGCGGTCGGCTGGTCTACGACCGGGCCCGCCGATCGGTGCTCGAGAAGACCGGCGGCCACTACCCGGCGCCCCTCGCCGCCCTCGACGTGGTGCGGGACGGCCGGAGAGCGCCGCTCGACCGCGCCCTCGAGATCGAAGCCGCTGCCTTCGCCCGCCTGGTACTCACCGACACGGCGCGCAACCTGATGTCGATCTTCTTCATGAAGAACGACGTCGAGGCGCGGGCGGCGAAGCTCGCCGGGGCGGCGCGGCCGATCACCGGACCCGTGGGTGTGCTCGGCGCCGGCTTCATGGGCGCCGGCATCGCCCAGGTGCTGGCCCACAGGGAGCGGCAGGTGGTGCTGAAGGATCGCGACCTGCCGGCCCTCGGCCGCGGCCTCGCCTTCGCCGCCGAGCGCTTCGCCGAGCTCCGCAAGCGCCGCCGCCTGAGCGAGCCGGAGGCGCGCCAGGCGCAGGGGCGCATCTACGGCACGGTGGAGGCGGCGGACCTGGCGCGCTGCGACTTCGTGATCGAGGCGGTGTTCGAGGAACTCGCCGTCAAGCACCAGGCGCTGCGCGAGACGGAGGCGGTGGCGCCGGAGTCGCTGATCTTCGCCTCCAACACCTCCACCCTGCCGATCGCCGAGATCGCCGCCGGCAGCGCGCGGCCCGAGAACGTCGTCGGCATGCACTTCTTCTCGCCGGTTCACAAGATGCCCCTGCTCGAGGTGATCCACCACCCCGGCACCTCCCAGGAGGCCCTCGCCACCACCGTCGAGCTCGGCCGGGCGATGGGCAAGACGGTGATCGTCGTCGGCGATGGCCCCGGCTTCTTCACCAGCCGGGTGCTCGGCCCGTTCCTGAACGAGGCGGCGTGGATGCTCGCCCAGGGCGCCCGCGTCGACGAGATCGACGGCGCCCTGCGCCGCTGGGGCTTCCCCGTCGGTCCGCTGGCCCTCGTCGACGAGGTCGGCCTCGACATCGCCCACCACGCCGCCCGGTCGATGATCGAGCGCCGGGGAGAGCGCCTGGCACCGCCGCTGGTGTTCGTCCGCATGCTCGAGGACGGCCGCACCGGCCGCAAGGGCGGGCGGGGCTTCTATCGCTACGACGGCGGCGGGAAGGGCGACAAGCGGGTGGACGAGGCGGTCTACGAGTTACTCGAGTGGACGCCGGCACCCGTGGCGGAGCACGAGATCGTCGAGCGCTGCTGGCTGCAGATGCTCAACGAGACCGCCCGCTGCATGCAGGAGGGGATCCTCTCCAACCCCGTCGACGTCGACATCGGCGTCATCTTCGGGTTCGGCTTCCCGCCGTTCCGCGGCGGCCTCCTGCGCGAGGCCGACCGTCACGGCCTGCCCTGGGTGGTCGAGCGGCTCACCACCTACGCCGAGCGCCACGGCGAGCGCTTGGCCCCCGCCCCGCTGCTGGTCGACATGGCGGCGCGCGGCGCGCGATTCCACGGATAGGGAGGGACGACGATGCTCTGGGGCGACACCACTGCGCAGGTGATCTTCCTGATCTTCACCGTTCTCGCCGCCGTCGGCGCCTACCTTCTCGGCGCCCGCTTCCACAGCCGACGCCTGGGCGCCCTGTTCGCCCTCGGAGTGGTCGCCTTCTTCGTCGTCCTCCACATCCTCCTCGGCTGGCTCCTCGCCACCTACGGCTCCCAGATGGTGCACTGAGAGCCGCGCCGCC
>DATACC010000195.1:0-3291 GCA_036259255.1 Thermoanaerobaculia bacterium | reverse complement strand
GCGGGCGGGTGGCGCGCGGCCGCGAGCTGGCGGGCCGCCTGGCGGCGGCGGAGTTGGCGGCGGACCGGCCGGTCAAGGCGCTGGAGCACCTGGTGGAGGCCGAGCAGCCGGCCGCGGTGGGCGCCCTGCTCGAGGCGCGCTGGGCGGAGCTCGCCGGCACCGTGCCCCTCGGGCTCTTCGGCCGCCTGTTCGAGCGCTTCGGCGACCTCGGCACCGGGGAGCCGTTTCGCGGCTCGTCGCTGCTGCGCCTGCTGGCCGAGGCACTGCTGTGGCGCCGCGAGAGCGCCCTGGGCGAGCTGGAGCGGCGGTGCACCGAGGTGGGGGAGCTGGGCCGCGCCTGCGCCCTGATCGCGCCGCTGCTGCCGCCCGGGGGCGGCGACGGCCACGGCGACCCGGTGCCGGAGCCCTCGCTGCTGCCGCCCGAGCTGCGGCCGCTGGTCGTCCTGCTGTCGCTGTCCCCGGCGCCGGAGGGGGGCGAGAGCGAGGTGGACCTGGCTGCGGAGGCGGCGCGGCTGGTGCCGGCGCTGGTCCGGGTCCCGCCCGGCGGGCCGCGGCCGGCCGGGCTCGAGGGGATCCACGGGCTGGCCCCGTTGCAGGCCCTCTTCGGCGGCGCCCTGGCCGACCTGCTGCGCCGCCGGCCGCTGCTCGCCGCCGAACTGCGCGGCCGCCGCGACCTGCCGGTGGCGTGGCGCCGCTGGCTCGCCGGCCTGCCGCCGGCGGCCCTGGCCGGCGAGGCCGCCGGCTACACGGTGAGCCTTCTGGGCCACCCCACCGTGCGCCTGCGCCGCCCCGAGGGCGGTTCCCAGGAGCTCGCTTTCAAGCTGCGCCGCAGCTTCGAGGTCTTCGCCTTCCTCGCCACCACCCCCGGTTTCGCCGCCACCCGGCGCGAGATCGAGCAGGCCGTGTGGGAGGACGAAGACGAGGACACGGTGGACAAGAACTTCCACCCGACGCTGAGCCACCTGCGCCGCAGCCTCGGTTCCGGGGGGGGAGGCCCCAACCCGGTGCTGCTGCGCCGCGGCGTCTACCGTCTCAACGCGCGGCTCGCCTGGAACGTCGATGCCGTGGAGCTGGTGCGCCGGGCCGACGAGGGGCGCGACCGCATGCGCGAGGGCCAGCCCGAGCAGGCGGCGGAGTTGTGGCGCTCCGCGTGGAGCCTCTACGGAGGTCCGCTGCTCGCCGGGTGGGACGGGCGCTGGATCACCGAGCGCCGCGACGCCCTGGCGCGCCGCTACTACGAGATGCTGCGCGATCTCGGCGAGGTCAACGAGCGCCTCGGCCGCTGGACCGAGGCGATGGACGCCTACCGCGCGGTGCTGATCGAGGACCCGGTGCAGGAGCCGGTCCACCTGGGCCTGATGCGCGTCTACGCCCGCCAGGGCCGCCGCGACCAGGTTCGCCGGCAGTACGAGCGGCTGGTGGCCCTGTTGCGCGAGGAGCTCGGTCACGAGCCGGAGGAAGAGACGGCGCTGACCTACCGTCGTCTGATGGGTTGAGGAGATCGGGCCCGCGCGCAGGTGCTGTAAACTTACGTATTCGCGTCCTGCGTTGCATCGTCAATCGACCGAGGAGAAGTTCCCGATGAGATCGCGCCTGCTGCTTGCCCTGCTCTGCTGCGCCTTCCTGCCCGCTCTTCCTGCCGCCGCCCAGTGGCAGCTCCCCGACGACAACTGCTATGCCGTTTGCACCTCCTCGACCACACCCTGCGAGAGCACCTGGTGCGTCAACCGGGAGAAGGAGCCGTGGGAGGTCATGAGCTGCCTCCGCTACGGCGTCTGCGGACCCTCGAGCCTGGCGAGCATGCCCGCGGCGACGGCCACGTCGGCTCCGGCCGCCGACCTGCTGCCTTCACCGGCCGCGGCCCCGGCGACGACCCCCGAGCTTTGCGCCAAGCAGCCGGAGTGCACCTACGACCGCGACTGCGAGTGGGCCTGCCCGCAGGGTGGCCGCTGCGACGCCGGCGGCTGCCTGTGCAAGGACGCGCTGCAGTAGCCCTCCTGGTACTCCGCACCGCCCGTCGCCGCGCCTTCGGCCCGTCCCCCGGGCGGTGCTACCCATCCCGCCGATGACCAGCCCTCCGCCCTCCCCGTACGTCCAGTCCCCGCTCGACCGACTCGGCGACCGCGATGCGATGGCAGGCCGGCAACAGGCGTTTCCGCTGTAAGATTCACTGAGTTCGTGTTCACTGGTTGACCCTGGCGAAGAGGAGAAGACGACGATGAGATCCTGCCTGTTGCTCACTGTGCTCGCTTTCACATTGGCCGCCGTTCCGGCTGCCGCCCAACCTGCCGACGACAGCTGCTGGACCGTCTGCCGCAGGGCGACTCCCTGCGACCGGTGGTGCGTCGACCGCGAGCGGGTGCCGTGGGTGGTGACGACCTGCGGCGAGTTCGGCGTCTGCGCCTCGGGGGCGATGACCGCGGCCGAGCCGGCAGCGGCCGGCGATCTGCTCGCTGTCCCGGCCATGACTCCCGCAGCCCTCGCTGCCACGCCGCAGTACACCGACGACCACGAGTGCGAGGCCGTGGGCCCGAAGGACGGTCGCTGCGACGCCGGCGGCTGCCTAGGCTCCGACGGGGAGGTCCTGCAGTAGCCGTCCTGCCGCACCGCCCGCCCCCGCCGGGCGGTGTTAGTCTTCCCGCCGATGACCACTACCCCGATCCCTCCTTCGCGGTTGCTCGCGTACGTCCAGTCCCTGCTCGACCGCCTCGGCGAGCGCGATCCGATGGTCGTGCAGGCCGAGACGGTGCCCGCCATCCGGCGGGTCGTCCAGGGGATGTCCGCGGACGCGCTGCACCGGCCGGAGCGGCCCGGCAAGTGGTCGGTGGCAGCAGTGGTGCGGCACCTGGCGGACAACGAGTGGGTGCACGGCTGGCGCTATCGGCGCATCCTCACCGAGGAGCAGCCGGAGATCAGCGGCTACGACCAGGACGTGTGGTCGGCCCGCTTCGGCTACGACGGCGCCGAGTTCGCCGAGTCCCTCGCTCTGTTCGACACCCTGCGCCGGGCCAACCTGCGCCTGCTCGCCGCCCTGGGGCCGGAGGAGCTGGCCCGTACCGGCCGTCACGCCGAACGGGGCGAGGAGAGCGTCGAGCGCATGCGCCGCCTGCTCGCCGCCCACGACCTCGTGCACCTCGAGCAGATCGCCCGCATCCGCACCGCCGTCGCCGCCCAGGAGTCCCTGCCGAAGACGTAGGCCACTGTCGCAACGGCATGCTCGTCCGCCCGCTGACGCGGGGAAGAGCCCTGCCTGTGAGGCTGCCGGGGAAACTCCGCGAGGGCCTATACCGC
>DATACC010000194.1:0-2320 GCA_036259255.1 Thermoanaerobaculia bacterium | reverse complement strand
TGACCGCCACCGGCAAGGTGGACCGCAGGGCCCTGCCGGCGCCCGAAGCCCCGGCCGTGGACCGTGATGCCGAGGGGCCGGTGAGCCCCGTGGCCGAGCTGCTCCAGGGAATCTGGGGGGAGATCCTCGGCATCGACCGGGTGCCCGCCGACGGCGACTTCTTCGAGCTCGGCGGCCATTCGCTGCTCGCCACCCAGGTGGTCTCCCGCCTGCGCGAGGTTCTCGGCATCGACCTGCCGCTGCGCCGCCTGTTCCAGAGCTCCCGCCTGGACGCGCTGGCCCGGGAGGTGGAGGTGGCCCTGGGTGCGGCGCAGGGCGAGGCGGCCGGCGCGGCGCCGCCGATCGAGCCGGTGCCGCGGGAGGCACCGCCACCGGCCTCCTTCGCCCAGCAGCGGCTGTGGTTCCTCGACCGCCTGGAGCCGGGCGGCTCGGCCTACAACGTGTTCACCGCCCTGCGCTTGGCCGGCCTCCTCGACCGGGCCGCTCTGGTGCGCAGCGTCGGCGAGATCTGGCGCCGGCACGACGTGCTGCGCACCACCTTCGCCGAGGTCGGCGGCGAGCCGGTGCAGGTGATCGCTCCCGCCGGCCCGGTGCCGCCGTGCATCACGGCCGACCTGGTCGGGCTGCCGCCGGCGCGGCGCGCGGCGGAGGTCCGGCGGCTGCTCGCCGGCGAGGCCGTGCGCCCCTTCGATCTCGCCCGCGGCCCCGTGTTCCAGGTCGCCCTGATCCGCCTCGGCGCCGGCGAGCACCTGCTGGCGGTCCGCATGCACCACATCGTCAGCGATGCCTGGTCGCGGGGCGTGCTGGTGCGGGAGCTGGCTCGGGCCTACACCGCCTTCGCGGCGGGCCGTCCGTCGCCGCTGCCGGCGCTGCCGGTGCAGTACGCCGACTTCGCCCACTGGCAGCGGCGATGGCTCACCGGCGAGGTGCTGGAGCGCCAGCTCGGCTATTGGCGCGAGCGGCTGGCCGGCGCGCCGGCGGCCCTCGAGCTGCCGACGGACCGCGCCCGGCCGCCGGCATGGGACTCCCGCGGCGCCCGCCAGCCGGTGCGCCTGCCGCCGGACCTCGCGGCCGCTCTGCGCACCCTCGGCCGGCGCCGGGGAGCCACCCTGTTCATGGTGCTGCTGGCTGCCTTCGAGACGCTGCTCCACCGCTGCACGGGTCAGGACGACCTGAGCGTCGGGTCGCCCATCGCCGGCCGCAACCGGAGCGAAATCGAGCCGCTGATCGGTTTCTTCGTCAACACCCTGGTGCTGCGCACCCGCCTCGCCGGCAACCTGCCGTTCTCCCGCCTGCTGGAGCGCGTGCGCGAGACGGCACTGGGCGCCTACGAGCACCAGGACCTGCCCTTCGAGCGGCTGGTGGAGGAGCTGGTTCCCGTCCGCAGCCTCGATCGGCCACCGCTGTTCCAGGTGGTCTTCGCGCTGCAGTCGGCCGGCGGCGACCGCCTGGAGCTGCCGGGCCTGGAGCTGCGGCCGGTGGAGGTGGCGGGCCGCACCGCCAAGTTCGAGCTCACCCTGGCGCTGGCCCAGCGGGGGGAGGAGCTCTCCGGCTGGCTCGAGTATCCGACGGCGCTGTTCGACGCCACCACGATGGCGCGGATGGCGCTTCACTGGCGCACTCTTCTGGCGGGGATCGTGGCGGAGCCAGAGGCGCGTTTGTCGTCGCTGCCGCTGCTGAGCGAGGCGGAGCGCCGGCAGGTTCTGGAGGAGTGGAACGCGACGTCGACGCCGTACCCTCGGGAGGCGACGATCCACGGTCTGTTCGCGGCGCAGGCGGCGGCGACGCCGGAGTCGGTGGCGGTGGTGTTCGCGGGCCGGGAGCTGCGCTACCGGGAGCTGGCGTCGGCATCGCGGCGGCTGGCCCGGCGCCTGGGGTCGGCGGGGGTGGGTCCGGAGGTGCGGGTGGGCTTGTGGATGGAGCGCTCACTGGAGCTGCCGGTGGCGCTGCTGGCGGTGCTGGAGGCGGGGGGCGCCTACGTGCCCCTGGACCCGGACTACCCGGCCGAGCGGCTAGCGTTCATGATGGCGGACGCGGGGCTCTCGGTGCTGCTGGCGCAGGGCTCGCTGATGGACCGGCTGCCGCCCCACGAGCTGCCGGTGGTGCTGCTCAAAGAGGGCGAGGCGGCGGCGGAGGGTGCAGCGACGGACGGCCTGGTGCCCCACCTGGAGCCGTCGGCGACGGGGCCGGAGAGCCTCGCCTACATCATGTACACCTCGGGTTCCACGGGGCGTCCCAACGGCGTGTGCGTGCCGCACCGCGGGGTGGTGCGGCTGGTGCGGGAGACGGGCTACGCCGCGCTGGGGGCGGACGAGGTGTT
>DATACC010000193.1:0-16587 GCA_036259255.1 Thermoanaerobaculia bacterium | reverse complement strand
CCGGCCTCCCGCGGGAGGCCGACTCCGAGAGGGAGCGAGAAGCATGTACGCAGTGATCGAGACCGGCGGCAAGCAATACCGCGTGGCGCCGGGTGACGTGATCGACATCGAGCGCGGCCCCGAGGTCGGCGACGACGGAGCGGTGCGCTTCGAGCGCGTGCTGATGGTCGGCGGCGACAGCGACGTCGCGGTCGGCAGCCCGCTGGTCGAGGGCGCCCTGGTGCGCGCCTCGCTGGTCGACGAGGTGCGCGGCCCGAAGATCAAGGTGTTCAAGAAGAAGCGCCGCAAGGGCTACCGCCGCACCGCCGGCCACCGCCAGGACCTGCTGCGGGTGAGGATCGAGGGCATCGCCGGCGAAGGCGGGGTGGAGAAGGCGACGGCGGAGCCGAGGAAGGCGGCGGCCAAGAAGGCGAAGCCGGCGGCCGAGAAGAAGGCGAAGCCGGCGGCGAAGAAGGCGAAGCCGGCCGCCGAGAAGAAGGCCCAGCCGGCGGCGAAGAAGGCGAAGTCGGCCCCCGCGAAGAAGCCGGCGGCCGGCGAGGAAAAGGAGTAGGCGATGGCTCACAAGAAGGGACAGGGCTCCAGCCGCAACGGCCGGGACTCCAATCCGCAGCACCTGGGGGTGAAGGTCTTCGGCGGCCAGACCGTCGGCGGCGGCGCGATCATCGTCCGCCAGCGGGGCACCAAGTTCTTCCCCGGCGTCAACGTCGGCCGCGGCCGCGACGACACCCTCTTCGCCACGGCCCCCGGCGTCGTCCGCTTCCAGGACAAGGGCCGTCACGGCAAGTTCGTCCACGTCGAGCCGGCCGCCGAGTAGGCGAGCCGGCCGGCGGGGCGGCGCCGCGTTCGAGGCGCGCGCCGCGGCGCCGGGCCCACCCCTCCCTTGATCTTCATCGACGAATCGATCATCCGCGTCCGAGGCGGGCGCGGAGGGAACGGGTGCGTCGCCTTCCGGCGCGAGAAGTTCGTGCCGCGGGGCGGGCCGGCCGGCGGCGACGGCGGCGACGGCGGCAGCGTCTGGCTGGTCGGCGACCATCGGCTGAACACGCTCTACCACCTGCGCTTCCACCAGAGCTACGACGCCGACCGCGGGCGCCACGGCGAGGGGTCGCGGCGCACCGGGAGGAGCGGCGGCGACCTCGAGGTGCCGGTCCCGCTCGGCACCGAGGTGTTCGACGCCGACGGCGACCGCTTCCTGGGCGAGATCGTCGCGGAAGGCGAGCGCATCGAGGTCGCCCGCGGCGGGCGCGGCGGGCGCGGCAACGCGCAGTTCGCCACCCCCACGAACCGGGCGCCGCGCCGCGCCGACCCCGGCGGCGAGGGCGAGGAGCGGACGCTGCGCCTCGAGCTCAAGCTGCTCGCCGACGCCGGCGTGGTCGGCCTGCCGAACGCCGGCAAGTCGACGTTGATCAGCCGCATCACCGCCGCCGAGCCGAAGATCGCCGACTACCCGTTCACCACCCTGGTGCCGCAGCTCGGCGTGGTGGCGCCGGACGACTTCGCCGACACCTTCGTCATCGCCGACCTGCCGGGGCTGATCGCCGGCGCCGCCGCCGGGGCCGGGCTGGGCATCCAGTTCCTGCGCCACGTCGAGCGCTGCCGCGTCCTCGTCCACCTCGTCGACCTCGCCGCCTTCGAGGGCAGCGCGGCCGACGACCTGGCGACGGTCGAGGGCGAGCTCGCCGCCTTCAACCCGGAGCTGCTGGAGCGCGAGCGCCTGCTCGTCGGCTCGAAGGCGGACGCGGCGCGGCCGGAGCGGCGCGACGAGCTGCGCGCCGCCGCCGCCGAGCGCCGGCTGCCGTACCTCGAGATCAGCTCCGCCACCGGCGCCGGCATCGATCCCCTGGTGCGCGAGATCCAGAAGCGCCTGGCCGTGCCGCGGCCGCCGCGAGCCGACGGCGACGAGCGCGCACGCGGCGAGCGGGAGCCGGCCGAGGGGGAGGCCGGGGCGGGGGAGTGGGAGGGGCGGCGCTGAGCGTCGGGGTGGAGGGGGCGGCGCGGCGCCGCGTCGGCCTGTTCGGCGGCAGCTTCGATCCGATCCACCATGGCCACGTGGCGCCGGTGCAGGCGGCTCGCGAGGCGCTGGGCCTCGAGCGGGTGGTGGTCCTGCCCACGGCGCGGCCGCCCCACAAGCCGCAGCGCCGGCTGGCCTCGCCGCTGGCGCGCTTCGCGATGGTGGAGCTGGCGCTGCTCGCCGAGCCGGGGCTGTACGTGTCGGACCACGAGCTGACCCTCGGGCGGCCGGCCTACACGGTGGAGACGGTCGAGTGGTTCCGAGCGGAGCTTCCCGACGCCGACCTCCACCTGCTGGTCGGCGCCGACTCGTTCGTCGAGCTACCCACCTGGCGGCGCTGGCGCGAGCTGACCGAGCTGGCCCGCCTGGTGGTGCTGGCGCGGCCGGGCTGGGAGCTGGCGCGGGTGTTGCCTGAGCTCCCCGCAGAGCTGTCCCGCCTGGTCGAGGCCGGGCGGATCGACTTCGTCACCCACCGGCTGGTGGATCTCTCGGCCACCGAGGTCCGCGAGGCCCTGGCCCGGGGGGAGGACCCGCCGCCGGGGAGCGTCCCCGGCCTGGTGCTAGACTACATCCGAAAGTATTCGCTCTATCGATGACGACGCAGAGCTCCCAGCAGGACCCGCAGAAGTCCTCCCAGAGGGTGACGGGCGAGGAGATCGCCCGCCGCGTGCGCGAGGCGGTCACCGCCGCCGACGACCGCAAGGCGGTGGAGCTCAAGGTGCTCGATCTCGCCAAGGTCACCGACTTCACCGACTACTTCCTGATCTGCAGCGGCACCAGTGACCGCCAGGTGCAGGCCATCGCCGACGCGGTGGACGAGCGGCTGCGCGCCGAGAAGGTGCGTCCGCTGCACCGCGAGGGCATGAGCACGGGCCATTGGGTGCTGCTCGATTACGGCGACTTCATCGTCCACGTGTTCGACGAGGAGACGCGCCGTTTCTACGGCCTGGAGCGCCTGTGGTCCGACGCGCCGGAGGTGACGGAGCGCTTCCGCGAGGCTTCGTGACGTCGGGGCGGCCCGGCGGCGCGCGCGAGGTCCGCGCCGGGATCGTTGCCGCGGCGGCTGCGACCCTCTCCGGCGACGCGGCGGCGCTCGACTCCGTCGATCCGCCGCCGCCGCTCTCGCTCGAGCGCTTGACGGAGGGCTCGCCGTCCCTCGCCGCGGCCCTGGCCGGCGCCGGCCGCGCCGCGGCCACCGGCGCGCCGGTGCTGATCCTGGGGGAGCCGGGCACCGGCCGCACCCTCCTGGCTCGGGCTCTCCACGCCGCCAGCCGCCGAGCCGCCGGGCCCCTGCTGGAGCTCGACCCGGGGGCGGTTCCCGCCACGCTCTTCGAGAGCGAGCTGTTCGGCTACCGCTCCGGCGCCTTCACCGGTGCGGGGGCCGACAACCCGGGCCGCCTCGGCCGCGCCGCCGGCGGCACGCTGGTGCTCGACCACGTGGAGGAGCTTCCCCTGGCGGTGCAGCCCAAGCTGCTGCGGCTGCTGGCCGAGCGCCGCTACGCGCCGCTGGGCGGCGAGGAGCGCGCGGCCGACGTACGTTTCCTGGCCATCGGCCCGCCGGACCTGCCGTTGCGCGTGGAGCGGGGAGCCTTCCGGCCGGATCTCTTCTACCGTCTCGAGGTCGTCGCCTTCCGGCTGCCGCCGCTGCGTGAGCGGGCCGCCGAGCTGCCGCTCCTGGCGGCCCGCCTGCTGGCCGACCTGGCCGAGCGCTTCGGCCGCGCCGCGACGCTCTCGCCGCGGGCCCTGGCGTGGATGGCGGACCATCCCTGGCCCGGCAACCTCACCCAGTTGCGCCACCTCCTGGAACGCGAGCTGATCCTCTCCGACGGCTCCCAGCTCGACCCGGACCCGCCGCCGGACCTTCCCGCGTCGGCTCCGCGCCCCCTGGCGGCCCTGGAAGCCGACGCCATCCGCCGCGCCCTGGCCCACACCCGGGGCCACCAGGGGCGCGCCGCGGCGCTGCTCGGCATCAGCCGCAAGGCGCTGTGGGAGAAGCGCAAGCGGCACGGCATTCCGTAGCCGGAGGCGCCGCAATAGAATGCCCGTCGCAGACCTCCGATGACCCGCTCCCTGCCGCACCACACCGCCACGCGCTACGTCGTGCCGCTGCGCGAAGGGGGCTCCCTGCCCGCGGTGCTCGACACCGCCGAGGCCGGGCTGTTCGTCGCCAAGTTCCGTGGCGCGGGGCAGGGGGCCAAGGCGCTGGTGGCGGAGATCGTCGTCGGCGAGCTGGCCCGGCGCCTGGGGCTGCCCGTGCCGGAGATCGCCCTGCTCGACGTCGACCCAGCCTTCGGGCGCACCGAGCGCGATCCCGAGATCCAGGATCTGTTGAAGGCGAGCCGGGGCACCAACGTGGGCCTGCGCTACCTCGACGGCGCCTTCAACTTCGACCCTCTGGCCGCCGCCGACCTGGTAGCGCCGGAGCTCGCCGCCGACGTCGTCTGGCTCGACGCCCTGGTGACCAACGTCGACCGCACGCCGCGGAACCCGAACATCCTGGTGTGGAACGAGCGGGCGTGGCTGATCGACCACGGCGCGGCGCTCTACTTCCACCACGACTGGGCGACGGTGGATGCGGCGCGCGCCCGCTTCCCGTTCCCGGCGATCCGCGACCACGTGCTGCTGCGGCTCGCCGGCGAGGTCGCCGCCGCCGACGAGCGCCTGGCGCCGCGAGCGGCGGAGGCCCTCGACGAGGTCGTGGCCCTGGTGCCGGACGACCTGCTGATGGCGCGGGTGGAGGGGCAGGAGCCGCCCTTCGCCACCGCCGAGGCCAACCGCACTGCCTACCGGACCTACTTCCACGAGCGGCTGCGGGAGCCGCGTCCGTTCGTGGCGGCGGCCGACGAGGCCCGCGTCCGCGCCGCCGAGGACCCCGGCCAACCTCTCGACTACCGCCGATGAGCGCGCCCCTCGTCGACTACGACTACGCCGTCGTGCGCCTGGTGCCGCACGTCCACCTGGAGACCTTCGTCAACGTCGGCGTGGTGCTGCACGCGCGGCAGCGGCGGTTCCTCGGCGTGCGCCTGCGCCGTGACCACGTCGCCGCCGCCTGCCCCGACCTCCCCCTCGCCCGCTTCGCCCGCTTCCTCGACGCCTATGAATGCGTCTGTGCCGGCGGGGCCGAGGCCGGCGCCCTCGGCCTGCTGCCGCCCTCCGAGCGCTTCCACTGGCTCACCGCGCCCCGCAGCGCCGTGCTCCAGTGCTCCGCCGTGCACGGGGGGCGCAGCGCCGACCCGGCGGCCACGCTGGAGGCGCTGTTCAGGGAGTACGTGGCGGGCTGAGGGCGATCCGCGGCAGCGGCGGAGGGGCGCCGGCGGGCTCCTCGAGCCACGCCTCCCAGGCCCGGCAGGCGGCCACCAGCGGGGCCAGCTCGAGACCGCAGCAGCGCTCCCCGAACGCCTCCACCCGGCGCCGTCCCCGTGCCAGCACCCGCCGCGCCGCCGCCGGCTTGCCGCGCTCCAGGTGGTGGTACAGGCCCGCCGCCACCTGGATCAGCCCGCGCCACAGGTCGGCGGGCTCCGGAGTCGTGGAGCGCCACACCGTCTCCCAGGCCTCGTGGGCCAGGAAGTGCTCGCCCCCGTTGAAGAGCTCGACGCCCTCGAGGATCAGGCGGAGCCGTTCGTCGTCGGCGAGGACGGGATGCAAGAGCTCGGCGGTCATCGCGGAATTCGGCAGCCGGTCGAGATCACTGCCACGAGCCTAGCGTCTCTCCTCCTCGTCCGCCGGCCCGGGCTTCGCCGCTACAACCCCGCTTCGCGCGCCCGGTCCGCCGCCACCTGGGCCGGCGACAGGGCGAGTTGGTGGCAGGTGACGTCGAGCTCCGAGTCGACCGGGCGCGAGAGGTCGCGCATGCGGTCCAGGTCCTCGGCGGGAATCGACAGGAAGGTGCGCACCAGGCGGGGGTCGAGCTGGCTGCCGGAGACGCGCACCAGCTCCGCGGCCGCCTCCGCGTGGGGCCGCGCCGGGCGATAGGGGCGATCGGAGGTGATCGCGTCGTAGGTGTCGACCACCGCGAAGATGCGGGCCGACAGCGGGATCTCGACACCGGCCAGGCCGTTCGGGTAACCGCGACCGTCCCAGCGCTCGTGGTGGCTGAGCACCACGTCGAGGGCGGTGCCCAGGAAGAGCAGGCCGCGCAGCATCTGGTAGCCCTGGCGCGGGTGCTCGCGGATGATCGCCATCTCCGCGTCGTCGAGGGGACCGGCCTTGCCGAGTACCTTCTCCGGCACCACCGACTTGCCGATGTCGTGGAGCAGCGCACCCCATTCGAGGGACGTCAGCGTGTCGCCGGCGAGGCCCACCCGGTGAGCGAGCGCCACCGCGTAGCGGGCCACCCGGAAGGAGTGGCTCACCGTCTCGGAGTCGCTGCCGTGGGCGGTCGCCACCAGCGTCGCCAGCACCTCCGCCACCGGACGGTCGCCGCGCGCCGAGGGGTCCTGGAGGGCGAGCAGCAGCGTTTCGAGGTCCGGCGCGATCGGCGGCAGGGGAGGGCCGTCGTCGGCGGCTTCGCGGGGCACCGCCAGACGGCGCATCAGCAGCACGGCGGCGACCACGGCCGCGGCCAGCGCCGTCCACCAGCCGTTCAGACCCGCCGTTCCCGCCGGCGCGATCAACGACTGCTCCGCCGCCAGACCCGCGGCCGGAGCGATGCCGCAGGCGGCCGCCGAAGCGATCCCCATCGTGCGGCCGAGCCAACCCCCACGATCGATCCTCATCCGAAAACAAGCCCCTCTGGTGCCCCACGGGCACCGTACCACCGGCAGACTTCTGCCGGGCCGAAAGCTGCCAGTCCCATAGCGACCGACACCGGCACCCGCCGGCGCTTCCCGCGGCCATGAGTTTATGAGCGGCGGTATGTATCGTATCAGAAGGAGCGGCAATGCTGTCCGCCGCCGCCGGTCGCCAGCCGGCGGCCGGCGCTCACCGCGGTCCGCGCAGTGCCGCGAGGGTGGCGATGGCGTGGTCGCACTCCGCCTCGGTGGTGTAGAAGTGCGGGCTGAGCCGCACCCCCGCCCCGGGACGGAAGTCGCACACGATGTCGCGGGCCAGCAGCTCGCGGCACAGCCGCTCGGCTTCCGGGTGCCCCACCGAGACGGTGCCGCCGCGGCGCTCCGGCGCCTCCGGGGTGCGCACCTCGAAGCCGGCGTCACGGGCCGCCGCCATCAGCCGGCCGGTGAGCTCGAGGCTGCGGCGGCGGATCGCCTCCGCCCCCACGGCGGCGACGATGCGGTAGCCCGGGCGGCAGGAGTGGAGGGCCGGCACGTTCGGCGTGCCGGTGAGGAAGCGCCAGGCGCCGGCGGCAGGGCGCATCGGGCCGGGGCGGAAGGCGAACGGCTCCTCGTCCGCCTGCCAGCCGGTGAGCGCCGGGCGAAGCCGCGGGGCGAGCCGCGGGTCGACCCACAGCCAGCCGGCGCCGGGGCCGCCGCAGAGCCACTTCACCGAGCCGCCGACGGCGGCGTGGACCCCCCACTCGGCGAGGGCCAACGGCAGGGTGCCGGCCGACTGGTAGACGTCGAGCAGCAGCAGGGCGCCCACCTCGCGGCAGCGGTGCGCGATGGCCGCGGCATCCTGCACGAAGGCGCTGCGGAACAGCACGTGGGACACCGCCACCACCCGGGTGCGCTCGTCGATGGCGGCGAGCAGTCGTTCGGTGGCGATTCCGAGGCCGTCCTCCGACGGCACCAGCACGATCTCGGCGCCGCGCCGCCGCTCCCCCTCGGCGAGGTAGAGCAGGGAGGGGAACTCGAGCTCGGTGGAGACGAGGCGGTTGCGCTCCGGCGGATAATCGAGGCAGGAGAGGAACACGCCGGCGGCCACCGAGACGTTCCGGTGCATCGCCACCTGGCCGGGACCGACGCCGAGCAGGGGGGCGAGCAGGTCGCCGGTCTCCACCGCCATCTCCCACCAGCCCTCGTGCCAGGCGCGCACGCCGCGGCGGTCCCAGGCTCCGGCGAAGGCGGCGAGCTCGTCGCGCACGCCGCGCGGCATGGCGCCCAGGGAGTTGCTGACGAGGTAGGTGCAGCGCTCCAGGATCGGGAACTCGGCGCGCAGGGCGAGCAGGTCGGCCGTCCCGGCCTCGGGCCGGCCCGCCGGCCCGGGATCCGGCCGGCTCTCGGCCTCGCTTCCCGGTCCGCCGCCCGGGTCGCTCCCCAACCTCAGCGGCCCTTCCACTCGGCGGGGCGCTTGCCGAGGAAGGCGTCGACGCCCTCCTCCTTGTCCTCGCTCGAGAAGCACAGGCAGAAGAGATCCCGCTCGTAGCGGATGCCGTCATCGATCGACAGCGACTCGCTGGCGCGCACCGCCTCCTTGGCGACGCGCAGGGTGAGCGGGCTCTTGGCGGCGATCTTGCCGGCCAGCTCCAGGGTCTTCGCCCGCAGCTCCTCGGCCGGCACCACCAGCTCCACCAGGCCGAGACGCAGCGCCTCCTCGGCGCCGATCATGTCGCCGGAGAGGATCAGCCGCATCGCCTGGCCGGTGCCCACCAGCCGCGGCAGGCGCTGGGTGCCGCCACCGCCCGGGATGAGCCCCAGGTTGATCTCCGGCTGCCCGAAGCGCGCCTTCTCCGAGGCCACCCGCAGGTCGCACGACATCGCCAGCTCGCAGCCGCCGCCGAGGCAGAAGCCGTTGATCATGGCGATCACCGGCTTCGAATAGCTCGCCATGACGTCGAAGATGCGCGGGCTGCGCATCGCCTCGCGCTGGTCGAAGGGGCTGCGGCCGGCGAACTCGCCGATGTCGGCGCCGGCGATGAACGACTTCTCGCCCGCGCCGGTGATCACCACCACGCCCACCGAGTCGTCGGCCTCCAGGGCCGCCAGCAGCTCCAGCATCTCGTCGCGCACCTGCTGGTTGAGGGCGTTCAGCTTGTCGGGCCGGTTGATGGTGAGGATGGCGACGCGGCCGTCGCGCTCTTCCAGGATCGTGCGGCTCATGGTTCCCTCTCTGGTCGGGTTCGAAAATCGGCTCGTGGAGCACCGGCGCTCCGCGGCCGCGGAGCGCCGTCTAGCCTCTCACAGTCGCCTGCGTCCCCGGGCACGGGCTCTACAGCGACGTGGCGAGCTCGAGCTCGGGGTTCTTCTCGCGCAGGAAGTCGGCGGCCCACTCGCTTTCGGTGAGCGCCACCAGCCGGCCCTCGCTGTCCTGAGCCTGCATCACCCCGCGCATCGGCCACTGGACCTGCGCCTGGGCAGCGGCCGGCGCCAGCACCCACAGGGCGCCCCGGTGGGGCAGGCGGTGAACCTGGGTGGCCACCCCATACTCCTGCTCGAGGCGCGACTGCACGACGTCGAACTGCAGCTCGCCGACGGCGCCAAGGATCGGTTCGCGGCGCGCCGCCGCCACCTCGTAGAACACCTGGATGGCGCCCTCCTCCTCGATCTGCCGCAGTCCCTTCTGGAAGGCCTTGTGCTTGTCCACCGAGACGGGGCGCAGCCGCGCGAAGTGCTCCGGCGGGAAGTGGGGCAGGGGCGGGAAGCGCACGTCGACGCCGGCGGTCACCGTGTCGCCGATGGCGAACAGCCCCGGGTTGACCAGCCCCACCACGTCGCCGGCGAAGGCCTCCTCGGTGGACTCGCGCTCGCGGGCGAAGATGCGGTGGGCCCGCGGCAGGCGCAGCTTGCGACCGAGGCGCGGGTGGTCCACCGACATGCCGGTCTCGAAGCGGCCGGAGACGACGCGCAGGAAGGCCATGCTGTCGCGGTGCTGGCGGTCCATGTTCGCCTGCACCTTGAAGACGAAGCCGGAAAAGCCGCTCTGGGCCGGCGTCACCGGTCCATGGTCGCTCGGCCGCGGCTGCGGCGGCGGCGCCAGCTCGGCGAGGCCGGCGAGGAACGGTCCGACGCCGAAGTTGTTGAGCGCGCTGCCGAAGAACACCGGCGTCTGGCGCCCTTCCCGGTAGGCCGCCGGGTCGAAGTCCTGGCCCGCCGCGGCGAGCAGCTCCACCTCCTCGCGCAGCTCCGCGAGCAGGCGCTCGGGCAGCAGGCGGGCGAGCTTCTCGTCGTCGATGCCGCTGACCTCCATCGGGGTCTCGCGCTCGCCGCGGGCGACCCGCTCGAAGCGCAGCACCCGGTCGGCCCTCAGGTCGTAGACGCCCTGGAAGGTGCTGCCCATGCCGAGGGGCCAGTTGAGCGGCACCGCCGGCATGCCGAGCACCCGCTCGATCTCGTCGAGCAGGTCGAGGGGCTCACGGCCGGCGAGATCGAGCTTGTTGACGAAGGTCAGCACCGGCAGCCCCTGGCGCCGGCAGACCTCGAACAGCTTCACGGTCTGGGGCTCGACGCCCTTGGCGGCGTCGAGCACCATCACCGCGCTGTCGACGGCGGTGAGCACCCGGTAGGTGTCCTCGGAGAAGTCCTGGTGGCCCGGGGTGTCGAGCAGGTTGAAGCACAGGCCCTGATGATCGAACTGGAGCACCGAGGAGGTCACCGAGATGCCGCGCGCCTGCTCCATCTCCAGCCAGTCCGACGACGCGTGGCGCTGCTGCGCCTTGCGCTTCACCGCCCCGGCCAGCTCGATGGCTCCGGAGTAGAGCAGCAGCTTCTCCGTGAGGGTCGTCTTGCCAGCGTCCGGGTGGGAGATGATGGCGAAGGTGCGCCGCCGCGCGATCTCGCGGGCGAGGGCGGTGTCGGGGGAGGCGGCCGGGGGCCGGGTGGTCTCGGACGGGGCGGCCTCGCTGCGGGTCTCGGTGGTCTCGTCTGCCACGGCCATCTCCTCAGTATCGCCGATCGGCGGTCCGCCGTCCAAACTCTTCCGCCGGAGGGGGCGCCGCTATACTCCCCCGGTTTCGACGCGACATCCCTGATCCTGAATTCCGAGGAGGTATCCCGCCATGACCCGCTGGGAGTGCCGCACCGCCGGCGACGTCGCCCTGAACCTCGCCCAACACGGGGAGGTGCTGCAGGGTTTCGATCTCGAGAGCTGCCGCAAGATGGCCCTGCCGAGCTGGAACGGCGAGGGCCAGGCCATCGGATCCCAGAACTTCCGGCCGCCGGTGGAGGCCATCGCCCGCAGCGCCGCCTTCTTCGCCTCCCTGGCCGAGGTCTACCTGGGCGAGGGGCTATGGGCGCGCGAGCTCGGCAGCGAGACCTACACGCCGTCCCAGGTCCCGGCGTGGATCAATGGGCTGTCGCGGGTCGGCCAGGAGCAACCCGACGCCGTCGACCGGGTGCGCCGGGTGCTGCGCGCCACCTGGACGCTGCTCGCGCTGGTGGCCTGGCCGGAGCCGAAGCGCACCGTGGTCCTCCAGGCCCACGACGGCGAGCAGCAGCTCGCCGGCGACGCCAAGTACTTCTCCGGCCCCACGGTGGCGCTCGCCGGCGAGCGGGACCACCCGTCGACCGCCGGGCAGAGCCTGCTCGGCCCGATGCTCGCCTGGGCCGTCGACTGGCCGGGTCGCAAGTTCAGCCGCTACCCCACGGTGACGCCGCAGAAGGAAGGCGACGACGTGCCGTACACGCTGCCGCTGGCCTCCATCGGCGGAGCCCTGGGCTGCGGCTACGGCCGGGGCGACGTCGCGGCCTTCGGACTGACCGGCGACGAGGCCGCCATCCTCCAGAAGCTGATCCGCGGCGACGCCGGCGCCGCCCGCACGGCGCTGGCGTGGCTCCAGGGCGTGCCGCTGTGGCGCACCTACACCTTCACGATGGGGCGCACGGAGCAGGGTGCCTGGTCGGCGCTGGCCGGCGCCAGCAACGGCAACAAGCCGCCCTTCGCCGCCGTCGCCTTCACCCAGGGCGGTCGGCACGAGGTGCTGCAACCGTCGATCTTCAAGAAGGAGGGTGCGTCGTCTCCGCGCGTGGAGATCGGCGCCCAGGAGGTGAAGGCCACCGCCGACGGCGTGACGCGGACCCTGGCGATCCCCGGTGGCAAGGAGGTCTACCGGCTGGAGTGGAGCGGCTCGGGAATCACCGGGACCGTCGGCGGGCAGCCGGTGACGATCCCGGCCACCTGGACCCGCACCGCCCCCGTCGAGCCGCCGCGCAAGCCGGTGTACTGGTGGGCGAAGTAGCGGCTCCGGCACCGGACGAGGGTGGGGGGCGCCGGGGCAGACTTCGAAGGGGCATCACGCTCCTGGGGCACGACCGGGAGCCGGCTCTCGGAGCCTACCGGTGTTTCCACTCCGGCCTGCGCTTGGCGAGGAAGGCGGCGAGGCCCTCCTCCATGTCGGCGGTGGTGGCGAGCTCTTCGAGGTACAGCCGCTCGCACTCGGCGATCGCCGCCTCCTGACCGCCCGCCTCGGCGCCGCCCGTCGCCGCGACCGCCTCGCCGGCCCGCACCGCCCGCTTGGTGAGCCGGGTCACCGCCGCGCTCTGGCGGGTGATCTCCGCCACCAGGGCGACCACCGCCGCCTCCAGCTCCTCGGCCGGCACCACCCGGTGGACGAAGCCGATGCGCTCGGCCTCCGCGGCGTCCAGCTTGCGGCCGGTGACCAGCAGCTCCAGGGTGCGCCGGCCGCCGAGGAGCGCCGGGTAGGTGGCCGCCGCCCACGGGGGGAAGCAACCCAGCGCGATCTCCGGCTGGCCGAAGGTGGCGTCGTCGGCCGCCAGCACCAGGTCGCAGGCCGCGGCCAGCTCCATGCCGCCGCCGAGGCAGTGGCCGCGCACCTCGGCGATCGACACCGCCGGCAGGTCGCGCAGCCGGCGCAGGGCGCCGTGGAAGCGGGTGAGCATCTCGCCGATGCGCTCCGGGGTGTGGTCCTCCACCGCGACCCCCGCGGAGAACGCCCGCGGGTTGGCGCTGCGCACCACCACCACCTGCAGCGGCCCCGTTGCCGGGGCCGCCTCGCCGCCGCCCTTCGGCGCCGCGTCCCCCTCGGCGGCGAGGCTCGCCACCACCGTCTCCAGCTCCGCCAGGGTGGCGAGATCGAGGATGTTGAGCGGCGGCCGGTCGAGGGTGATGGTGGCGCCGCGTCCGGTGCGCTCGAGCGAGACGGCGGGTTCGGTTCCGGTCAGCACGGGGACCTCCGGGAGATTGGGGGCTGGGCGTCGACCGCCGCTCAGCCCTGGGCGTAGAACGGGCCGGAGACGTGGGGGTCGAGGGCGTGGCGCTCCCGCTCGAAGCGGTCGACCGCCGCCAGGAAGCGCTCCGCGAGGGCGCGCTGCTGGGCCAGGGGCACCAGGTTCTCCGGGTGCCACTGCACCGCCTCGAGCCACCACGGCCCCTCTTCCAGCACGAAGGCCTCTACGAGCCCGTCCGGCGCCCGCCCGACGATGGTCAGCTCGTCCGGCACGTCCTTGACCCCCTGGTGGTGACGGCTGTTGACCAGCGCCGTCTCGCGGGAGAGCAGCTCGGCGAGCGCCGTGTGGGCGCCGGCGGGATCGACCACGACCGGGTGGATCAGGGCGTCGCGCGGGTAGGACAGGTCGTGCAGCATCGGGCCGGCGCACTGGGTGGGGATGTCCTGCCACAGCGTGCCGCCGAAGAAGACGTCGATCACCTGGAAGCCGCGACAGATTCCCCAGGTCGGCACCCGCGCCTCCCGGGCGCCGGCCAGCAGCTCCCACTCCATGGCGTCGCGCGCCGGGTCGATGGTCAGCCGCGCCTCGGCCAGCGGCTCCTCGCCGAAGTAGCGCGGGTCGATGTCCGGCCCGCCGAGCAGCACCAGCCCGGCGGCCCGGGCGGCGAGGGCCCGCGGGTCGGGCTCGCCGTCGCTGGCGAGCAGCACGTGCATCTTCTCGCCCTCGAGCCCCACCTGCTTGAGGGCCTCCACCGCCACCTGGCCCTTCTGGCGGTCTCCCGCCGCCAGGATCACCTTGTCGGTGTAGCTCATCGGTCGCGGTGGCTCCTCATGAGGGTGGGGCGCGCTGAGCCGTCGGAGGTCAGCTCGGCGTCCGCTCGACCAGGGCTGCGAGACCCATGCCGCCGGAAACGCACAGGGTGGCGATGCCGAGGCCGCGGCCGCGCGCCGCCATGCCGTGGAGCAGCGTCACCAGGACGCGGGTGCCGGTGCAGCCGATGGGGTGGCCCAGCGCGATGGCGCCGCCGTCCGGGTTGACCCGCTCCGGGTCGAGCGCCAGTCCGCCGAGGCAGGCGAGCACCTGGGAGGCGAAGGCTTCGTTGAGCTCCACCTCCTCGATGGCCGCCAGGTCGAGCTCGCGGCGCGCCAGCAGGCGCTGCACCGCCGGCACCGGGCCGATGCCCATCACCCGCGGCTCGACGCCCACCACCTCCCAGTCGAGCAGCCGCCCGGCGGGGGAGAGACCGAGCTCGTCGGCGGCCTCGGCCGAGGTCACCAGCACGGCGGCGGCGCCATCGGTGATGCCGGAGGCGTTGCCGGCGGTCACCGTGCCGCCCTCGCGGAACACCGGCGAGAGCTTGCCGAGCTGCTCGACGGTGACGTCGTCGCGCGGGTGCTCGTCGGTTCCCACCCGGGTGGACTCGCCGCGGCGGCCGGGCACCTCGACCGGCGCGATCTCGGCGGCGAAGCGCCCCGCTTCCCGCGCCCGCTGGCAGCGCCGCTGGCTCTCGGCCGCGTAGCGGTCCGCCGCCGCGCGGTCGACGCCGGCCTCGCCGGCCAGCTCCTCGGCCGTCTCGCCCATCACCAGGCCCGACAGGGGATCGTCGAAGCCGTCGCGGTACATGCCGTCGACCACCGTGTCGTTGCCCAGGCGGTAGCCCCAGCGTGCCCGCGGCAGCAGGTACGGCGTGTTGGACATCGACTCCGTCCCGCCGGCGAGCACCACCCGGGCCTCGCCCAGCAGGATCGCCCGGGCGGCCGAGAGCACCGCCTGCAGGCCCGAGCCGCAGGCCTGGTTCACCGTGTAGGCGGGGCGGTCGTCCGGTACCCCGGCGCGGTGGGCCACCTGGCGCGCCGTGTTGGGACCGCCGCCGGCCTGGCGGGCGTGGCCGAGGATCACCTGGTCCACCGCCGTGGGCGGACAGCCGGCCCGCTCGAGGCAGGCGCGGGCGGCGGCGGTGCCGAGATCGGCCGCCGACAGCGCCGCCAGGGCGCCGCCGAAGCGGCCGATCGGGGTGCGCACCGGCGCGACGAGGGGCAGCGGCGTCGGCAAGGCCTACCGGCCCTCGAACTCCGGCTTGCGCTTCGCGTTGTAGGCGGTGAGGCCTTCGCGGGCGTCGGAGCTCTCGAAGAGCTGCTGCTGGAGCTCGCGCTCGATGGCCAGGCCGCTCTCGAAGGGCACCTCGGCGCCGCTCTGCACCGCCCGCTTGATGCGGCCCACGGCCTTGGCCGCCCGGTTCGGCGGGCAGAACTGGCGCGCGTACTCGTGGATCGCGGCCATGAAGTCGCCGCCGCCGTCGAGGATCTCGTTGACGATGCCCCACTCCCGCGCGTCCTCGAAGCTGACCAGCCGGCCGGTGATCATCAGCTCGATGGAGCGCGACTTGCCGATCAGGCGGGCCAGGCGCTGCGTGCCGCCGGTGCCGGGGAGCACGCCGAGGTTGATCTCCGGCAGACCCACCTTGCCGCCGTCCTTCTTGGCGATGCGCAGGTCCGCCGCCATGGCGATCTCCAGGCCGCCGCCCACGGTGTGGCCGTTGAGCGCGGCGATCACCAGCTTCGGGGTCTGCTCCAGGCGGTTGAGGGTCTCGTTGGCATGCAGGCAGAAGTAGTACTTGAAGCGCGGCTCCGCCTTCTCGAGCATCTGGATGTCGGCGCCGGCGCAGAAGAACTTCTCGCCCTGGCCGGAGAGCACGATCACGTGCACGTCGTTGTCGAACCGGGCGCGCAGCACGGCCTCGTCGATCTGGCGCATCATCTGGTAGGTGTAGGTGTTGGCGGGCGGCGCGTCGAGCGTGATGTACGCGACGCCCTCGCGGGCCTCGTAGCGCACCAGGGTCTGGTCCGTCGGTGCGGCGCTGGGTTCGGCCATGGTCATCCCCCTTGGGTTCGAAGGTTCGTCGTGCTCGGGTTCTGCGGGTTGCGCGGGCCGGGCGGCCCGGTCGGGCATCCCGTTGCTGGCGGCTCGGAAGCGCCCGCGGCGGGGCGCCGCGTCATTCTCGCACGACCCTCGCGGCCCCGTCCACCGACCCCGTCCCCCGGCCCCGTCGCGGGTGGCGGGCCCGCCGGGGCACCACCCGGACCTTCCCGCGAACCCCACCGACGCACGACCCGTGCCGCAGGCGGCCTCGTTGTTGACCGCGGGGGCGGCGGTCCATACAATTTCCAGACGTCCTGCAATGGGTGCCCCCCAGCCGATGCCCCCGGTTTTCGCGATGCTGCTTCCCGTCTCCGGCCCCGTCTTCGGCGCACCCGACTCCGGCTCGCCGCCCGCGGGCCGGCCCGCCGGCCGCCGCGAATGATCACCGGCTACAACACCGACGTCCGCCACGAGGACACGGTCTTCCACGTGCAGACGGAGGACAAGGGCACCGCCAACCCGTGCATCGAGAGCCTGGTCTACGTGGGCGGCCAGGTGATCGCCTCGCGCCGGGCCAGCTACGCCGAGCTGCTCGCCAGCGACGACCGCGACAAGGAAGTCTCGGCGTTGATGGAGAAGCAGCACCGGGTGATGATCGCCGCCATCCGCCACGGCAAGTTCGACGACCGCCTGGCGCAGCTCAAGGGCGGCGGCCGCCCGGTGGCGCACGACGGCGAGGGCGCCGCGGGGGCGGCCGCCCCA
>DATACC010000192.1:0-12276 GCA_036259255.1 Thermoanaerobaculia bacterium | reverse complement strand
GTCTCGGCCGCCGGCGCGGCGCCGGCCGCCGCCACGGCGCTGCGGGCGACCACCACCAGCTCGCCGTCGAGGTAGAGCTGCCGACAGGCGCGGCGCTGCACCTTGCCGCTGGTCGTCTTCGGCAGCGTGCCGGTGCGGATCAGCACCACGTCGTGGAGCTGCAGCTCGTGCTCCTCGGCCACCGCTTGGCGCGCCGCGGCGGCCACCGCCTCCAGGTCGTCGCCGTGGTGGCGCTCCAGCTCGTGGACCAGCACCGGCCGCTCCTCGCCGTCGGCCTCCACGGTGAAGGCGGCGCCGCCGCCGGCGCGCAGGTCGGCGTGGCTGGCGAGCGCCGTGAGCTCCAGGTCGTGGGGGTAGTAGTTGCGGCCGCGGACGATGATCAGGTCCTTCAGCCGGCCGGTGACGAACAGCTCGCCGGCGGCGTCGAGGAAGCCGAGGTCGCCGGTGCGCAGGAACGGTCCCCGCCCGTCGGCCAGGCTCGCGCCGAAGGCCCGCCGGCTCTCCTCCGGGCGCTGCCAGTAGCCGCCGGCGACGCTCGGACCGCCCACCCAGATCTCGCCGACGGTGCCCACCGGGCATGGCGCGCCGCTGTCGGGTTCGGCGATCACCACCTCCTGGCCGGTGAGCGGCGGACCGCACGAGACCAGCTCGCGGGCCGCCGCGCCGGAGGCGGGCCGCACCTCGTGCCGCTGCAGCGCCTCGCCGTCGACGCCGGTGACGCGGACGCGGCCGCCGGAGACCATCAGGGTCGCCTCCGCCAGGCCGTAGCACGGGTAGAGCGCCCCCGGGTCGAGGCCGGCGCCGGCGAAGCCGTCGGCGAAGCGGCGCAGGGTGTCGGCCTGCACCGGCTCGGCGCCGTTGAACGCCACCTGCCAGCTCGACAGGTCGAGGGCGGCGCGGTCGGCCTCGCCCACCCGCCGCAGGCACAGCTCGTAGGCAAAGTTGGGGCCGCCGCTGGTGGTGGCGCCGTAGCGGGAGACCGCCTCGAGCCAGGCCGCCGGCCGCTGCAGGAAGGTGACCGGCGACATCAGCACGCAGCGCGAGCCGACGTAGAGGTTCTGCAGCAGGTTCCCGATCAGGCCGAGGTCGTGGTAGAGCGGCAGCCAGCTCACGAACACCGAGTCCGGCCCGTGGTCGCAGGCGCGCCGGATCACCTCCTGGTTGTGCCACAGGTTGCCGTGGCTCACCATCACCCCCTTGGGCGCCGAGGTCGAGCCGGAGGTGTACTGCAGGAAGGCGAGGCGCTCCGGGGCGAGCTCGGCGCGGCACCAGCCGTCGGCGAGCCCCGGGTCGATCTCCTCGACCGCCAGCCACTCCACCGCCCCGGACTGGTCCCCCGCCCCGCCCCCGGCCTCCGCCTCGCTACCGGCCTCCGTGCCGCCCCAGCGGCGCAGGCGGTCGAGCACCATGGCGGTGCTCAGCGCCACCCGCGGGCGGGCATCGGCCAGCAGCCGCGTCACCCGACCGACGCTGCGGCGCGAGGTCGGCGGGTACGAGGGCACCGCCACCACCCCGGCCGCCAGGCAGCCGAGGAAGCAATCGACGAACTCCAGGCCCGGCGGCAGCAGCAGCAGGGCGCGCTCCCCCTCGAGGCCGGCGAGGCGCGCCGCCACGGCGCGGGCGCGGCGGCCGAGCTCGCCCCAGGTGCGCTCGTCGGCGACGCTGCCGTCCTCGGCCAGGAAGCGGTAGGCCCAGGCATCCGGCACCTCGGCGGCGCGGGCCATCAGCAGGTCGGGCAGGGTGCGGGGCGCGCTCACGCCACCTCCTCCACCGGCTGCTCCCGGCCGCCGCCGGCGGGCTCCTCGTCGACGGCGAAGAACAGCCCCACGTCGGCACCCTGGCCGACGTTGAGGGGGCCGCCGCCGGCGCGGCTCATCCGCAGGTAGCCGCCCCCCGGCTCGCCGCCCAGGGCGTAGATCCCCCACACCATGTCGTGGGGCGCGCAGCCGCGCTCCCCGGTGAGATAGAGATCGCGCGGCGGCACCAGCAGCTCCTGGGCCACCCAGCGCCGCGACTCCACCGCCTCGGCCACCACCTGGCGCCAGCGCTCCGGCGGAGTGACGCGGCCGAGGTAGACCTCCACGCCGGAGGAGGCGAGGCCCGGCTTGAGCACCAGGTTCTCCCGCTCGGCGACGAGGAAGTCGGGCAGGTAGACGCTCTCGCCCTGGTACTCGACCTCGGTGGGGCCGACGACGTGGCTCCACGGCACGAGGTCCTCGATGAGCTGGCGCTCGTCGTCGTCGAACAGGCCCGAATCGCGCAGCTCGTAGAGCAGGGCGATGTTGCGCTTGTCGGTGAGGAACAGGGTGGCGGGGCCGGTGTAGAGCTGCACCCGGCCGGTCTTCGCGGCGCGGAACAGCTCCTTGCTGGTGAGGTCGTCCTGCTGCTCGACGATGGCGTGCAGTCGCACCCCGCCGGCCGTGGTCGGGCAGCCGTCGACCATCTCCAGCTCGCCCAGGCCGACGCCGTGGACCGTGTAGGGCACCTCGACCCCCAGCTCCTCGGCGGCCTGGTGGGCGGCCTGCTGGAGCAGGTGGCCGGTGACGTCGTGGAGCAGGTCCTCGAGCAGGCCGCGGGTGAACAGGATGCCGACGTCCAGGCGGTCGGCGCCGCGCCCGAGGGGGGAATCGAGCAGCCGCAGCAGGATGTGCCGGAACATCACGTAGGGGGTGCTCTCCCAGCGCGGCTGGTGGCGCTCGAACAGCGGCGCCAGCAGCTCCTCGTCGCGGTAGGCCGGCGCCACCGAGGTCAGCGCCCAGCCGCCCAGGTAGCTGCCGGAGTTGATCTCGATGATCTTCATGCCCGCGTCGGTCTCGATGAGGTCGAGGCGCGACAGGGCGTCGGCGATGCCGTTGGGCTCGGCGATGATCACCGCCGCCAGCGCCGTGCTGTCGATGCGGTAGAAGGCGGCGAGGCGCTCCGGGTCGTCGTCGAACAGGCGCCGGGGCACGCTCTTGATCAGGCGGTCCATGCGGATCGCCTGCTGCTGCCAGTGCCGCAGGGTCGCCGCGCGCACGAACGTCGGCCACGGCTGCACCGGGAAGGTGAGCCGCCGGGCCCAGTCGGCGATCTTGGGAAAGCTCCGCCGTTCCAGGGCCTCCGGACGCTGGCGCACGAGGTCGAGCCACTCCGCGTTGACGCGCGAAAGTCGCTCCCGCCCCGGCGCCTCTTCAGGCGCGAGAAACTCCATGCCCATCGCCCCGCTTCAGACCGCGTGGAGCAGGGAGTCGTCGGGAACCGGCTGAATCGGCGAGGTGTCCCGACTGACCAGGAACTCGGGCCTTCGCGGACCGTCGGACCGGGGGACGTTGTCCACCCGGCAGTAGGTGACGATGGCGATGGCGCGGTCGAACGGCGACATGTTCTGGGTCGAGCCGTGCACCAGGTTGGGGTGGAAGAACAGCGCCGTGCCGCTTCCGCCCTTGGGTGCCACCATCGAGCGCTCGGTGACCAGGCGCGACAGGGTGGCCGGGTCGATCGAGTACTTGAGGTCGGCGGTCAGGTTGGAGATCCAGTCGGGGCTGCCGGCGTACTCGCTGGGCACCCCGCTGTCCGCCGGCACCCGCAGCACGCCCTCCTGGTGGGAGCCGGTGACGAAGATCAGCGGCCCGTTGAATTCGGTGACGTCGTCCAGGAACACCACGGCGCTGGTGAGGTGGGGCTCGGGCAGCCCGTCCTCCTCCAGCCAGAAGATGTAGTCCTGGTGCCACTCCCACAGGTCGCCGCCGAAGGCCGCCTTGAGGTTGATCTTGAACTGGTAGACGTACACCGGTCCGCCGAGCAGGTCGACGGCGGGCTCCACCAGGCGCGGGTGGCGCGCCAGGCGCCGGAACACCTCGTTGTGATCGTGGGAGCCGTACACGGAGCGCACCACCTGGCCGCCCTTCTCCGCCACCTTGCGCTCGGCGGCGCCACGCAGCTCCTCGTGGAGCTGCTGCTTGAGCAGGGCCACCTCGTCGGCGGAAAACAGGTCCGGCAGCAACAGGTAGCCGTCCTCGCCATAGGAACGCAGGTTCTCTTCGACCAGCCTCACGCCACCCCTCCCGCCGCGACCGCCGGCTGCTCGTCGTAGCTCCCCATGTCGCCCAGCGACACCAGCAGCTTGCGCTTGCCCTGGTACGGATTGCGGGCGTGGGCCACCAGCACGTTGTCCACCAGGATCACGTCGCCGCGCTGCCACGGGAAGGAGATCTCGAGGCGGTCGTAGACGTCGAGCACGTGCTGCATGTCCTCGTCGGCAATGGTGGAATCGTCGCCGTAGTAGCAGTTGCGCGGCAGCTCGTCCTCGCTGAACAGCGACTCCATCGACTCGCGGCTCTGCGCATCGAGACACGAGACGTGCCAGTGCTGGGCCTGGTTGAACCAAGTCAGCTCGCCGGTGACCGGGTGGGCGACGACGGCGGGGCGCCGCGCCCGGGTGCGCAGCCGGGTCTCCTCCACCCAGTCGGCCTCGATGCGGTCCTCGCGGCAACGCCGCTCGACCTCGCGCCGGTCGGAGGTCTGGAACACCTCCTGCCACGACAGGCCGAGGCCCGGGTGGTAGTTGCGCATGTAGGTCACGCCGCGCGCCACGAAGCGCTCGCGCACCTCGGGATCGAGCTCCGCCAGCACGCGGCGGCTGTCGACCAGCGGCGTCTCGCCGCCCTGCTCCGGCGGCGTCAGGCAGCAGAACAGGATCTTGGTGGGCCAGCGGTGGTTGAACGAGTTCTCGTTGTGCCACAGCAGCTTGTGGTCCGCCGGGTAGAAGGTGGGCGTGTAGACGTTGCCGTCCACCGTCTCGCGGGGGTGCTCGCCGTTCTCGTTGAACAGCTCGTCGCACAGGGTGACGGCCAGCGCCTCGAAGACCTCGGCATCGGTGACGCCGAAGCCGCGGAACAGGATGGCGCCGTACTTCACCAGGTCACTGCGCAGCTCGTCGCGCTGGCCGCGGGCCCAGTCGACCAGGTCGACCCCGGCGGCGGCCGGCTCGATCACCAGCGGAAGCTGCTGTCCTGCGGAGAGAAAACCGCGCCGCACGACCTCGCCGGTCGGCAGCGTTACCGTCTCGGCAGCCGCCTTCCGGAACCGGCTGCGGTCGAAAGAACGATTCGGTGCTGATCCCATCGCATCAACCTTTCTTCGGATTCACGAATGCATCTGGGGGATTGGATTCCGGTCCCCCTCGCCGACCCCAAGCCTCGATCAGACAAGCATGCTCAGTTAGTTAAGTGCGCTGCCGGTTCGAACCGTGACAGGCGGATGCCGCCCGGTCGCTCCTCCTCGCCGCCCGCACGGTTCCTGCATCCGTGGGGGCGAGGAGGGCAGACGCGATGAACCAGTTCACGCCGCCGATGCGGCAGAGCGACGAGGCGGACCGGGCGCAGCTCGAGCTGGCCCGCAAGCAGGGCGAGGCCTACGAGCGGGCGCTGGAGCACATGGCCGAGGAAGTGGCCGACGACGGCGACGAGCGCCGGGCCGGCGACTACATCGTGGCCTACGCCGTGGAGAAGGCCGAGGGGATGTGACAGCGCCGGGGCGGCGAACTCGCCTGGCACGAGCCGGAAGCCGACAACCTGCACCTGGAGATCTCGGTGCGCGACGGCGCGGACCACCGTTTCGTGCCGGGCCTCGACGTCGAGGTGACGGTGCTAACCGCCGACGGCACCGAGCTCGGCACCGAGAAGCTCCCCTTCCTCTGGCACCCCTGGCTCTATCACTACGGCCGCAACTGGCAGCTCCCCGGCGATGGCGAGTACACCCTGCGAGTCCGCATCGCCGCCCCCAACTTCGGCCGCCACGACAAGGAGAACGGCAAGCGCTACGCCGAGGACGTGGAGGTGGACTTCGAGGGGGTGGAGATCGAGACGGGACGGGAGTGAGCCGGGGTGCGCGGACGTTTCCGCTGCAACGTCGCCGGGCGTGGCGGGCCGGGTAGAGTCGGGCGGTGCTGCGCCTCGGTCTCTGCTGCGGCTTCGTCGAGGAGCCGATCAAGTTTCGCACGGCGACGGCGGCGCACCTGTCGAAGCTTCCCCGCCGCGAGCAGCTCGACCGCCTGGCGGAGATCGCCGCCCACAACGCCCGCGCCCTCGCCGCTGCGGTCGACCACTGCGCGGCGCACGGCATCGGCGCCTTCCGCATCAACAGCCAGGTGCTGCCGCTCTACACCCACCCGCAGGTCGGCTACCGCATCGAGGACCTGCCGGGCGGCGACGAGCTGGCCGGCGCCTTCGAGGCGGCCGGCGGGCGGGCGCGCGACGAGGCGATCCGCCTGCTCTTTCACCCGGACCAGTTCGTCGTCCTCAACTCCCCGCGCCCGGAGGTGGTGGAAGCCTCCCTCGCCGAGCTGGAGTACCAGGCGGAGGTCGCCGGCCGGGTGGGCGCGGACGTCATCAACCTGCACGCGGGCGGCGTCTTCGGCGACAAGCCCGCGGCACTCGACCGCCTCGCCCGCTCCCTCGACCGTCTCTCCCCCGCCGCCCGCACCCGCCTGACGCTGGAGAACGACGACCGCTCCTACACTCCCGCCGACCTTCTCCCCTTCTGCCACCGCTATGGGGTCCCCCTGATCTACGACGTCCACCACCACCGCTGCCATCCGGACGGCGCCCGCATCGAGGAGACGACGGCAGCGGCGCTGGCGACCTGGAACCGCGAACCGGTTCTCCACCTCTCCAGCCCGCGCGAAGGCTGGACCGGCCCCCACCCCCGCCGCCACCACGACTTCATCGACCCGGCCGACGTGCCGGACGCGTGGCACGGGCTGCCCGTCACCGTGGAGGTGGAGGCGAAGGCGAAGGAGCTGGCGGTGAAGCGGCTGCGCGAGACGATCCCGCTGAAACGTCGCCCGGAGCGGCAGGTGCGAAGGTGGGACGGGGTGGCTCGCGAGACCTAGGTCGATCCGGATCGGCAGGCTCGCCGTGGCCCGCGCTCCACGGCTTCAGTGTAGGGCGCGCAGAGAGCGCGCCGGAGCTCCTACCCCAACCGCGTGAACAGGTCCCGCTCCAGCTCCGTCAGGATCCGCCGACTCTCGCGCCACCGCGGCTCGTGCCGGACGTGTAGATCGAGGTACACCCGGCGCCCCAGGAACTCCTCGAGGTCCAGCCGCGCGGCGGTGCCGATCTTCTTGATCATCGAGCCCTGGTGGCCGACGAGGATCCTCTTCTGGCCGGGGCGCTCGACCAGGATCGAGGCGTAGATGCGGGTGAGGCCGCCGCTGGGCTCGTCCTCCCAGCCCTCGATCAGCACCGCCGTCGAGAAGGGCAGCTCCTCGCGGGTGTTCTCCAAGACCTTCTCGCGGATGCGCTCCGCCGCCAAGTAGCGTTCCGGGTGGATCGTCAGCAGCTCCGGATCGTAGAGCGGCTCGCCCTCCGGCAGCAGGCTCCACAGGATGTCGAGCAGCACGTCGGCACCGTCGCCGGTGAGCGCGCTCACGGGGACGATCTCCTGGAACAGACCGCTGGCCGAGAGCTCCTCGATGCGCGGCAGGAGCTTGCCCTTGTTCATCTGGTCGACCTTGTTGAGCGCCACCACCTTCGGACGCTTCGCCTGCTCCAGCAGCTCCAGCACGTAGGTCTCGCCCGCCCCCGGCTTCTCCGAGGCGTCGACGAGCAGGCAGATCACGTCCGCCTCGTTCAGCGCCTCGAGGGCCTGCTGCATCATGCGGCGGTTGAGGTCGTGGAGCGGACGGTGGACGCCCGGTGTGTCGTGGAACACCATCTGGCCGCGGTCCGTCGAGAGGATGCCCACCAGCCGGTGGCGCGTCGTCTGCGGCTTGTCCGAGACGATCGCCACCTTCTCCTTCAGGAGCTGGTTCATCAGCGTCGACTTGCCGGCGTTGGGCCGCCCCACCAACGCCACCGTGCCGGCCCGGTAGCCCGTGCCCGCCGGCTTCGGCTCCTCCAGGCTCGGCTCCTCCGGGCTCGCCTGCTCCGGCCTCGCGGTCGCCTGAGTCGCCTCCCCCGTCTCCACCGGCGCCACGCCGGCCTCGCCTTCCTGCCGCTCGTCGTCGCTCATGACACCTCCTCCGCCTCTTCGGCCGGCGTCGCCGGCTCGACCACCGGCTCGACGCGCACCGTGCGCACCCGCCGCCCCGTGACGTCCTCGACGGTGAAGCGCAGCCCGTGGTGCTCCACCGTCTCGCCCTCCGCCGGCACGTAGCCGCAGGCGGCCAGCACCAGGCCGCCCACCGTCTCGTAGGGCTCCTCCTCGAGGTCGAGGTCGAACAGCTCGTCGAGGACGTCGATGTGCACCCGCCCGTCCAGGCGCCAGGAGCCGTCGGCCAGCGGCGCCGGAGCCGGCTCCTCCTCGGCCACCTCGTCCTCGTCGAAGATCTCGCCGACGATCTCCTCCAGCAGGTCCTCCACCGTCACCAGGCCGGCCGTGCCGCCGTACTCGTCGAGCACGATGGCCACCTGCTGGAAGCGTGCCTGCATCTCGCGCAGCAGCTCGTCCAGGGGCTTTCTCTCCGGCACGAACATCGCCGGCTTGGCGAGGTCGCGGGCCAGCGGCCGGGGGTCGCTGCGCAGCCCGCGCAGCAGCTCGCGGATGTGCAGGATGCCGGCGATCCTGTCGATCGATTCCTCGTAGAGCGGGATACGGGAGTAGCCCGATTCGAGGAAACGCTCGGCCAGCTCGTCGAGCTCCGCGTCGGCCGAGGCGACCACCATGTCGACCCGCGGCGTCATCACGCTGCGCACCTGGGTGTCGCCGAAGTCGACGATGCCCCAGACGTACTCCTCCTCCCCCGGCTCCAGGATCCCCTCCCGGGTGCCGAGCTCGATGTAGGCCTCCACCTCCTCGTCGGAGATGGTGTCCTCCCCCACCTCGGGCTCCGGCTCCTCCGGCGCCGGCGGGCGGCGCATGGCGAGACGGCCCGAGAGCGTCACCAGCGGCGTGAGCAGCAGCAGGAAGAGACGATAGAGGACGGTGAGCCGCTCCAGCGTCTCCTCGGCGCGGGTCGCCACCAGCCGCCGGTTCACCAGCTCCAGCACCGCCACCAGGCCGAGCACGCCGGCGAGCGCCCAGGCCGCGGGGTAGGCCAGGCGCAGCTCCTCGCAGAGCGCCCGCAGCGCCACCACCAGCAGCACCGGCACCGCCTTGGCGAGGGCCGAGAGCAGGAAGCGGTAGCCCTCGAAGCGCCCCGGCGCCTCGAACAGCGCCAGCAGGCTGCCCCCCGCCTCCTCCGCCCAGTGGCGCACCCGCACCGGTCCGCTGCGCTCGAGCAGGGCGGCCATCACGATGACCACCATCCCGAGGGCCCCCAGCACGACGACGCTGATCGCGTCCAGGATCACTCCGCCTCCTCCTCGCCGGTCATGGCGTCGAGCCACCGCCGTTGCAGGCGGCGCTCCAGGCGCTCCATGGCGCCGCCGTCGGTCTCGTGGTCGTACCCCAGGCAGTGCAGCACGCCGTGCAGGATCAGCCGTCGCAGCTCGCGCACCACCGGCCAGTCCGCCGCCGCGGCCTGGCGCCGCGCCGCCGGCACGGACACCAGCAGGTCGCCGAGGTGGTGCCCGTCCGGGGTGTGGCCGCCGGGGAAGGAGAGCACGTCGGTGGTGCGGTCCCTGTCGCGCCAGTCGCGGTTCGCCCGGCGCATCGCCCGGTCGCCCACGAAGCGCGCCGCGAAGCTGTCGGCCTGCGGCGCCAGGTCGGCGACCAGCGCACGGACCCAGGGCCCCAGCCGCCGTGCACCGGCTTCCGGATACCGGTTCGGGTTCTGCAGGACGATCTCCGGGCCACGGGACCCGGCGGGCGGGGTCGCGATCGGCTGGGGCGGTTCGCTCAAGGCTCGGTGGCGGCGGTCGACGGCCTCACGACAGGGCCTGGCCGCGGGCGGCGGCGACGGCCGCGGCGGCCTCCTCCTCCGGCTCCTCGGTCCTGGGGCGCGACCGGCCGGCGTTCGGACGGTTGGCCCCGGTACGCTCCGGGCGCCGGCGCTCGGCCACCGCCCGCTGCGGACCGGACCCGGCGGCACCCCGCTCCGCGCCGGCCGCGCCGGACTCCGGGGCGTTGAAGTCGAACCCCGGGTAGTCGATGCGCTGGTGGAAGATGGTGGTCAGCACGCGCAGGAAGGCCTCGGCGACCCGCCGCAGGTCCGACAGCGTGAGGTCCGTGTGGTCGAGCTGCCCGTCGCGCAGACAGTCGTCGAAGATGGTGCGGATCAGGGTGCGGATCTTCACCGGCGAGGGCTCCACCAGGGTGCGGCTGGCGGCCTCGACGCCGTCGGCGAGCATCAGCACGCCCATCACCTTGTCGTGGGGCTTCGGTCCCGGATAGCGGTACTTCTCCTCGCGCACCTCGTCGGTGTCGGGATCGGAGCGCTCCAGCGCCCGGTTGTAGAAGTACTTGATCAGCCGGGTGCCGTGATGCTGCTCGATGGCGTCGATGATCGGCTGCGGCAGGCCGTGCTTGCGGGCGAGATCGACGCCTTCCTTGATGTGGTTGATCAGGATCAGCGCGCTCATCGAGGGCAGCAGGCGGTCGTGGAGGTTGTGCCCGGGCCGCTGGTTTTCGATGAAGTACTCGGGCCGGAACACCTTGCCGATGTCGTGGTAGAGCGCACCGGTGTAGGCCAGGGTGGCGTCGGCGCCGATCGTCTCGCACCCCTCCTTGGCGAGGTTGGCCACCATCAGCGAGTGCTGGAAGGTCCCGGGGGCCTCGAAGGCGAGCCGGCGCAGCAACGGCAGGTTGGTGTTGGCCAGCTCCACCAGCTTGATGTCGGTGGTCAGGCCGAGGAGCGATTCGAGTAGCGGCAGCGCGAACCCGGCCGCCGCCGCCGCCAGCACGCCGCCCACCAACGCGCAGACGAGATCGAAGGCGAGGCCCGCCGCACCGGCGCCCAGGCCGCGGTGGAGACCGGTGATCACCAGCACGGCGAGCACGTTGACCGCCGCCACCAGGAGCCCGACGCGGCCCATCACCAGGCGCTGCTCGAAGCGGTAGCGCTCGAGCGCGAAGATCGCCGCCAGCGAGCCGGCGAGGCCGTAGAACACCAGCATCGCCCCTTCGTCGATGGCGAGCGCGCTGACCAGCACCGAGAACACCACCGAAAGCACCAGCGCCGGACCGCGACCGAGCAGCAGCGCCGCGACCAGCGCCAGGGCGGCGAAGGGCACCGCGTAGACGTAGCTCTGGAACGAGTCGAGGGGCGGGCGGTCGAAGGAGGCGGCCAGGGCGGTGGCGATGAGGAAGCACAACCGGGTGCCGAGCAGCGCCAGCAGCAGCAGCAGGAGCGATTCGCCGAACACCCGCTTGCGGCCATGGTCGGCCACCCGGTCGCGGCGCATCGCCACCCACAAGCCGCCGGCGGTGAGGCCGAGCAGCAGCAGCATGCCACCCAGCGGCAGCCAGCGCCGGTTCCAGCGCCGGTCGGCGGCGATCTCGCTCAGGAGCTCGGCCGTGGCCTGATCGATGCGGTCGCCCTGGCGCACGATCACCTCGCCCTTGCTCACCCGCGTGCGCACCGGCTGGACGGCCGCCGCGGCGGCCTCCTGGCGGGCCAGGGTGTCGGAGCGGTTCGGGTGGAGGTTCGGCGGGATGTTGGCGTGCAGCAGCCCCACCAGCGCCTGGCGCTCCGCGGCCGACAGCCCCAGCCAGTTGCGCACCTCGGCGTCCAGGAACTCGAGCACCTCGTCCGGGTAGCCGAGGTGCTCGTAGAGATCCACGTGGTGGCGCTCCGCCCCGCGGCCCAGGTCGCGCAGGGTGATGCCCCGCATGCGGTTTTCGAGCAGCCGCTCCTTGGCGGCCACCACGCCGCGGCGCAGCGCCTGGGCGGTGACCCCGCGGACGCGGTCCTCGAGGTCCGGGGCGAAGGCCCAGGAGGCCAGCACCTCGGCCTGCGCCGGCTCCACGTCGAGGCCGCTCGCCTCCTCCAGGCGCTCGGCGAGGCGCTGGCGCCAGTCGCCGCCCTGGCGCAGCCGCTCCGGATCGGAGCCCACCAGGCGGCGCCCCTCGGCGAACAACCGCTCGAAGGCCGCCTCGCGCTCGCCGATGACGGCGGAGTCGAGATCGTAGACCGGCAGCACCTCGTTGCGAGCGGCCAGGCGCCGGTCGCGGGTGGCCGCGGCGTCGATGATGTCGAGGCCGGTGGGGGCGATGAAGTCGCGCGGCGCGATGCTGCCGGCCTCCACGTCGACGTTGCCGAACAACCCGCCGCCGGCCAGTGACCAGGTGCCGATGAGCAGGAACAGCGGCACCCACACGGCCGGCGACTCGAGCAGCCGCCACCAGGCGTCGCGGGCACCGCGGGTGAAGCGGGCGGCGCGCCCCTCGGGCCGGGTGCGCGAGGCGCGGGTGACC
>DATACC010000191.1:0-4432 GCA_036259255.1 Thermoanaerobaculia bacterium | reverse complement strand
GGCCCCGCGCCGTCTCAGCCGGCGCCTTCCTCGGGCCGCGCCGCGCCGCGGCGGCTCGCCTTGCGGTGCACCAGCTTCTCGCGCATCCGGTGCAGCCAGTCGTGGAGGCGCAGGCGCAGGCCCTCCACCCGGTCCAGCATCTTCGGCCACGGGCCGAGGCTCCACTGCAGGAAACGGTGAGCCGATCTGCTGACCAGCGACAGCAGGGCGACACCGGCGAGGATGGTGACGATCCCCTGCAGGCCCGGCAGGAACAGTCCGGCCACCCCCACCAGCACCAGCACCACCGCCACCGCGCTCAGCGACACCCGCCACCCCAGCGGCAGCTCGGCGCGTCCGAGCGGCTCACCCTCGGGCGGCGCGGGCTCGGCCGCCACCGGCTCCGGCGGCGGCGCGAGCTGGAGCTGGAGCTCGTCGAAGCAGGCGTCGTGGGGGGAGGGCGGGTACATGGTCGCGGAGGAGGCTGGCGGCTCGGATCGTCCGTCGTGCAGCGGTCGGATGGTCATCGCATCGCCGGCCGCAGCGGCGTTGCGAGACGTGGTCTGCACCGCATCGAGTGCAGGTTCCGTACCGGGGCGGAGGGTCGTGGTGGGCAGGTCTTGGTCCTTCACGGAGGGTCGTCGCTCCTCGGAAAACGTCGCGCCGCAGCAGGATGTTCCCTCCTCCTGCCCCCCGATCGGCCGTCGCGGATGGGCGGTGGGCGCACTCCGGGCGGGCGACGCTCCGGACGGGGGTGTTGACAAACAGGACCGGGCCGGTCCAGAATGTTCCTTGCAGTTGAGATTCATTCTCAATAAATGGCCGGGGCCGAGCCGCCCGGAACCGATCCGATGGTCGAGCTGAGAGAGAAGCGACAGTTCCTCGAGTACCTGCGGCAGCACAACATGCGCCTCACCCAGGAGCGCCTGGTGCTGTTCGACGAGATCTTCTCGCGCCACGGGCACCTGGACGCCGAGACGATCTACGACGGGCTGCGCGAGCGGGGCGAGAAGATCTCCCGCGCCACCGTCTACCGCAACCTCGACCTGCTGGTGGAGTGCGGCCTGGTCAACAAGCACCGGCTGGGGCACGACCGCTTCCTCTACGAGCACGTCCACACCGGACAGCGCCACGACCACCTGGTGTGCACCGGCTGCGGCCGGGTGGTGGAGTTCGTCAGCCCGGGCATCGCAGCGCTCCAGGGCGAGATCTGCCGCGCCCACGGCTTCGTGCCCCACGTCCACACGCTGCAGATCTCCAGCCTGTGCAACGCCTGTGCGCGGGCCGAGGCGGAGGCGTCGGGGGCCGGGGAGCGGTCCGCCGAGGCGCCCGCCGACGGCCACGGGAGCGGGGCCACGCTCCATGCTTGAGTCGCTGATCCTCACCCTGCGCGAGGGGATCGAGGCCGCCCTGGTGGTCGGCATCATCGTCGCGGTGCTGCGCAAGGAGGGGCGCGAGGGTCTGCTCGGCGTCGTGTGGGCCGGCCTCGCCACGGCGGTGGCGGCGAGCGTCGCCGGCGCGTGGCTCCTCTACCGCATCGCGGTCAACCAGGAGGCTTTCGAGGGCGTGCTCTATCTCACCTCGGCGGTGGTGGTAGCGACCTTCGTCGTGTGGATGTGGCGCCACTCCCGCGCCATCGCCGGGGAGGTGCGCGGCAGCCTGGGCCGCATCCTGGCCCGGGAAGGCAGCGTCGCGGTGGGCGGTGGGCTGTTCCTCTTCACGTTCCTGATGGTCTTTCGCGAGGGCGTCGAGACGGCGCTCTTCCTCTCCGCCGTGTCGCTGACCACCAGCGGCCTGGCCACCTTCTTCGGCGCCGCCCTCGGGCTCGGCGCCGCGGTGGTGTTCGGCGTGCTGTTCGTGCGCGGCAGCCTGCGCATCGATCTCGGCCGCTTCTTTCGCATCACCGGCATCGCGCTGCTGATCTTCGTCGTCCAGCTGCTGCTCAACGGGTACCACGAGCTGGCCGAGGCCGGCTGGCTGCCGGCCAACGAGACGTCGATGGCGGTGGTCGGGCCGCTGGTGCGCAACGACTTCTTCTTCCTCGCCGCCGTGCTGCTGCTGCCGGTGCTGCTGCTGTGGATGCCCGGCAGCTCGGTCGCCGGCGCCGCCGCCGCTCCCGGCGATGCGCCCGGCGCCGGGGCCGGGAACCAGGCCGCCGCCCGGCTGGAGCGCGCCGCCCAGCGCCGCCAGCGCCGCTCGCGCCTGGCCGCCGCCGTGCTCGGGGTCCTGATCCTGGTGGTGCTCGGCGTCGGCTTCGTCCATTCCCAGCCGGCCGCCACCCGGCCGCCGGCCACGCCGGTGGAGATCGTCGACGGCCAGGTGCGCCTGCCGCTCGCGGACCTCGCCGCCGGCCGGCTGCAGCACTACGTGGCCGACGTCGGCGGCTCGCCGGTGCGCTTTTTCGTCTTCCGCCGCGGCGACGACGACGTGGTGGCCGCCTTCGACGCCTGCCTGATCTGCGGCGACAAGGGCTACTCGCAGCAGGGCAGCGAGATCACCTGCCTGCACTGCCACGCCGCCATCTACCCGCCCTCGATCGGCCAGGAGGGCGGCTGCAACCCGATCCCGCTGGCCGCCAGCACCGACGGCAGCGAGCTGGTGATCGCCGCCGCCGACCTCGGGGTCGGCACCGCCGCGGCGGGTCACGGGATGCACCACTAGCCGATGCTCCTGCGCCTGCTCTACGAGTCGCTGCGCCGCGGGGGGCGCCGCAAGCTGCTGGCCGCCACCAGCGTCGCGCTGGGTGTGCTCGCGTCCACCGCGCTGGTCGAGGTGCTGCTCGCCTCCGGCGATCGGCTGGCCGCCGAGCTCGCCTCCTACGGCGCCAACCTCGAGGTGCTGCCGGCGACCGGCGAGGGCGGTACCTTCGAGGCGGCGCACCTCGCCGCCCTGCGCGAGATCTTCTGGACGAACAACGTCGTCGCCTTCGCGCCCCTGCTCGACCTGCGGGTCGGGCTCGCGGTCAGCGGGGGGGCGGCCGGCGCCGAGGCGGCGCCCGCCGCCGTCCCTGCGGTCGTCGCCCCGGTGGTCGGCACCTGGTTCGACGTCGCTCTGCCGGACGGCTTCCGCACCGGCCTTCCCAGGGTGCGTCCGGCCCTCACCGTCGATGGCCGCTGGCCGCGCGACCTGCTGCCCGCCACCGCCTCGGTGGCCGACGCCGCCCCCGCCGAGGTCGCCCTCGGCCGCCGCCTCGCCGAACGCCTCGGGGTGGTCGCCGGCGACCGCCTCACCGCGACGCTGGCCGGCGAGCGCCGCGTTCTGACGGTGGTCGGCGTGGTCGCTGGCGGTGGGCCGGAGGAGGAGCGTGCCTTCGCTCCGCTGGCCGCCGTCCAGGCCCTCGCCGGCCGTCCCGGCGCCGCGCGCTCCGGCTCGGCGGCGGATGGCCTTCCGGGCGGCCCGGTCACCCGGGCCGAGGTGTTCGCGCTCACCAATCCGGAGGCCGCCAACCTCCGCGACCCCGCCACCATGACGCCGGAGGAGTACGATCGCTGGTACTGCACTCCCTACCCGTCGTCGGTGGCGCACCAGATCGGCGAAGCGGTGCCCGGCGCCCGCGCCGGGGTGGTGACCGGCATCACCCGCGCCACCCGCGACCTGCTCGGCCGGCTGCGCCGGGTGCTGCTGGCGGTGGCGGCGGTCTGTCTCGTCGGCGCCGCCCTCGGCGTGGCGGCCGTGATGACTGCCACCGTGCTCGAGCGGCGCCTCGAAGCCGGCTTGCTGGTGGCCCTGGGGGCGGAGAGCTGGCGGGTGGCGCTGTTCTTCCTCGCCGAGGCGGTGCTGCTCGGGCTCGGCGGCGGGCTGGCCGGTGGCGTGGCCGGCCTCGCCGCGGGGCGTGTCCTCGGCGAGGTGGTGTTCGGCGTCGCCGTGCCGTGGGCGCCCGTGCTCCTGCCGGCGGCCGCCACCGCCGGCATCGCCCTGGGGCTCGCCGGTGCCGCCGCCCCGGTGGCGCGCCTGTTCCGCCTGCGCCCGGCGCTCACCCTGCGGAGGGCCACCGCGTGATCCCCCGCCTGCTGCTCGCCAGCCTGCGCCACCGCGGCCGCCAGCTCGCGCTGATGGTCGCGGCGGTCACCGTGGCCGCCGCCACCGTGGCGGCGTTGGCCGGTTTCGCACTGTCCGCCCGCTCCGGTCTCGGCGGTGAGCTGGCCGCCTTCGGACCGAACCTGGTGGTGCGGCCCCAGGTCGGCGGGCCGGCGGGGCTGCCGCCGGCCGAGGCGGCGCGCATCCGGGCCCTGCCCGGGGTGGAGGCCGCCGCCGCCGTGGCCGAGCTCGGCACCGACTCCCTGCCCGCCGACTCGCCGGAGCTGGCCCGGGCGGCCCTGGCCGCCGGTCTGCCGGTCGTCGCCGCCGAGCCGGAGCTGCTGGCGCTCCACCCGACCTGGCGCCTGCACGGCGAGTGGCCGACCCCGGGCGGCGCGGCCGCCGGCGGGGCGGTGACCGGAAGCGATGCGTCGCC
>DATACC010000190.1:0-1737 GCA_036259255.1 Thermoanaerobaculia bacterium | reverse complement strand
CGCGGCGACTCCGGCCAGCAGCAGCAGGTTGGTCGCCGCGAAAGCTGCCAGGAAGGCGGTGCCGCCGGCGCCGGAGCGCCGCGAGACGAGGGCGGCGAGCCCCGGCTGCGCCAGGCAGAGGACCACCGCCATGTAGCGCTCGATCATCCCCTGCATGCGCATGAACAACGGGGCGAGCACCAGGAAGCCGACGTAGAAGGCGAGGAAGGGCAGCAGCGGCGAGGCGGGGAGCCAGCGGGCCCGCGCCGTCCGCGTTCCGGGCGCCGTCGGTGCCGGCCTGGGCTCGCCGGCCGGGCGGTGCGGGTGAGGTCCCCGGCGCCCGCCCCAGGCGGCCCAGGCCCCCCACACCGCGAGCGCCAGCACCGGCAGCGCCGCCGCCAAGCCCCACTGGCGCCACAGCGGGCCGGGCCGCACCGCCGGCAGCACCAGCCAGGTGGCGTGGGTGAGCACCGAGGCCAGCACCCGCCGCGGACCGACGCCGAGCGTCTCGCTCAGCAGCACCGGTCCGAACGGGCCGCCGGTCAGCGCCGCGTTGCGGACCAGCCAGAGCAGGAACGGGACCGTCGCCACCGCGAACAGCGCCATCTCGCCGCCGAGCCGCCCCCAGCGCCGCTGCCGCGCCCGGGCCACCAGCCACCAGCCGACGACCGGCAGGAAGACGAACATCCCCGTGTAGCGGGTGAGCAGCAGGAGGGCGAGCAGCGCGAGGGCGGCGGCGAAGCGCGGCGCGAAGCCCTGCCGGCGCCACGGCAGGTCGTGGAGCAGCAGCACCACCCACACCAACAGCGGCAGGAACAGGACCTCGGACTGGATCTCCACGTGGACGTTCCAGTACGGCCAGGTGAGGGCGGCCACCGCGGTGGCCAGGGCCGCCGCCGCCGGCGTGGCGCCGAGGCGGCGGGCGAGCAGGCCGATGCCGGCGAGCAGCCAGGGCCAGGCGAGCAGCGAGACCACGGTGGGGGCGGCCTCGGGGGACACGCCGGCGGCCATGACGAGCGCCAGGACGGCCGGCAGCAGCGGCGGGAAGGAGGCCAGGGGCCGCTCCACCACCGTGCTGGTGTCGACGTCGAGCTCCGGCAGCACGAGGCCGTGGCCGTGGGCGAGGTTCCAGGCGGAGGCCAGGTAGTGGCGCTGGTCCTTCCAGCGGGTCTCGAGGCCCGCCTCGGCGGTGACCAGGGCGAGCAGCAGGGTGGTGGCGACGACCGCCGCGGCGGCCAGGCCGAGGGCGGTGCGCGCGGGCACGGGGCTCACGCGATCTCCTCGGGGGCCGGGCCGTCGGCCGCCGCGGCGGGGGGCGCGGACCGGGTGGCGACCAGGGCGCTGGCGGCGAGGCCCAGCAGCTCCAGCGCCACCCAGCTCAGCCGGCCGAGCACCGCGGCCAGGGCGTCGAGGGGCCGCGGCAGGAAGGGCGCCAGCAGCACCGTCAGGGCCGCCTCCCGCACCCCGAGGCCGGCCGGGGTGACGAAGGCCAGGAAGCCGGCGCCCCACGCCGCCACGAAGGCCAGCGCCACCGCCGGAAGCGCACCGGGCGGCACCGGCGCCAGCGAACGCACCAGGAAGTAGCCCGCCACCCCGTGCAGCGCCCAGCCGGCGGCGGCCAGGGCGGCGGCGGGGGCGAGCTGCCGCAGCCTCCAGGCCACCACCTCCTCGCGGGGGCGCCCGGCCAGGCGCTGCAGCAGGTGGGAGAGCCGCCGCAGCAGCGCCGGGTGGAGGAGCACCGCCAGCCCCAGGGCGAGC
>DATACC010000189.1:0-9295 GCA_036259255.1 Thermoanaerobaculia bacterium | reverse complement strand
CCTCGCCGCCGCCACCGCCCCCGATCCGGGCCTTCAGGTGGCGCGGCTCGAGCGCGAGGTCGAGGCGCTGCGCGGCCGGGCGGCGCTGGTGGACGGCTCCCCCGGCGAGCGCCTCGCCGCCGTCGAGCAGCTCGCCGCCGGCCCGGCCGATCCGCGCGCGCAGGAAGCCCTGCTGCGAGCCCTGGAGACCGACCGCAGCGTCAACGTGCAGCTCGCGGCCCTCGACGGCCTGCGCCGGGTGGCGGACCTCGGTGCTGCCCAGGGGCGGCTGGTGGCGCTGCTCGACCGCCCGGAATCGCCGGTGTTGCGCACGGCGTTGATCGAGCTTCTCGTCGAGCGCCGCGTCGTCGGCGCCCGCGAGGTGCTGCACACCCTCACCGGGAACACGACGGACCCGGCCCTGCAGAGCCGCGCCCGCTGGGCGCTGCGCCAGCTCTCGTGACCTCCGTCCTGCGCAGCGGCGATCCGCGAACCCGCAAGGAGGCCATCATGTCCACGTCCCCCGCTCCGCACCTTGCCGCCCGATGGCTCCGGCCGGTGCTGGCGACGGCCCTCCTCGGCCTGTGGCCGACCGTCTCCGCCGCGGCCGTCGAGCGCGCCAGCACCCGCCCGGCAGACCCCGAACGCCCGGTACAGCTCAGCGCCGAGCTCGACTACGCCTCCATCGTGGTCGAGGCCTACGACGGCACCGAGGTGCTGGCCGAGGCCGAGCAGACCCGGCCGGTGGCGGACGACCCGCGCCCCGACGGGCTGCGCCGGGTGCGCCGGCTCAACCTGAGTCTCCACGCCAGCGGCAACCGCGTCGTGCTGCTGGTGCCCGACGCCGACACCGGGGTCGAGGTGCGCCTGCGCGTGCCGCGACGCACCGACCTCGACCTCACCACCTCCAACGGTGGCAACCTGGTGGTGCGCGGCGTCGAAGGAGAGCTGGCGCTGGTCACCTCCAACGCCGCCATCACCCTGGAGGGGGTGGCGGGCACGGTGCTCGCCAGCACCTCGAACGGGGCGATCCGCGGCACGGTGGCCCGGGTGGCTCCTGGCCGACCCATGTCTTTCGTCACCAGCAATGGCGACGTCGACCTGACCTTGCCGGCCGACCTGGCGGCAGACCTCTACGTCGAGACCGACGACCAGTTCCTCTCCGGCTTCGACCTGGCACCGCTGGCCGACCCGCCGCGCCGCTCGGCACCGCCGAACAGCCGCTTCGTCTACGCGGCGGTGGGCGGCGGCGGGCCCCAGATCCGCATCCGCACCGACAACGGCCGGGTGGTGCTGCGCTCCGCCGCGGCGCGCTGAAGCGGTCTCAGGGCGCCTCCCCCACGGCGTACCAGAAGTCCCGCTCGTAGGCCTGCAGCAGCCGGGCGCTGCGCTTCACCTCGCGGGCGCACTCGCAGCGCTCGAAGCCGGCGGCGATCACCTCCAGGGCAGCTTCCTCGAAGCCGGGCACGGGCGTGGCGAAGAAGTCGAAGAAGGCGGTGGCGGTGGCGTCGAGGCCGTAGTGGGCCTGCAGGGCGTCGCGCACGCGGCCGGTGTTCTCGCCGAAGACAGGGAAGTTGATCAGGAACGAGGCGGCGGCCGCCGCGCCCGAGCCGTGGTGGGCGAGGCGGGTGACGTAGTTGGGGTAGGTCTGCCCGGGCGGACGCGGCTCGTAGGCGGCGAGGTCCGCCTCGTCCCACCCGAGGGCGCCGGCGAAGTCGAGCAGCATCCCGAGGGCGATGCGCTCGCCGGCGAGCAGATCCTGGAAGAAGAGGCTCTGCCGCGGCTCGACCCGGGCGACCAGCGCGGCCATGGAGCGCAGGTCGCTGCGCAGGATGTGGTACTGCTCGCCGGCCAGGGCGCGCAGCAGGTCGCGCGACGCGGTGCCCTGCTCCAGGGCGTCGAGGAAGGGGGCGTGGCGGATCTCGTCCTCCACGGCCGCGAGCTCGGTGCGCAGCTCCGCCACCACCCGGCGCGCCTGGCGCTCGGCGGCGGCCGGCGGCACCGACCCCTGGCACCCCTCCTGGGCCCGGGCCGCGGGGGCCGGGACCAACATCGTGGCGACAACCAGCGCAACAGCGAGAGCGGTTCGCTTCATGGTCGTTTCTCCTGGGCCGCGGAGCGGCCCGGTCGTGGGTGGATTCTCCTGTTCCTTCCAGTGCCGCAACGGGAGCGAAACGCGGCGCCGGGGCGGTAGCGGGTGGGCCGCGGAAGTGGAATTTCCGCCGTCGCGGCGTGCTTGACATGGGCGCCGACGGCGTCTATTCTTCGTCGGCCGCGGGCGGGAATAGCTCAGTGGTAGAGCACAACCTTGCCAAGGTTGGGGTCGCGGGTTCGAATCCCGTTTCCCGCTCCAAGCTCCCTCCCTCGGGGTGAGCAGCGCCGGCCTCGACGATTTTTGTCACCACCGGCCGCCCCGCGGGGCGGCCGTTCTGCTTTCCGGGCCGGCCCGGGTCGGGCCGATCCGATGGGCGACGTAGCCAAGTGGTAAGGCAAGGGTCTGCAAAACCCTCATTCGGCGGTTCGAATCCGCCCGTCGCCTCCACCCGATTTCCCCTGTCGGTCCTGAGAATCACCCCGTCAGCATCGGTGTGTGCCACGATCCGATCGATGCGCCACTATCGATTTATTGCCAACTTCCGTAAAGCTTGCGCCTCCCGGGAGTTCGTGAGAGCTTCGCCGCAACCCGGCCCCCGGCCTCACGACCGACGAGGATCGCCCGATGAAGCGAACGGCGAGGCTGTCCGCCTGTCTTCTCTTGCTGTCTGTTGCCCTGACGCTGCCCGCGCCGACGGCCGGCGCCGCCGCGGAGGCTGCGGGTGAGCCGGATCCCCAGACCTTCCTGGCGCGCGAGCTGGCGCGGCTCGACGAGCGTCTGGAGCTCGACACCTATCCCGATGGCACCGGCGGCTGGCTCGCGCGGATGGCGGCAGCGCTCGAGTACCGCCTGCGGCCCGGCAGCGATCTGCCCGCCGCCGCACCGGACCTGATGCGGCGCCTGGCGTGGGCACTGCGCGCCCTCGGCGTCGAGCACGACCTCCACGGCATCCCGTCCGAGCCGCCGGAGGCCGGCCGCGCCGAGCGTGTGGAGGCGGCGCTCGCCGAGGTGCGGCGGCTCCACGCGAAGCTGGATGGCCCGGCGGAGAGCCCCGCCGCCCTTCCCGCCGCGCTGCCCGCCAACGACGCGTGCCCGGCGGCCATCGCGCTCGCCGGCGACACCGTGGCCGGCACCACCGCCGGCGCCACCAGCGACGGCACCGCCTCCTGCGGCTTCTCCACCGGCGCGCCGGACGTCTGGTTCCGCTACACGGCGGCGAGCGCCGGCCTGTTCTCGTTCGACACCTTCGGCTCGTCCATCGACACGGTGCTCTCGGTGACCGACGGCTGCGTCGCAGACGGCCCGGTGACGGAGCTCGCCTGCAACGACGACGCGGACGGCACCCTCCAGTCGCGGATCAGCCTGAGCCTGGCCGCCGGCCAGGAGGTGTGGGTGCGGGTGAGCGGGTACGGCGGCAGAACCGGGGCGTTCTTGCTGACCGCCGCTCCCGATTGCGGAATCCGCGGCACCATCACCGATGCGGCAACGGGAGATCCGCTCGCCGGCGTGGTGGTGGATGTGTACCGGTACTCGTCCCACGCCGCCTCCGGCACCTCCGCGGCGGACGGCACCTACACCGTCGGCGGCCTGGAGGCCGGCACCTACCACGCCCAGACCGACAACGCCCTGGGGCTCCTCGACGAAACCTGGGACGACATCCCCTGCACGCCCTGGGCAGCCTGCTGGGTCACCGACGGAACGCCGATCCCGGTGGGCGAAGGGGAGGTTTCTGGCATCGACTTCGCCCTCGCCGAGGCCGGTGCGATCTCCGGCACGATCACCGACGCCGTCACCTCCCAACCGCTCTCCGGCTACGTCACCCTCTTCTCCATCGACGGCTTCTGGCTCGACACCTTCTACACCGACTCGAGCGGCAGCTACCGGATCTCGGGCGTCCACCCGGGCAAGTACCACCTGCAGGCGGAGAGCGTCCTCTACCGCCGGGAGCTCTACGACGACGTACCGTGCACCACCACCTGCCCCTTCGACAGCGCCACGGCGGTGCACGTGCTGGCGAGCGAGACGGCCGAGGCCGATTTCGCCCTCGATCGCCTCGCGACCGTCGGCGGCACGGTGGTCGAGGACCCCTCCGGCACGCCGGTCGCCGGCGGCGAGGTGATCGCCAGCAACGGCACCTCGACCCGCTACGCCTATCTCTCCAGCACCGGGACCTATCAGCTGACGGGCCTGATGCCCGGCACCTACTCGGTGCGAACCTCCACGCCGCTGCACCTCGACGAGGTGTACGACGACATCGCGTGTCCGGGAAGCTGCTCGGGCGTGGTCGGCACACCCGTGGCGGCCTCCCTGAATGCGCAGACGAGCGGGATCGACTTCGCCCTCCGACAGCTGGGCGCGATCGCCGGCAAGGTGGTGCACGGGCCGACCGGAGCGCCGGTGAGGGACGCCACCGTCGTTGCCTGGACGTCCAACGGCTCGCACGCCCGCACCGCCTATACCCGGGCCGACGGTTCGTACGAGCTCGAGGGGCTGCCGGCGGGAAGCTACCGGGTGGGCACCAGGACCTCCAGCTACGCCGACGAGATGTACGACGACGTCGCCTGCCCGGACTCTTGTGATCCCGCCGTCGGCGCCGACGTCGACGTGGTGCTGGGCGCCACCGTCCCCGGCGTCGACTTCCACCTCGACCAACTTCCGGTCCTCTCGGGAAGCGTCTTCGCCGCCGACAGCGGGTATGGGATGGGCGCACAGGTGGTGGCCTACGACGCCAGCGGGGCGGCGGTGGCCCAGAGCTCCGCCTACGGTGGGTTCCGCATGACGGTGCCGCCGGGGAGCTACCGCGTGGCCGCGCAGCCCTTCTCGTACGAGCAGTACCAGGGGGAGGTGTTCGACAACGTTCCCTGCGACCCGAGCTGCGATCCGACCCTCGGGACTCCCCTCGTGGTGGGGCTCAACAGCAGCTTGCTCGGCATCAAGCTCGTCCTCGAGCCCTGCCCGGCCGACTCCTACACGAGCGTCACCGGCAGCCACTTCCTCTCCGTCCACCAGATCGAGGCCTGCGAGCTGCTGACCGCCGGGCTCGGGACCGCGGTGGAGCCCGGCGCGGAGGTGACGCTGAAGGCGGGGAGGCGCGTGCACCTCGGCAGTGGCTTCGCGGTGCGTGCGGGGGGCCGCCTCCACGTCCTGATCGAGCCCGCCTGGGCGCAGCCGTAGCGGTCACTCCAGCTCCATCGTCGTGGACAGTCCGGCGGCGAGGACCGCCGGCTCGAAGCTCGCGAGGCTTGCCGCCGGGCGCGGCGCAACGCCGGGGATCCGCACGTCTCCACACTCACTGCGGTGACGGCCCCGCAGCTCGACCACCGAGGATCCACGCCTCGGACCCACACCCCCGAGACCGTCCCCTGTAACGCAGGCGGTCGTTCGTCGCCAGTGATCCTGTAGTCGCATCGTTTCGTCGATCCTGGCGCTCCGGGCATGTTCGGCCGGGTCGTTTGGCGCCTCTCGTTTCCCGCACCCCTGGAGGTCACCCGTTGCCCGATTTCCCCGGCCGTTCCGTGCTCGCCGTCCCCTGCCACCGTCTCGTGCTCCTCGTCGCCTCTCTGCTCTTCGTGCTGCCGGCCGCGGCCGAGGTGTGCTGGGACTACACCGATTTCGAGAACGCCCTGGTGCCGCTCAAGTGCGTGCAGATGGGCGACATGACCACGCCGTGCACGTGGAACCCGACCTGCAACACCGATCTCGATCCGAGCGACTGCTGCGTCGCCGCGCACGATCCCCTGGCCACCCAGACGATCGGCGAGATGCACGTCAAGTGGCACCAGTGCATGGGCAACGTCGGCACCGCCGCCACCCCGCCACCGCCCAACCGGGGGCTGCGCTGGTACGCCTTCCACCGCCAGTTCGAGTCCGACTTCAACGTCTACCGCGAAGGCCTCGGCTTCGGCAAGATCGATTCCCTCGAGTGGTGCCCGGGGATGAACATGCCCTACGGCCACTTCGGCGCCAACCAGGTGGGCCACCCGCTCGGTTGCGGCACCGGAATCAACCGCCCCAACAACGTCACCTGCGACGGCTGCGAAGCGTTCCGCCAGTGCCTCTACGTCGCCGGCGCCGGACCGATCTCGTGCCCGTCGGCCCCGGCGTCCGGCTGCAGCGCCGGCGGCGTGACGTTCCCCTACACCCAGCTCGAGGACTTCCAGAACGTCGACGAGATCGCCACCCTGCTCGACGCCTACTTCCACGGCAACATGCATGGCGCGGTCGCCGATGCCGACGGTGGCGGCTACAACACGGATTGCGCCAGCCCCAACTGCTCCACCCGCGACGCGATGTTCTGGCGCCTGCACAAGTCCCTGGACGACGTCGTCCGGGCCTGGCAGGACATGCAGGCGGTCGACGTCACCCTGGTGGTCGACCGCTCGGGCAGCATGAGCGCTCCCTCGGGCACCGGCTCCGGCACCCGGCTGGAGAACGCGGTGGAGGCCGCCGAGATGTTCGGGGATCTCCTCGAGGACGGCCGCAGCGACGGCGGGGTGAACCGCATCGGCATCGTCTCCTACTCGACCAACGCGTCGAACGCGGCCCTCAACCTGCCGCTCCAGGACGTCGACCCCACCCTGCTCGATCCCGCCGGCTCCTTCGCCACGACCCTGGCGGCCCTGACCCCCAGCGGCTCGACCTCCATCGGCGCCGGCATCGTCGCGGCGGTCGACCAGCTCTGCCCCGGCGGCTCCTGCGCCACCTACGTGGCGCCGCCCGGCGAGAACGAGCGCAAGGCGATCCTGCTGCTCACCGACGGCCTGGAGAACACGGCGCCCTGCCTGGAAGCAGGCTGCCAGTGGGGCGGCACCGGCGCGGCCATCGACTACACCACTCTCGACGTGACGCAGCTCTGTGCCGTCGGCCTCGGCAACGCGGCGTCGATCAACGGCGAGCTGCTGACCATCCTGGCCGAGAGGCAGGGCGGCATCTACCTCAACGACACCGATGCCACCGGCAACGACCTGAAGGACTTCTTCGCCAAGTGCTTCGCCCAGCTCACCGACGAGTTCCTCGGCCTCGATCCCGCCGGGCTGCTGGCGGCCCACGAAACGGCCGGACCCATCGTGCCCTACGACTCGTGCGACGACAGCCGCATCACCTTCACCTCCGGGTGGACCCAGACGACCCTGCCGGGCGACCGGCTGCAGCTCCTGGTGACGATGCCGAACGGCGCCGCCTGGGTGCCGGCGGCGGGCATCACCGAGGAGTCGTCGCGACAGAGCTGGGCCTTCAAGCGCACCCCCCTGCCCCACCACGGCCAGTCGGAGGGCACCTGGACGATGCAGCTCGTGCGGCCCCAGAAGGCCTTCGTCAACGGCTTCACCACCGATAGCTTCGTCGATCCCGACCAGGGAATCCGCCTGGTGCGCCGCGAGATCCAGCGCCTCTGCCCCTTCGGTGAGAAGGGTCAGCCGACCTGCGAGCGGGTGCTCCACTTCGAGGACGGCGCCCGCGGGCCGTCGGTCTACGAGGGCGCGCTGAAGGAGGAGCGTGGCTCGACCGTGGGCGACGTCGAGGCGATCACCGATGCCCGCGCCTTCGACGAGCTGCTCCAGAAGGGCGGCTGGGACCTCGTGGTCTACGCCCGGCAGGCGGGCCGGGACGAGGAGGAACCCTACGACGAGATGCTGGCCAAGACCCTGTGCTCCGGCACCCGCGCCATCGTCACCGACACCCGCACCCACTCGGGTGCGGCCGAGATCCTGCGCTGCGCCGGTGCGGTGCGCGATCCGAAGGTCCACAACCAGAAGACCGTCGCGGGCAGCGAGCACTTCCTGCGCCTCGAGGCGGCCCTCGCCGACCCGGGGCACGCCACCTTCTCCTACGGCGTCCAGCCGGTCGTGGGCAACGCGACGGCTTCGGCGCCGGCGGCTCACTTCGGCCCCAGCGCCGGCCCGTCCGCCATCCTCGCCAGCAGCCTGGCCGGCAGCGATCTCTACTGGCACAAGAACGTGCTCGTCCGCGGCCTGTCCCAGCTCACCGCCTTCGCCCCGCGCAGCGTGCCGCGAACCGGCGCGCCGATCCGCGCCGGCGTGCGCATCCTGCCGTCGTTCCTGCGTCCGGGCGGCTATCCGGGCGCCCGCATGACGGTGGAGGTGGAGCGGCCCCTCCGGGGCCTCGGCGGCATGGTGGAGCGCGGCGGCCGCAGCGAGGGCGTCGAGGGCGACCCGGTCAACCTGGTGGAGACCCAGCTCGGCAAGCTCGACATCCCGACCACCAAGGAGATCTACCGGCTCAACGACTCCGGCGAGCAGGGCGACGAGAACCCCCACAACGGCGCCTACACCCTGGAGCTGCCTCTCGACTACGCCGTGGACGGCATGTACACGTTCCACTACCGCTTCGAGTATCCGGCGGACTCCTGCACCACCCGGCGCGAGCTCAAGCAGACGCTGTACGTCGACGTCGACACTAGCCCCGCCCACTCGGAGGTCCAAATCGGCACTCCCATCCAGGGCAGCGGCGCGACGGTGTACCCGGTGAGGATTCGCCCCCAGGACGCCCTCGGCAACGTCGTCGGTCCGGGCCGCCTGCCGCGGCCGAGTTGCTCGAAGCCGTGCGAGTGCGGCGTCCAGAGCGTCGTCGACCGCAACGACGGCTCCTACACCATCCCGGTGCGGGTGGCCCCGGGGGCCGACCTGGCGGCCTGCACCCTCGACGCCTTCGGCGCCGGCTTCACCTTCGGTCAGCACGCCAAGGGGAGCTACGCCGCGGCCCCGGTCTCCGCCGGCGAAGCCGAGGCGGCGGCCGCGGGAGCCGAGCGGTGAGGGCGGCCGTCGCCCTGGCCCTGGTGCTGGCGCTCGCCACCGTCTTCGTTCCGGCGACCACCGCCGGGACGGAGGACGGCGGCGAGCTGGCCCGCCCGCAGGCGGCCCGCGAGGGCGCCTTGACCTCCGGCGGCTCCTTCTACGTCGAGTGGTGGCCGGAGCCGACGCCGGTGCCGCTCAACGAGATGTTCGCGATCGGCTTCCGGGTGCTCGCGCCGGACGACCGCGCCACGCTGGTCTCGGGAGCTGCCCTCACCGCCCGCGCCTGGATGCCGGAGCACAACCACGGGACGCCGCTGGAGCCCCGGATCGAGGCCCACGGCGACGGTACCTTCACCGGTCACGGCTTCCTGCTGCAGATGGAGGGGCACTGGGAGCTGCGAGTGGGGGTGGCGGCCGACGGGCGGATGGAGCGGGCGGTCTTCGACATCGAGCTCGCGCCGTGATCGAC
>DATACC010000188.1:0-9199 GCA_036259255.1 Thermoanaerobaculia bacterium | reverse complement strand
GGCAGAGCTTCCCCGGCCGCCGCGGAGGGGCGGGGCCAGAGTTCTTCACGCACGAGGTCCGGGTTTCGGGGTCCGCCACCGCCACCCTCGGGTCCCGCGGGAGGACGACTGGTTCGATCCTCCGAGGCGGCCGGGGAAACTCCGCGAAAAGCCTTTCCCTCAGCTGGAGCGGGGTTTTTTTCCCGGCCGCCCCGGCGCCTCCTAGCGTGCGCCCGCGCCGAACACCGAATCGAGGGTCTCCGAGTTCCCTGGCCGCCGCCTTGCACTGGGCCAGCCGCGGCGTTCGTGGATGTTCCGCGGCGCGCAGCCGGGCCACGCCCGGAGGAGATCTTCCCCGTGTTCCAGGACATCGACCTGCGCCAGCTCGCCGAGCTGGAGGGGCCCGAGCGGGCCTTCCTGACGCTGTACCTCTCGGGCCCCGACGCGCTCGGCTCCCTCGACTCCCGGGCCGAGCGCATCCGCACCCTGCTCGCCCGCTCGCCCGACGAGCTGGAGCACTTCGAGAACAGCTTCGAGCTGCTGCGCGGCTGGCTGGGGGACCACCCGCCCGCCGGCGCGGGCTGCGTGTTCGCCTGCTGGGCCCTCGACTTCGTGCGCGGCTGGCCGCTGGAGGTCGGTGTGGAGGACCGGCTGTGGATCGGGCCCCACCCGTTCCTGCGCCCCCTGGCCGAGCTGCAGGAGGAGTACGAGAGCTTCGCCGTGGTGGCCGCCGACAACCGGGCCAGCCGCATCTTTCTGGTCGCCTCGGCGGTGGTGTCCGAGGAGGAACGGGTGCGGGGCGACGTGAAGAACCGGGTGAAGAAGGGCGGCTGGTCCCAGAAGCGCTACGCACGGCGGCGCGAGAACGAGCTGATGCACTACGGCAAGGAGGTGGCCGAGGCGCTCGAGGAGCTGGGCCGGGACCACGACTTCTCGCGCCTCGTCCTGCTCGGCCAGCCCGAGGCCACGGCCGCCATCGAGGAGGCGCTGTCGGAGCCGCTGCGGGCCAAGGTGGTGGCGCGCCAGGCGGCCGACGTGGGGGAGACCCGGGAGGCGCTGGTAGAGGAGGCCTTCGAGCTGTTCTTCGCCGAGGAGCGCCAGGCCGAGGAGCGCCTGTGGGACGACATCCGCGAGGAGTACCTGCGCGGCGGCCTGGCGGCGGTGGGACCGACGGACGTCCTGAAGGCGGCGCTCGCCGGCCGGGCGGCGCGGGTGGCGGTGACCCGGGACGCGAAGATCCGCGGCACCCGCTGCAAGGAGTGCGAGAACGTGGTCCACGGCACGCCGCGCAACTGCCAGGCGTGCGGCTCGAAGCAGGTCTTCGAGGTCGACCTGGTGGACGAGATCACCCAGATCATCACCCGCACCAGCGCCGAGATGGAGTTCGTCGATCCCATCGAGGAACTCTCCGAGATGGGCGAGATGGCGGCGCTGCTGCGCTACTGACCGGGTTCCGGGCCGCCGATCACCGCGCGGGCGGCTGGAACACGCCGAGGGTGCCGGCGGCCACCTCGGTGCCGGCGGCGTCCTCCACCCGGAAGTGGCAGAGGGTGAGCGGGCCGGTGCGGCCCTCCAGCTCGAGCCGGGCGGTCAGGGGAGCGGCCGCAGCGAGCCAGGGACGGGCGAACCGGACGTCCCGCAGCCGCACCAGGTAGCCGACGCGCGGCGCGGCGGCGTCCTCGCCGCCCTCGCCGTCGGCGAGGGGCCAGCCGGCGCAGCACTGCGCCGCCAGCTCGACGGCGAGGAACGACGGCGCGCCGAGAGGGGAGACGGCCGGGTGGCCGGCGTCGATCCGGCCACGGCACACCAGGCGTTCCGGGCCGGCCTCCTGCAGCGTCTCCGCGAGCCGGGCCGGGGACTGGTGGGGGAGCAAGGTGGCGAGCCCCCCGCTCGGCACGGCGATCGAGCCGAAGGCCGGGCCGGCCGAGGAGCCCTCGGCGGCCGGTTCGCCGGATGCGTCCCGCCGTGGGGCGTCGCCCGCAGGATCACCGGCTCCCGCCCAGGCCAGGGTCCCGCCGCCCAGGCCCCACCGCTCGCCGCCGTCGTCCTCTCCAGCGCGACGCAGAGCGAAGCGGCCCCGTCCCGCGCCGGCTGGCGCCAGGGTCGCCACCAGCTCGTCGCCGGGCGCGACCGGCTCGCTCCACCGCCACGCCTCCACCGCGGCGAGCGCCGCCGGCGCGCGGTCGGGGAGTGCCGCCAGCCGGCAGGCGAGGTGGAGGTGGGCGACGCCGGGGAGGATCGGTCGGCCCGGGAAGTGGCCCGCGAACCACGGGCTGTCCACCGGCACGGTCACCGCCATCTCCACGCCCTGCGCCGTAGCGCGGGGCGTGCCGAACCGGAAGTCGCCGCCGCTCACCGGGTGGCTCGAGGCGTCGTTCCGGCGGCGTCGGCGGCCTCACGCGGCGGGAGATCACCGGCCGGGCCGGCGGCGTCCGCGTGCGGCGGGTGGAGGGAGTGGAGCTCGCGGCGGGGCACCAGGGGCACGCGGCGCTGCACCTCGGTGAGCGCCTCCATCAGCCGCACCCGCCAGCGCAGGCCGAGGGGCGGGCGGGGGAAGACGTGGCCGGCGAGCACCGAGTAGATGGCGCGGTGGATGGCCAGCGGGCCCTCGCCCTGCATCATCAGCTCGCGGAACGGTTGCTGGTAGTACCGGCGCACGAGGCGGAAGAAGACGTCGGAGGAGCCGTCGACGAAGCGGGCGTAGCGCCGGTGCACGGCGGCCGGATCGGCGCCGGCGCGGAGCGCCAGGACGTCGTCGGCGGCGCGCGAGGCGCCGACCATCGCCAGGCAGATGCCGGTGGAGAAGATCGGGTCGAGGAAGGTGGCGGCGTCGCCGAGGAGGAAGTAGCCGGGGCCGGCGTAAGGCCGGCAGTGGTAGCTGAAGTCGGCGCCGACGTGGTTCTCGGCCGGCAGCGTGGCGCCGGCGGTGCGCCCGGCGACGAAGGGGCAGCGCGCGATGCCCCAGGCGAGCATGCGCTGCGGCGGGATGCCGAGCTCGCGGCCGGTGCGGCGGGCGTGATCCGCGTCCATCACCAGGCCCACCGAGGTGCGCTCCTCGTCGAGGGCGATGAGCCAGAACCAGGCGTCGGCCATCATCACGATGCACGGGTGGCCGGCCTCCTCGCCGGGCAGCCGCTGGACGCCGCGGGCGTGGCCGAAGAAGGCGACCTTGCGGTGGTCCGGGTGACCCTGGCGGGTGCCGAGATGCTTGCCGACGAGGGTGGACTGGCCGCTGGCGTCGAGCAGCACCGGAGCCTCGACCTCGTCGCCGGTGTCGAGCCGCACGGCGGCGCCGCCGGCGTCGAGCTGCAGGATCTCCTTGACGGCGGTGCCCTGGGCGACCTCGGCCCCGGCCGCCACCGCCTCGTCGAGGAGCCAGGCGTCGAACGGAGCCCGCTCCACGTTGATGGTCTCCGCCTCGACGTCGCCCAGCAGGCCGTCGGCGAACCGGAACCGCAGGCTCGCCGTCTCGTGCCCGAAGGCGAACTCGCCGCCCACCTTGCGGTGGTGCGGCAGGGCGGCGATCCCGGCCTCCAACCCCAGCTCGCGGAACAGCTGGAAGTTGCGCGGCAGCAGCGATTCGCCGACGTGGAAGCGCGGAAACCGCGTCCGCTCGGCGAGCAGCACGGACAGGCCGGACCGCGCCAGCCGCAGCGCGGCGGTGGAGCCGGCCGGGCCACCCCCGGCGACGATCGCGTCGTAACGCCTCGTCATGGAATCGAAGTCTAGCGCGCCGGGCGCGAGGAGGCAGACCGCCCCCCGCGTCGCGGCTGGGCCTACTCCTGCCGGGCCCGCGCCTCCTCCAGCACCGCCGCCACCGCCTCGGGCGCGCTCGACACCCGGGCTCCGTGCTCCAACCAGCGCAGCGCTTCCGCGCGCTCACCGCGGGCGAGCAGCAGCCGGCCCAGCGCGATGTACGACGGGGCGTGCTCCGGGCTGATGGCCAGGGCGCGGCGGTAGGCGCCGGCGGCGTCCTCGCCGGCTACGGCAGCGGACAGGGTGCTGGCCTCGGCGTCGTGGCCGGCGAGCTGCTCGCGGAGCTGGCCGAGGGCGTGCCAGGCGGCGGTGAAGGTGGGGCGCAGGGCGACGGCGCGTTCGAGCTCGCCGCGGGCCGCCTCCGGCTCGCCGAGGGCGAGCAGGGCGCGGGAGAGGTTGTAGTGGGCCTCCGGCTGGCCGCCCGCCTCGACGGCCCGGCGCAGCAGGGCGGCGCCCTCGGCGGGACGCTGCCGGGCGACCGCCAGCACGCCGAGGAGCTGGAGGACCTCCGGGTGCTCCGGCGAACGCTCCAGCGCGGCGGTCAGGGCACGCTCGGCGCGGTCGATCTCGCGACGCTGGAGCAGGCCCCGCGCCAGGTCGTACCAGGCGTCCGGCGCCTCCGGGGCGATCCGTGCGAGCATCCGCTCCAGGGCGTCGAGAGCTTCGGAGGAGGCGCCGCCGGCGGTGCGGACGACGGCCAGCGCCCGGTACAGGCTGCCCAGCTCGCCTTCGGGAGCCCGGTCGGCGTGGAGCGGCGCCACCTCCTCGAGCACCGGGTCGAGCTCGGCCAGCGGCGCCAGGCGCTCGGCGGCCGGCGGCGGCCGGCGCACGATGCGGTGGTCCGTCATCACCACCTGCACCACGTCCTGGGTGCGGCGCTGCGGCATGTGGCAGGCGACGCAGTCGTCGGCGGCGGCCGCCCGCGCCTCGGCCGGGCTCCAGGTCGGGCTCCCACCCTCCCCCTGCCCCGCGCCGCCGTGGCCGCGGTCGCAGGCTTCCTCGCCGTGGCACTGCTGGCAGGCGGCGCGGTAGTGGGCGACGCGCTCGGCGGGCGCCACCTTGGCGTGGGGATCGTGGCAGGTGACACAGGTCAGGCGCCGCCCGCTCTCCTGCCAGCAGGGGCTCTGGATCAGCCGGTAGGCGTGGTGGTTGATCTCGAAGCGCTCGCCGCCGCGGGAGCGCTGCGTCTCGACCACGTCGGAGTGCACCTCGTAGTCGGGCAGCGGCTCACCGGGGCGATACGACCCGACGCCGCGGCCCATCGCCCGCACGCTGCTCATCGCGACGCTCGGCTGCATGTGGCACTGCCAGCAGACGTCGTCGCGGCGCTCCGGGGCGAGACGGGCAGGGTTGACGACGGCGGCGCGGATCTCGGCCGCCGTGCCGACGCCGCCGGAGGCGAGGTCGACGTGCCGCGAGCCCGGCCCGTGGCAGCGCTGGCAGCCGATCCCCTGGGGCAGCTCGGCCGGGAAGCGGGCCGGCATGCCGTGGGCGTCGCTGGCCCTGGCACCGCTCGCCGCGGTGCCGCGGACCTCCGGAGCGCTCGCCGCCGCGGCGTGGGGCGCCGCGGCGCGTTCGAGCGCCGCCCGATCCATCGCCTGGCCCCCGGCGGGCGCCGGCTCTCCCGGGTACGCGTTGTGGCAGAACATGCAGTCTCGTGCCACCCGGCGCAGCACGCCCAGGTGGTCCGGCCGGTCGAACCCGGGGGCCATGCCCCAGCGCCCCTCCTGGGCGTACCAGTCCACCGGCAGCAGGAACAGCTCGCCGGCGGGATTGGCGTAGAGGTAGCTGCGCGCGCGGTGGCCGGAGCCGAGCACCCAGTCCACCGGCTGCTCGAAGACGTTGACCGGCCGGCCGGCGCCGTCCACCTGCCAGCGCCGGAACACCGGACGCCCGTCGCGCCAGCGCATCTCGAACCAGCGTTCGCTCGGCGCGTGGAAGAACGGCTCCTGGGAGTAGTCCTCGACGATCCGCTCCGGCGCCGGCCGGTGGAAGGATTTCGCCATGCCGACGTCGGCGAAGCTCGCCGCCACGTCGTCGTGGCAGGTGGCGCAGACGGTGTCGGGCACGTAGCCCGCCGGCAGCGGGACGGCGCTCGTCGGCGGGGTCGCGGGGCTGGCCTCGAGAGACGCGGAGCCGGCCTCGAGAGAGACGGGCAGGTCGCCCACCCCGGCGCCGGGGGTGGCGAGCAGCCAGCCGCCGGCGAGGGCGGCGACGAGGGCGGCGAGGGAGCGGGTACGGCGCATCGGATCGGCTCCGAAGTCTACCGCCGGTCGCGAGGCGGCCCATGGGTGTCGGGTCCGCCGGAGCTCTGGACCGCCGAGGCGATGGGCCGCCGGCTCGCCGGGCGCGGCGGAGCGCACCCGCGGCGCCTCCGTCCCCACGCCGGCGGCGGTATCCTCCGGGCATGGTGGCGATTCGCGAGGGTGTCGAGATCCCCGACGACGAGATCACCGTCGCCACCGCGCGCAGCGGCGGGCCCGGCGGGCAGAACGTCAACAAGGTGGAGACCAAGGTGATGGTGCGCTTCCGCCCGGCCGACTCGCGCGTGCTCGACGAGGCGGACAAGGCACGCATCGCCGAGCGGCTGGCGCCGCGGCTGACCCGCGGCGGTGTGCTCCAGGTCTCCTCGCAGCGCCACCGCTCCCAGGCCGCCAACAAGCAGGCGGCCCTGGAGCGGCTCGGCGAGCTGCTGCGCGACGCCCTGGCCGAGGAGGCCGAGCGGGTGCCCACCCGGGTGCCGCGGGGCCAGAAGAAGCGCCGCCTCCAGGGCAAGCGGCGCCGCTCCGAGATCAAGAGCGGCCGGGGTCCCGTGCAGAGCTGGGACTAGGGCAGGGCCGGGACCCGGGCCGGGATCAGCCCGGTCCCGGCCTCAGCCCGCCAGCTCGGGGTAGCGGAAGCAGCCGGTGAGGTGGTCGTTGATCATGCCGGTGGCCTGCATCAGGGCGTAGCAGATGGTCGGGCCGCAGAAGCGGAAGCCGCGGCGCTTGAGCTCCTTGGCCATCGCCTCGGATTCCGGCGAGACGGCGGGCACCTGGTCGTGGCGGGCCAGGCGGTGATCGAGGGTGCCGCCGCCGGTGAAGCTCCACATCCATTCGACGAAGTCGTGCCCCTCCTCCTCGAGGGCCAGCACCGCCCGGGCGTTGCCCACCGCCGAGACCACCTTCGCCCGGTTGCGGATGATCCCGGGGTCGGCGAGGCGGGCCTCGATCTCGGCCGGCCCCCACGCCGCCACCCGCTCGATGTCGAAGCCCTCGAAGGCGCGGCGGTAGCCCTCGCGGCGCTTGAGGATGGTGAGCCACGACAGGCCAGCCTGGGCGCCGTCGAGGACCAGGGCCTCGAACAGTGCCCGCCGGTCGCGCAGCGGCACGCCCCACTCGCGGTCGTGGTACTCGACGTAGAGCGGGTCCGGGGAGACCCAGCCGCAGCGCGGCCGGCCGTCGGGGAAATCGGTGCGCGTCATGGCCGCGAAGGCTACCGCAACCGCTCGCCCCGCGGGAGGCGCCGCCGGAGCGGCCGGCCCCCCGCAGGGGACGGCCTCAGACGATGCCCTGCGTCATTCGCAGGGTGTCCGGCGCCTCGTCCACCTGGAGGCGCAGCGTCTCCTCGCCGGCCACCGTTCGGCGGATCTGCTCGACCGCGTGCATCGCCGAGCGCACCGCCCCCTCCTGCCAGCCGGGGAGCTGGGAGACCTGGTCGCCGACCACCTGGAAACGGCCGTCGGGCGCCAGCAGTCGCCTGTAGTGGGCCGGGTCCACGGCCTGCCAGTCGGCCCAGCCGCCGTGCAGGAACGGCACCTTCTGCCAGGCGATGGACAGCCCCTCGTCGAAGTCGATCCAGCGGCCGAAACCAGGGTGCAGCCGCTCGCCGCCGTCGCGCGCCACCTCCAGGCGCCGCCGCAGGTCGAGGTTGCCGAAGGCGACGGCGGTGTCCCCGTAGTTGTAGGCGCCGGTGAGCACGCCGCGGGTGACCTTCGGGTCGAGGAAGCCGGAGGAGGGGTACCACATCTGCGTGATCGGGTGATCGATGTAGCTGATGCCGCCGTAGATCGGCGAGCGCCCGCCGGGGGTGACGTCGGGCCGCGCCGGGTCGGGCCAGCGCTCCCAGAAGCGCTCGGCCTGCCAGCCCACCTTGCAGGTCGGGGCGAAGGGAACGGCGGCCACCGCGGCGACGTAGCCGGGGCTGAAGCTCGCCCGGTCGATGCGCGTCGCGAGCTGCGGCAGCGGCAGGTTGGAGACGCAGAAGTCTGCCTGCGCCTCGCCTTCGCCGTCGGGCGTGCGGTAGCGCACCCGCACGGCGTCCGGCAGCCGCTCCACCCGGGTGACGGGGCGGTTCGTCTCGACCCGCACGCCGAGCTGCCCGAGGGCGGTGGTGAAGGCGTGGACGATGGCGTCCATGCCGCCGACCGGCTGGAACAGGGTCGGCTGCCACAGGTAGTCCTCCGGCTGGTAGAACTGGCGCTCCCAGAAGCGCGAGGCGAGCAGCTCCGCGAGCCGGAGCGGTGGCAGCGGCTCGCCCGGGGCGAGCCCCGGCTGGACGGCGTAGCCGGAGCGGGACGAGCCCTTGTAGCGGTAACCGTCCGCGGCGTCGAGCACGCCGAAGGTGGCGAGCAGGTCGAGCAGGCGCTGGCGGTCCTCCCGGGAGAGGTCGTCGTCGAGGGCATCGCGCGCCACCGCCTTGGCGAGCAGCTCGGCGACGTGGCCGCGGGTGTCGTTGGCGATGCGGCGGTTGGTCACCGCCTCGCCGAAGGCCTTCGAGGTCCAGAACAGGTTGGCGCGGCTCTCCATGACGTAGATCTCGAGGGCGACGCCGAGGCGCTCGCAGTAGTCGAGGATCGCGCGGTGGTGGTGGGGCAGCCGGCCCGGCCCGGCGTTGAGGTACTGGCCCGGCTCGAACCCGCAGACCTGGTCCGGCGAGCCGTCCTCCACGATGCGGTCGCCGCGGCGCACGGTGAAGTTGCGGCCGCCGGCCCGGGGGGCCGCCTCCAGCAGGCGCACGGCGAAGCCGGCGCGGCGCAGCTCGTAGGCCGCGGCCAGCCCGCCGACGCCGGCACCCAGCACCAGCACGCTCCTGCCGCGGCCGAGGTCCGCCGCGAGCTGCGGCGGCCCGGCCCAGGCCCCGGGCACGTTGATCATGCCGAGGGCGGTCATCGTCTCGTACACCGCAGCCGAGCCGCCCGCGATCCCCACCATCTCCAGGAACCGGCGGCGCGAGATTCCCCCTTCGCGCGAGTCGCTCATTCGTCCCTTCCTCCAGGGTTTCGTCGAAGCCTCGCCACGTCCCGCCGGCGGAGGCGCTGTATCGGTTCTGCCGTGAAGTGCGCGGGTTCGGCAGGACGTTTCGCGCCGCCGCGGGCAAACCTCGGCCCGGCCCGCTGCGTAAGAGGCACGGGGCACCCGCCCGGGGTCCCCGCTTGATCCGGCGCGCCATCCCGCCCGTGCTCTGTCCCACCGGGGCGCGGGGG
>DATACC010000187.1:0-9235 GCA_036259255.1 Thermoanaerobaculia bacterium | reverse complement strand
CCCGGCCCTCCGTCGCTGGCGTGGGGAGGAAGGGCATTCGAAGCCCGCCCCTCCGTCGGCGCGTGGGGTCCGTTGGCATTCCTTTCTTCCCGGGGACCGAGGGGGGCGTTGCCGCTCTTCGCCGGCCGTCGCGAGGCTTGTGGTTGAATGCGGAGCCGGAGACGCGTGGGCGGAGAGCGGGGAGAATTCGGTGCCGGAGATGCCGGGCGCTGGGCCGCAGGCCCCGTAGCGCCGGCGAGCGCCCTGCAGGACATCCAGTGGACGGTCGAAAAGTCCCCGGCTTGGCTGACGGAGAGGGAGACGGAGCGATGAACGACGACTACACAGCGCTCACCTCGGGCGCGGGATCCTTCCACCGGCCCGAGGCCGAGCTGCTGGCCGTGACGGGGGAGGACCGCGAGCGGTTCCTCAACGGGCAGGTCACTTGCGAGGTGAAGGGGCTGGCGCCGGGGCACGGGGTGTACGGGTTCTTCACCACGCCCCAGGGCAAGGTGACGGCGGACCTGCGGGTGCTGGCGGCCGAGGACGCCTTCCTGCTCGAGCTGCCCGCCGGCAAACGCGCGGAGGTGGTGGCGCGGCTCGACCGCTACCGGATCGCCGACCGGGTGGACTGGTCCCCTCTCGACGACGTGACGGTGCTCACCGTCGCCGGTCCGCGCTGCGCGGAGGTGGTGCCGGAGGCGCCCGCCGCGGCGTGGGCCCACCGCGAGGTGGAGGTGGGAGGCGCCAGGGTGCGGCTGGTCCGCGACGATCTGCTCGGCGTCGAGGCCCTCGACCTGTGGGTGCCGGCGGCGGCGGCCACGGAGGTGGCGGCGGCGCTTCGCCGGGCTGGCGCCGTCGAGGTCACGCCCGCGACGATCGACGCCGTGCGGGTGGAGCGGGGGGCGCCGCGCTTCGGGGTCGACTTCGCCGACCACTTCCCCCAGGAAACGGGGCTCGAGGCGAAGGGCGTCAGCTATTCCAAGGGGTGCTACCTGGGCCAGGAGGTGGTCGCCCGCATCCATTACCGCGGCGGCGTCAACCGGGGGCTGCGCGGAGTGGTCTACGACGGCGGGGAGGGAGCGCCGGGGCCGGCGCCGGGGACCGTGCTGCTCCACGGCGGCCGCCCGGCGGGCAGCGCCGGCACGGTGGCCTTCTCACCGGCCCTGGGACGCACGGCGGGCCTCGCCGTGCTGCACCAGCGGGCGGCGGAGCCGGGAACGGTTCTGGAGGTGGAGGGCGGCGGCAGCGCCGAGGTGAGGGCGCTGCCGCTGGTGGGCGCCGCCGACGGCTAGACGGCGAAGGACGAGCCGCAGCCGCAGCTTCCCACGGCCTTCGGGTTGTTGAACTTGAAGCCGGCGCCCTGCATGCCGAGCTGGTAGTCCACCTCGGTGCCGGCGAGGTAGCGCGCCGACAGCGCGTCGACGAACACCCGGAGGCCGTCGTACTCGATCACGTGGTCGTTGTCGCGCGGCTGGTCCTCGAAGTCGAGGGCGTATTCGAAGCCGCTGCAGCCGCCGCCGCGCACGGCGACACGCAGACCGTAGCCCTCGTCGATCCCCTCCTGCTCGCGGGTGATCTTGACCATCTGGACCGCCTTCGGCGTCAGCGTCACCGGACCCTCGGGGACCGGCGCCGCGGCGGGCGGCTGTTGCGGAATCTGTGGCTCGAGCTGGCTCATCGTCTTTCCCCCTGGGGCGGTCCCCGGTGTTTCGCCTGCTAGCAACGGCACGTTAGCCGGCGGAATTCCGCCCGTCAAGGCGGCCGGCCCGCGACGCCGGGCCCTCGTGCCGCCCGGTGGGCCGGTATGATCCCGGCGTGCTGCGCGCGGTGCTCTTCGACTTCAACGGCGTGCTCGTCGACGACGAGCCGATCCACCTCGCCCTGTTCCAGGAGGTGCTGGCCGAGGAGGGGATCGAGCTCGATCGCGAGGGCTACTACCGCCGCTACCTCGGCTTCGACGACCGCGGCGCCTTCTCGGCCATCCTCGCCGATGCCGGGCAGGAGGCGGGCGCGCCGCGCCTCGCCCGCCTGATCGCCCGCAAGGCCGCCTACTACCAGGAGCGCATCCGCCGCGAGGGCTACCCGTTCTTCCCCGGCGCCGCCGCGCTGCTGCGCTCCGCCCTCGCGCGCGGCTGGATGCTCGGCGTGGTCAGCGGCGCCCTGCACGACGAGGTCGAGGGGGCGCTGCGCCAGCTCGGCGTGCGCGACCACTTCAAGGCGATCGTCGCGGCCGAGGACGTCGCCGAGGGCAAGCCGGACCCGGAGGGCTACCTGCGCGCCCTCGACGCGCTCAACTCCCAGCCGCCGCTGCCGGAGCGCCTGTTCCACCCCCACGAGGTGCTGGTGATCGAGGACAGCCCGGCGGGACTGGCGGCGGCGGCGGCGGCGGGACTGCCCACCCTCGGCGTCGCCAACACCTATCCCCCGGAGGAACTCGCGGGAGCCGGCGCGGTGCTGCCGAGCCTGGAGGGGGTCACCGCGGAGATCCTGGAGCAGAGCTACCGCCGCATCGTCGGCCCGACCTGACGCTCCGCGCGCGCGGTCCGCGCGGCGCGGCGCCGCCTCACTGGATCGGCACGCGCCCCGGGAAGCCCTCGTCGTAGCCGTGGAAGTGGCCGAGGGTCTCCTCCGGGTAGCGCCAGCAGTAGTAGCCGGCGCCGCTGTCCCAGTCCACCAGCCACAGGCCCTTGACCTCGCAGCCGAGCCCGGTGACCTGGCGCGCCCACTGCTCCACCACCGCCTGGCTCGCCGCCTCCAGCTCCTCGCGCCGGGTCTCCATCTCGTCGCGGCTCTGCACGCGGTTGAACAGCGACTCGATCTGGCGCACGGCGGCCGCCGTGAGCTCCTGCACGTGGGGGAGCTGGGCCTGGGCCTGCTCGTAGGTGAAGGTGCGCTTGGTGGGGGAGTCGGTCATGGCGTGGGATGCCGCGCGGGCGGGGGCGGATGGTACCAGAGTGATACGATCCGCCTCCGTTCGAATCTCACGCAGTATGTCGTTCTGATGCGAGGCTGGTCATGATGAACGAACGCTCCAGGGGGCGGGTGGGCTCCCGCGGACATCTCGAGGTGATCGCCGGCGGCATGTTCTCCGGCAAGAGCGAGGAGCTGGTGCGCCGGCTGCGTCGCGCCACCATCGCCCGCCAGAAGGTGCAGTGCTTCAAGCCGCTGGCCGACACCCGGCACGAGCCCGAGCGGCTGGTGACCCGCGACAACCGCGAGCTCGACGCCGTCTCGGTGGCCGACAGCGCCGAGCTGCGCCGCCGCCTCGCACCCGGCGTGCAGGTGGTGGGGGTCGACGAGGCGCAGTTCTTCGACCTCGGCCTGGTGAGCCTGGTCGACGAGCTGGCCGATCGCGGCGTGCGGGTGGTCGTCGCCGGCCTGGACCTCGACTACCGCCGCCAGCCCTTCGGGCCGATGCCGGAGCTGCTCGCCCGCGCCGAGTTCGTCGACAAGACCCACGCCGTCTGCGTCCAGTGCGGCGGGGTCGCCCACTTCAGCCAGCGCATCGCCGGCGGCGGCGACCGCGTACAGGTGGGCGACACCGAGTCCTACGAGGCCCGCTGCCGCCACTGCTACGAGCCGGGGCTGCCGATGGCGGGCGAGCCGGCGGCCGCCGCTACCGCCGCCGGCGGTAGGTCATGACCATGAACTCGTGCCACTCGCCGTCGTCGCGGTGGACCTGGGAGCGCAGCAGCCGGCGGTCGTCGTCCACGATCTCGATCACGTCGCGGTAGCGGTCCATCGACCCGTCGCCCCGCATGCTGGGGCCGTCGGACTCGAGGGTCAGCACCTTGCCGGCGGTGTCGAGACCGCCGTCGTAGATCCACAGGTAAGGCATCATCGAGCCTGCCCAGGTGCCCACGAAGCGCTGCCGTTCGGAGTCGAAGCCGAGCGTCATCAGCGTCGTCGCCGGGCTCCCGTCCGGCATCTCGCCGCTGCCTTCGGCGAGGATCCAGAGGTCGCCGAGGGGGCGTACGGTCTCGGTGCCCGTCGAGTCGTGGGTCGAGTCGCCGTCGGTGGTGCCGCCTTCGTAGGTCCATTCGCCGACGAGCTTCTGCAGCCAGCGGTGCTCGGGTTGCGGTTCGGGTGCCTGCATCGTCTCCTCCTCTCGGATTCGTGGATCGCCAGACTAGCGCAGCCTGGCCTGCGCCTGCCGCCCGCGTGGCTGTCTTGGCGGCACCGGCAGGACGTCGACGGCGCAGCGGCACCGGCCGGGGCCGGCGCTACCAGTTGATGTAGTCGAGCTCGGGGCGGGCGGCGCGGGGCTCGCCGCGGCGCAGGCCGGGGCGCTTCCAGGTGAGGGCGAGCCAGGCGGTGAAGACGGCGGCGAACATGGCGCAGCGGGTGCGCACGCCCTCCGACAGCCCGCGCTTGCGCTCCTTGACCATGTGCCGCAGGTTGCACAGCACCACCGTGGCGCAGCGGCGGCCGAGCTGCCGGGCGGCCCAGTTGAGGGCGGTCTCCACCGTGAACCCCTGGAGATAGGCCTCCGGCACCGCTTCGAAGATCTCGCGGCGCACGCAGCGGATGCCGGAGAGCAGCGGCCCCGTCTTGCGGTGGATCGCGTTGATCAGCCAGCCGCGGTTGCGCACCCCGATCACCATGTCGCTGCGGTCGGAGACCACCGGCTCGACGAGCTGGCCCAGCAGGTAGCCGGAGAGGTTCAGGATGTCGCCGTCGACGAACACCAGCACGTCGGCCTCGGTGTGGGCGACGCCGATCGCCATCGCCATCGCCTTGCCGTAGTTCTTGCGCAGGTGAATCGTCTTCACCTGGAGCTGCTGGGAGATCCGCACCGTGTCGTCCGTCGAGCCGTCGGAGACCACCAGGACCTCGTCGACCAGCGGCGTCTCCTTGAGCACCGTCAGCACGTCGGCCAGCGTTTCCTGCTCGTTGTAGGCCGGCACGATGGCGGCCACGCGGGGCCCCGCGTGGGGGTCACGGGGCGCTGCCGCGGAGGGGCCGGGCGCGGCGGGAGAGTAGGGATTCATGGTTGCGGGTCGGGCCGATTCGGCTGGGGCGCAATATACCGGAAAGCGGTGCTCCGCGTCCCCGGAGCCGGTACCGTCACCGAGCCGGGCTCCAGCGCGGCGGCTGCGGAGCCCGAGACGCCTCCGGCAGCAGCTCGCCGCGGGCGACCAGGCGGGCGTCGCCGGCCAGCGTCCAGTGCCGAGGCCGGGACCCGTCTGCGGGGGGCCGGTCCGTCGCCCCGTCGGCCCCGTCCGATCCGTCCCCGCCCACCGCGGCGACCGTCATCTCGAAGCCGCCGGTGGTCAGCGCCGTCGCCGGCAGCCGCAGCATGCCCCGGGCGAGGCCGGCGGCGGCGGCGGCGAGCACCCCGGTGCCGCAGGCCAGCGTCTCCGCCTCCACCCCGCGCTCGAAGCTGCGCACCTCCAGCCGGTCCGGCGCCGGGTAGCGCACGAAGTCGACGTTGGTGCCGGCCGGGCCCATCGCCGGATGGTGCCGTAGCGTCGGGCCGAGGGTGGCCACCGGGGCCTCACCGAGGGGTGCCGGCCAGGGGAGCACGAAGTGGGGTACCCCGACGCGCAGGAAGAGGCCGGGCCAGGGGCGTCCGTCCACCTCCGGGGCCAGCTCCCGGGCCGCCTCGGGCCGCGGCAGCTCGAGGCCGATCACCGATTCGGCCAGCCGGCGCGCGCGCACCGGTCCGGCGCCGGTGTCGATCTCCACCTCGCCGTCGGCCCAGCCGAGCTCGAAGGCGAGACGGGCGGCGCAGCGCGTGCCGTTGATGCACAGGTCGGCGGCGCGGCCGTCGCCGTTGAAGTAGTCCATCGTCACGGCGGGGCCGGCCTTCGCTCCAGCGGCGCGGCGCAGCACGAACAGGCCGTCGGAGCCCACGGAGATGCCGCGCCGGCACCAGGCGCGGATCTCCTCGGAGGTGGGGGGCCGCTCCGGCTCCGGCAGGGCGATGAAATCGTTGCCGGCGCCGGAGACGAGATAGAAGCTGGGCATGGAGGCGGCCAGGGCGTGCGGACCGGAGCGGCGAGGCGCCGATCAGCGGGCGACGGTGCTCACCTCGGCGGGCTCGCTCTCGTTGCCGTCGCGGTCCACCGCCACCACCCGCCATGAGTAGGTGGCGCCGGCCTCGACGGCGCGGTCGGTGAGCTCCGTCTCGGCGACCAGGCCGTCGCCCAGGGGCTGCCAGTCGGCCGCGCCCTCGCGGCGGCGCAGCACCCGGTACCCGGCGACGTCGGGCGCTGCCGGGGCGGCCCAGGCCAGGCGCACCAGGCCCTCCTCGGCGAGGGCCACCAGGTCGCCGGGGGCCGGTGGCGCATAGCGGTCGCGGTAGTCGAGCTCCCGGGTCTCCGCCACGGCGCTCTCGACCAGCGGCCCGCGCGCGGCCACGGCGGTGACGGCGTAGATGTAGCGCTGCCCCTGCACGGCGGTGTCATCGCGGTAGGTGCCGACGTCCGGCGTCACGGCGGCGAGCGGCGCCGCGAAGCGCTGGGAGCGCGCCTCGCGGCGATAGATGTTGTAGCCGATCAGCCCGTCGGGAGCCGCCTCCCAGGAGAGCTCCACGGCGTCGGGGCCGGGGGTCACCTGCAGGCCGCGGGGCGACGGCGGCGGCGGCAGGCGGGGCCGCAGGATCGCCTGGTTCGACAGCTCCGAGCGGTCGTCGCCGGAGGAGGTGCGCAGGGCGAACCAGTAGGCCTGGGGCACCGGCGGTACCGTGTCGGACAGCGGCAGGCGCACCACCAGGCGGTCGCCGAAGATCGAGGCGTCCAGCTCCGGCTGCTCGAGGGTGAGGCGCAGGGTGGCGGCGGTCTCGAAGGCGGGGGCGGGCAGCGGCTCGAGGGGGGCCGGCTCCGTGCCGCCCCCGTCGCCGGCTCCGGCCGTCGCGCCCTCGGCTGCGTCCTCGCTCTCGGCGGCGGCCTGGTCGCCGGCCTCGTCGCCCTCGGCCTCGCTCCCGTCGGCCGCGGCGCCGGGTTCGCCGGCGCTGTCGGCCGGCACCGCCTGGGGCACCTGGCGCACCACCTGCCACACCTCCACGCGGTCGAGCCCGGGCAGCGCCAGGCCGGAGGCGGTGAGCTTCGGGTAGGCCATCTCGAGCTCGATCTCGAGCCCCACCTGGCTGGCCACCAGGTCCTGCCCGGGCTGGGGCGTGTAGCGCAGCGGCGGTGCCGGGTCGCCCTGCTTGCCGCAGGCGGCGGCCAGCAGCGCCGCGGGGAGGAGGAGGCCGGCGAGCAACCGGCCCCGGCGGCGGGGCCGCGGCGGGCTAGAGGACATAGCGCGACAGGTCCTGGTCCTTCACCAGGTCGCTCAGGTTCTGCCGCACGGTGTCGCCGTCGATCTCCAGCACCTGGCCGCCCATCTCCGGGGCATCGAAGGAGATCTCGTCGAGAAGCCGCTCCATCAGGGTGGCGAGGCGCCGGGCGCCGATGTTCTCGGTGTTGGCGTTGACCTCTACGGCGAGCCGCGCCAGCTCGCGCACCGACTCCTCGGTGAAGCTCACCTCGAGGCCCTCGGTCGACAGCAGCGCCCGGTACTGCTTGGTCAACGCGGTGCGCGGCTCGGTGAGGATGCGCACGAAGTCGGCCTCGGTGAGGTCGTCGAGCTCGACCCGGATCGGGAAGCGGCCCTGGAGCTCGGGGATGAGGTCCGAGGGCTTGGAGACATGGAAGGCGCCGGCGGCGATGAACAGGATGTGGTCGGTCTTGACCATGCCGTACCGGGTGGTCACCGTGGTGCCCTCGACGATCGGCAGCAGGTCGCGCTGCACGCCCTCGCGGGAGACGTCGGGCCCGCGGCTGCCCTCGCGGCCGGCCACCTTGTCGATCTCGTCGAGGAAGATCATGCCGCCCTGCTCCACGCGCTCGCGGGCCTCGCGGGCCACCTGCTGGCGGTCGATCAGCTTCTCGGCCTCCTGCTGGGTGAGGATCTGGCGCGCCTCGGCGACGCTCATCTCCTGGCGGCGGCGCCGGCCGCCGAACAGGCCCGGGATCATGTCCTTCACGTTGACGCCGATCTCCTCGACCCCCTGGGGGGTGAACATCTCGAAGCTGGGGAAGCCCGAGTCCTCGACTTCCACCTCGACGCGACGGTCGTCCAGGGCGCCGTCGGCGAGCTTCTGGCGGAACTTGTCGCGGGTGCGCTCGGAGCTCTCCTCGCTGCTGCCGCCCTCGCCGGCGTTGTAGCCGGTGAGCGGGCGCGAGGGGACGAGCAGGTGGAGGAGGCGGTCCTCGGCGCGGGCGGCGGCCTGCTCCATCACCGACTCGCGGCGCTCCTCGCGCACCATCTGCACCGCGATGTCCACCAGGTCGCGCACCATCGACTCGACGTCGCGCCCGACGTAGCCCACCTCGGTGAACTTGCTCGCCTCGACCTTGAGGAACGGCGCCTTGGCGAGGCGCGCCAGGCGGCGGGCGATCTCCGTCTTGCCGACGCCGGTGGGGCCGATCATCAGGATGTTCTTGGGCGCGATCTCGTCGGCGATCTCGGGCGGCAGCTGCTGGCGGCGCCAGCGGTTGCGCAGGGCGATGGCCACGGCGCGCTTGGCCTGGCCCTGGCCGACGACGTACTTGTCCAGCTCGGCCACGATCTGGCGCGGCGGCATGTCCTCCAGGGCGACCCCGGCCGCGGCGTCAGGCTTCATGGCTCGACAGCTCCTCGATGGTCAGGTGATCGTTGGTGAAGATGCAGATCTCGGCGGCGATGCGCAGGGCGTTCTCGACGATGTCGCGGGCCCCCATCTCGGTGTGGCGGGCCAGCGCGCGAGCGGCGGCGAGGGCGAAGTTGGCGCCGGAGCCGATCGACAGCGCCGCCCCCTCGGGGTCCGGTTCCATCAGATCGCCGGCGCCGGAGAGGAAGAAGCTGCGGGTGCGGTCGCAGACGAGCATCTGGGCCTGGAGCTGGCGCAGCGCCCGGTCGGTGCGCCAGTCCTTGGCCAGCTCGACCACGGCCCGCTCCAGGTTGCCGCCGTACTCCTCGAGCTTCGCTTCGAGGCGGGCGAACAGGGCCAGCCCGTCGGCGGCGCCGCCCGCGAACCCCACCAGCACCTTGCCCTTGCCGGCGCGGCGCACCTTCGAGGCCGTGCCCTTGACCACCGTCTGGTTCAGGGTCACCTGGCCGTCGCTGGCCATGCACACGGTGCCGTTGCGACGGACCAGCAGGACGGTGGTTGCGCGCATCTCGCTCATAGGGGGCGCATCATAACAGCGGGTGGTGGGGGTAGTTGGCCCGGGGCGGCGGGGGTGCCGCGCTCGCGGGGGCGGGTTGCGGGGGGCCTCTCCAGGGG
>DATACC010000186.1:0-5729 GCA_036259255.1 Thermoanaerobaculia bacterium | reverse complement strand
GGCGGCGCCCGATCCTTCCCCTCCCGCACGACGACCGGGGGCCGCTGAGCAACCCCGCGGGCGACGGCGACCCGCCAAGATGTCGGGTTCCGGGTTCGGAGTTCCGGGTTCGGGGTAGGTGTTCGGGGTTCCCTCCCCTCCCGCCGGCCCGAAGCCCCTACACCTCGAAGGCCCGCCAGCGCTCCTCCACCTCGCCCACGATCCGCTGGAAGTCGGCATCGCCCCGGAGCGGTTCGAGGAACGGGTCGTAGGTGGCGATCAGCGGGTAGTTGATCAGTCCCCGCCGGTGGGCGTTGTCGAGCCAGTCGAGCGCACGCTCGCGCTCGCCGGCCAGGGCATAGACGTCGGCCACGATCCAGGAGTACTCCGGATCCCGGCGTGCCGGAGCCAGGGCGGACTCGTCGGCGAGCAGCGTCACCGCCTCCGCGTGCTCGCCCCGCAGCCCGTGGGCCCAGGCCCGGCCGAGACGCGTGAACAGGTTGTCGGCGCCGGTGCGCACCAGGCCGTCGAACTGGGCCAGGGCCTCGCTGCGGCGGCCGGCGAAGGCGTGGGCCAGGCCGTACATCAAGCGCACCACCGGATTCTCCGGCTCCATCGAATGGGCCTTCTGGAACGCCGGGATCGAGCGATCCGGATCGCCCGACATCAACCACAGCATGCCCGGCAGGCATTGGTAGATCGGTGTCAGCGGGTCGATGCGCTGCAGCTGCTCGATCACCGGCGGCGCCGCCGACGGGCGGCCGATCATGGCGTAGGAGGCGAGCAGCCAGGCCAGGCTGTCGCTGTCGTTGGGGTCCTTGGCGAGCGCCAGCTTCAGGTTGCGCACCGCCTCCTGCGGTTCGCCATCGGACAACGACACCATCGCCAGCAGGCGGTGCCCGTGGGACGAATCGGGCTCGATCTCCAGGATGCGCCGGGCCGCCTTGCGCGCCTCCTCCACCAGCGACTGGTCAGTGGAAATGCCGGCGTTGACGTACTGCCAGAAGGCCGTGCCGCGGGCGGCCAGCAGCAGCACGTTCTCGCCGACGATGCGGGTCGCCTCGTCGAGGTAGAGGATCGCCCGGTCGAGGGCCTCCTCGGTGTAGAGCAGCGCCTCCTGCTTGGCGCGCAGGTAGCACTCGAAGGCGTGGGCATCGCCGATCGGGCGGGCGGCGATGCGCTTGTCCTCGTCGGGCGTGAGGCGGATCTTGAGCGCGTCGACGATGCGCCGCGACAGCTCCTCCTGGATCTCCAGCACGTCGTCGAGCTGGCCACTGAACTTGTCGGCCCAGATGTTGACGTCGCGCCCGGCGTCCACCAGCTTGGCGGTGAGTCGCAGCGAGTCGCCGCGGATGCGCACCGCCCCCTCCAGCACGTACTGCACCGCCAGCTCGCGGCCGATGGTGCGGATGTCCTTCCTCGTGCCCTTGAGCTGCATCGCCGAGGTGCGCGAGATCACCCGCAGCGCCTCGACAGCCGACAGGTCGGTGATCACCTCGTCGGTGAGCCCGTCGCTGAAGTAGTCGAGCTGCGGGTCCGGCGACACGTTCGCGAACGGCAACACCAGGATCGAGCGCACCGGCGGCGCCTTGCCCAGGGCCGGATAGGCGAGGGTGGGCGGCGAGGAGAACGACGGCGGCGGCCCCTCGAGGTCGGCCAGGAACTCACGCGCCGTCTGGTAGCGCAGGTCCGGCTCCTTCTGGAGCGCGATGGTCAACACGTCCTCGACCTCCTGCGGCACGTCCCCGCGCAGCGCGCGCAGCGGCTCGGGGGCCTCGTGGACGACGGCGTAGAGGATCATGGCCGCCTGATCGCCCCGGAAGGCGGCGCGGCCGGTGAGCATCTCGTAGAGCACCACGCCGGCGGACCAGATGTCGGAGCGGTGGTCCGCCCCCTGCCCGCGTGCCTGCTCCGGCGCCATGTAGGCGGCGGTGCCCTGCACGAACCCGGGCTGGGTGAGCTCCACGTCACCACCCGCCAGCTTGGCGAGCCCGAAGTCGAGGATCTTCAGCTCGCGGTGGCGGGTGATCATCAGGTTGGCCGGCTTGATGTCGCGGTGGACGATGCCGGCCTCGTGAGCGCGGGCGAGGCCGAGCAGGAGCTGGCGCACCAGGTCGACGGCGTCGCTGACCGGCAGCGGCCCGGAGGCGCGGATGCGGTCCGCCAGCGTCTGGCCCTCGTAGAAGGCCATCACCAGGTACAGCTCGCCGCCCTCCGTCTCGTCGACCTCGTAGATGGTGCAGATGTTCGGGTGGTCGATCGCCGACGCGGCCCGCGCCTCCTGCAGGAAGCGGTCCTTCGCCCGCGCGTCGGCCAGCAGCCGCGAGGTGAGGAACTTCACCGCCACCACCCGCTCCAGACGCACGTCGAGGGCCTTGTAGACCACGCCCATGCCGCCACCGCCGATGCGATCGAGCAACCGGTAGTGGGAGAGCTGCCGCGGCCGGTCCGGGCCGGAGGACGAGGGTTCGCCGGCCGCCGGCCTGCTCATCGAACCCTCACCGCGCGAAGCGGTCGAGGATCTCCTCGAAGGCGAGCGAGACGCGCTCCACGGTGTCGAGGGCGGCGACGCCGAGCAGGGCGACGAGCCGGCCGTCGAGGGGCAGCCGGTCGATCTGCTCGTCGAGCTCGTCGCGGTGGTGGGGATCGAGGTGGGCGTGCTTGATCAGCGTGCGGAAACCCGCCTCCGGCAGGCCGGCGCGCTGGCGGATCTCGGTGAGCCGCTCGACCGTGGGGGGATTGCCCTCGAGCACCGCGAGGTAGCCGAGCAGCGCCACCGGGTGAACGTGGCGCATCCAGTAGTAGTGGGCACCGACCAGCGACGCCACCAGCGGCGACGGCAAGCGCGAGAGCACCTGCTCGCGGTCCATGCCGAGGGCCACCATGTCGTCGAGCAGCCAGTCGTCGTGGTGCAACTCCTCGCGGGCGTGGCGCTCGTAGTAGTCGGCCAGCGGCAGCGCGGTGGGATCGTCCGGCCCCTGCCGCCGGGCCGCCTCCGCCGCCTCCCGCATCATCGGCACGCTGGTGCGGATCATCGAGTGCAACAGGAAGAGGAACTCCGGGAACAACTCGGGCAGCCGCGGGTGGGTCCAGAACGTCCGCGCCACGGCGTCGAGCCGGGGCGCGGCGAGCCGGATCTTGCCGCGGAGCCGCTGGCTGTGCGACAACGCGCCGGAGGCTCCGGACGCCATCGCCTCGCCCAGCCCCGGTCCGGTCATACGACGATGTTGGACTGGAACTCGGGCTCGCCGAAGCCGGCACCCTGGCTGGTCGCCGCCGCGCCCAGCTTCTTGCGAATGCCGATCAAGGTCTCCACCTCCTGGTCGGAGAGCTCGTCGATCACCTGCCGCTCCGAGGCCGAAAGCAGGTCGGGATCCGGAATGCACTTCGCCTCCACCAGCCGGTCCAGGTTGGAACCGTTCGCCATCCTTTCACCTCCCGGGAAAAATCAGCCTCAACTCCAAGGGAATCGCCGAAAGATCCTAACCCAGCGTTCCTGCACCCGCAAGACGACCGGCCCGCAGTGCTGCGCCTGCAGCAGGGCGCCGGCGGCCCCGGCCGCGCTAGACTGCTGGCCCGTGAGCTCCCCCTCGCCCTCGTCCGCCCCATCCACCGCCACCCGCCTCACCCTCCACGCCGGGATCGAGGTGCCGCTGATCTGCGGCGCCATGTACCCGTGCTCGAACCCGGAGCTGGTGGCCGCGGTTTCGGAGGCGGGGGGCCTCGGCATCGTGCAGCCGATCTCGCTGACCTACGTCCACGGCCACGACTTTCGCGAGGGCCTGCAGCTGATCCGCCGACTCACCACCCGCCCGGTGGGCATGAACGCGCTGATCGAACAATCGTCGAAGACCTATGCGGAGCGCATGAGCCGCTGGGTCGACGTGGCGCTCGAGGAGGGCATCCGGTTCTTCGTCACCTCGCTCGGCAACCCGCGCTGGGTGGTGGAGCGGGTGCGCCCGGCGGGCGGCGTCGTCTACCACGACGTCACCGAGCGGCGCTGGGCGGAGAAGGGCCTCGAGGGGGGCGTCGACGGGCTGATCGCCGTCAACCGCCGGGCCGGCGGCCACGCCGGGGGCAAGAGCGCCGAGGAGCTGCTCGACGAGCTCGGCGGCTACGGCGTGCCGCTGATCTGCGCCGGCGGCATCGGCACGCCGCGGGAGTACGCGGCGGCCCTCGCGGCCGGCTACGACGGCGTCCAGATGGGCACCCGCTTCATCGCCACCACCGAGTGCCGCGCCGCCGAGGCCTACAAGCGCGCCATCGTCGCGGCCGGGGAGGAGGACATCGTGCACACGGAGCGCATCACCGGCGTGCCGGTGGCGGTGATCCGCACGCCCTACATCGAACGCCTCGGCCTGCGGGCGGGCCCCCTCGCCCGCTGGATGCTGCGCGGCCGCCGGCGCAAGCACCTGATGCGGACCCTTTATGCCCTGAGGTCGCTGTGGCAGCTCAAGCGCGCCTCCCTCGACGAGACCGGCGCGAAGGACTACTGGCAGGCCGGCAAGAGCGTCGAGGGGATCGACGCCGTCGAGCCCGCCGGCGAGGTGGTGCGCCGCTTCGCCGCCGCGCTGCCGACCGAGCGCTCCGCCCCCTGAAGAGGCGCCCCGCCAACCCGCCCCCCCCCCAGCTCGGCGCCGCCGCGCTCCGGCGCCTGGCCCTCCCCTTGCACCTCCTACCCAGGGGAGGACGATGGACCACACCAAGGGAGGAGCACCATGAGCACCGCGACATCGATTCGACGTTTCCTCACCACCCTCGCCCTGGCCCTCGGCCTGGTCGCCCTGGGTGCCTGTGGCAGCGGCGGCCTGGACGACATCCTGGGCGGCAGCACGGGCGGCAACACGCCACCACCGAGCAACCGCTCCTACGACCAGACGGTGGTCGGCGAGGTCCAGGAGGTCGACACCCGCCTCGGCGAGCTCGAGCTGATCGACGACCGCAACCGCACGCTGCGGGTCCTCTACGAACCCGACACGCAGGTGATCTACCAGGGCCAGGCCCACCGGGTCGAGAACCTGGAGCGCGGCGACGTGGTGCGCGTGCGGATGTGGCGCGACGACCGCGGCAACTACCGTACCGACTCGATGACCGTCGAGGAGAACGTCCGCGACCGCGCCGGGTACGACCCGCCGCCGGCCGCCGACGGCCCCTGGGGCGATCCGCGCTACGACGACGAGGAGGAGGGCTACCGGGGGGACGTCGAGACCCTCGCCGGCGTCGTGCAGTGGATCGACGACCGCCGCGGCCGCTTCGAGATGCGCACCGACCGCCACGGCACCGTCGAGGTGCGCCTGCCGTACAACCCCAGCCCGGCGGACCGTCAGCGCTTCGAGGGGCTGCGCAGCGGCGACCGCGTCTCGGTGCGGGGCGAGTGGCTGACGACGACCCAGTTGGAGCTGGTGAGCTTCGAGGGCCGCGTCTAGGCTCCGGGACGGGCGTCCAGCAGCGCCGCCGCCTCGCGCCGCCGCACGCCGCCCACCAGCCGCGGCGGCACGGCGCCCGGCGCTTCCGGGGGAATGCACCGCTCGGTGCCGCCCCCCGCCGCATCCTCCACTCCATAGACGACGGTGTCGACGCCGGCGGCGAAGGCGGCGCCGAGGCACAGGGGGCACGGCTCCCGGGTGACCGCCAGCAGGGCGCCGGGCGCCGCGGCCTCCCGGCCGGCCGCCGACAGCGCCAGCAGCGCCGCGTGGGCCGTGGGATCGCGCCGTTCCCGCACTCGGCGGCCGGCGGCGGCGAGGCGCCGG
>DATACC010000185.1:0-11859 GCA_036259255.1 Thermoanaerobaculia bacterium | reverse complement strand
CGCCGCTCCGGCGGCAGCGGCGGGCGACCAGCCCTCGTGGCCGCCCGCCATCGCGGCCGCCGATCCCGCCGCCACCCCGGCCTTCTGCCACCACTGCGGCAACAAGCTCCCCCCAGGCGCGAAATTCTGCCCAAGCTGCGGCAACCGGGTGGGTGGCAACGGTTAGCCGGGTCGCTGCCCGTTGACCGCCACCCTCCGCTGTCCCCAGTGCGGCGGTGAGAACCCGCTGCCTTCGGGCGAGCGGGTGCTGCGCTGCCGGTTCTGCGATGCCTCGCTGTTCGTCGACCGATCGGGGCTGGTGAGCCATTACCGGTTGCCGCGGCTGCTCGACAGGGCGCAGGCCGAGGCGGCGCTGCGGCGGTGGATGGCGGGCAACGACACGGTGAAGGATCTCGACGTCCACGCCCGGGTCGAGGAGCTCGCGCCGATGAGCTTCCCGGTGTGGATGTTCCGCTACCAGGAGGCCGCCGACATCGGTGGCGTGCTGGTGCGGCCGGCAGCGCCCACCCCGGAGGCCGGGATGGCTGATCTCGAGATCCCGGGCGGCAGCCTGGTGCCCTTCCAGGCCGCGCCGGCCAGCGAGGAGGAGACGGTGGCCGCCACCGTGCCGCTGGAAACCGCCCGCGCCTGGCTCGCCGCACCGGGCGCCCAGGGCGGAGCCGCGCGCCAACCCACCGAGACGGCCCTGGTCCAGGTGCCCTTCTGGCGCGCCACCTACGCCTACGGCGGCCGCTCCTGGACCACCTGGATCGAGGGCAGCACCGGCAGTGCCGTCGCCTCCGTGTATCCGGCCAAGGCCGAGGCGCCGTTCCTCCTCGTCGCCGCCCTCGGGCTGCTGCTGTTCGGGGTCGAGGGGCTGCTGATCGTCGACCTGCTGTGGAAGGCGGTCGCCTTCGCGGTGACCGCCGTGCCGATGACGTGGATCGCCTGGTGGGTGGCGAAGCGTGTCTGAGCCCCTGGCCGTGCCGCCGCCGCCCGCTCCTCCGGCCGTACCGGCCGTCCCCCCGGCCGCCGTGCCGGTGCGGGTCACCGGGTTGTCGTGCCCGAGCTGTGGCGGCGTGCTCGAGGTGGAGGCGGGGGCCCGCGTGGTCACCTGCCCCTACTGCACGAAGACGCTGCTCGCCACCGCCCGGGCCGGGGTGCGGCGCTTCGCGGTCGAGCCGGGGGTGGACGGCGCGGCGGCCCACGAACAGGTGCGCCGCTGGCTCGGCAGTGGCTGGAACAAGCACGGCGACCTGCCGCGCCGGGCCGAACTCGCCGAGACCTTTCTCTGCTTCCTGCCGTTCTTCCGCGTCGAGGCCGACGTGGTGGGTGCGGCCTTGGGGACCGAGAAGCGCCGGCGCACCGTGGGCTCGGGCAAGAACCGGCGCACCGAGACCTACGAGGTGGACGTGGAGCGCACCACCGAGACCAGCGCCGAGGCCACCTTCCCGGCGCTCAACGTCGCCGAGTGGGGCGTCGAGCAGGTGATCCTCCACGGCGATCACCTGGTGCCCTTCGACGCGGAGGCCCTGGAGCGCCGCGGCATGGTGTTTCCGCCCACTCGCTCCGAGGCGGCGGCCTTCCAGGCGGCGCTCGCGGAGTTCCGCCAGCAGAACGATCCCGGCAAGGGCCTCGAGCGCGTGCGCTTCCGGTTCCTGGAGACGGTGCGCGAGCGCCTCACCGTCGTCTACTACCCGCTGTGGCTGGTGCGCTACCACTTCCGCGGCCGCGCCTACCAGGTGCTGGTGGACGCCGAGGACGGCACCCTGGCCTTCGGCAAGGCTCCCGGCAATGCCCTCTACCGCGCCGTCGTGCTGGTGGCGGCCGAGGCGGCCCTGTGCTTCGCCGGTTCCATGCTGCTGCACCACGCGGGCGACGCGGCCGGCGCGCTGGCGGTCGTCGGCGCCGTGGGCGCTCTGCTGCTCGCCTGGGCCTGGAAGCGCTTCCGCTACGGCGGGGTGGTCGAGGAGGGCAGCGGCATCCGCCGCCGCCCGGCCCGGCTGGGGCGCCTGCTGGGTGGCCTGGCCAAGGGGGACCTGGCGGCGATGCGGAGGGGCGGATGAGCCGCGATTTCGCCCTCGTCCCCCTGGACTGCCCCTCCTGCGGCGCGGGAGTCGCCGCCGAGGCGGACGACGTGGTCTTCTACTGCACGGCCTGCCGGTCCGGCTACGCCCATCGGCCCGGTGCCGCGGCGGCGGCCGGCCCCCTGGTGCCCGTGCCGGTGACCTTTCTCGCCGCGCCCACCCACCCGGTGGCCGGCCACCTTCCGTTCTGGTGGCTGCCGGCCCGCCTCGAGATCCTGCGCCGCGCCGCCTCCGGCGCCGTGCTGCGCGGCCTGGTCGACTTCCTCACCGGTCGCGAGGAGCAGGCCGGCCCCCGCGAGACCGGCTTCGCCATCCCCGCCCACCGGCTGCCGCTGGCGCGGACGGTGGCCCTGGCGATGCGCTACACGATGGAGCCGCCGGCCCGCGGCGAGCTGCTCGGCGAACGGCTCACCGGGGCGGTGCTCGCTTCCGCGGACGCCGAGAAGCTGGCCCACTACGTCCTGATCGCCTCGAACGTGGCGCAGAGCGACACCCTGCAGGACTTCGAGTACGACCTCCGGTTCGGCGAGCCACGGCTCCTCGGCGTGCCGTGGGTCACCGAGGGCAATCACCGGGTCGACGCCTTCTTCCGGCTGCCGATCTAGCAAGGACTCCTCCCGAGGCCCGCGAGAGCGGCACCCTCGCCGCCCCGGCCACGTCCACCGCTACAATACCCGCCGTGACCACCTCCGCCGCCATCGGCTCCATCCTCGAAGGCAAGTACGAGATCGTCCGCCTGCTGGGCCAGGGGGGCATGGGCGAGGTGTTCCTGGCGCGGCACCTCCACCTCCACGAGGAGCGGGTGATCAAGGTGCTGCGGCGCGACCGGGCCGCCGATCCCGCCAGCCAGCAGCGCTTCCTGCGCGAGGCGCGCCTCGCCACCCAGATCAAGCATCCCAACGTCGCCATCCTCTACGACTGCTCGCGGCTCGAGGATGGCGGCTTCTACATGGTGTGGGAGCACGTCGAGGGGCAGGACCTGGGCGAGCAGCTCGCCGACCAGGGTCCGTTCCCCGTGACCCAGGCCGTCGACCTGGCGATCCAGGCGCTGCGCGGCCTCGAGGCGATCCACAGCCGCGGCATCGTGCACCGCGACATCAGCCCGGACAACCTGATGATCCACCGCGACTCGGGCGAGCGCCTGCGCCTGAAGATCATCGATCTCGGCCTCGCCAAGGCTCTCGGCCCCGACCCCGCCTGGGAGGTCACCCAGGCCGGCACCTTCATGGGCAAGCTGCGCTACTGCTCGCCGGAGCAGGCGCAGACCGGCGAGGGCGACAGCCTCGACCGCCGCAGCGACCTCTACTCCCTCGGCCTGGTGCTCTACGAGATGGTCAGCGGCACCTTTCCCTTCGAGGGCGCCGGGCCGGCGGCGCTGCTTGCCCGGCTGCACAAGGATCCGTTGCCGCTGGCCGGCCGCAACCCGGCCGTCGAGGTGCCCGCCGCCCTCGGCCAGGTGGTCGAGCGCGCCCTGGCCCGCGATCGCGACGACCGCTTCGCCGACGCCATCGCCTTCATCGAAGCCCTCGACGACGTGCGCCGCTCGCTGGCCGACATGAGCACCCGCCAGGTGCCGGTCCACATCGCTCCGCCGGCTTCCGCCGCCGCGCGCTCCGGCGGTGCCGAGCGCCCGCGCAGCGCCGAGCTGTCGGCCGAGGAGCGCTCCCGGCTCCTCGCCCAGATCGACCGCGCCGCCCGCCGCCAGCACGAGACGACGTTGATGGTGGAGGGGGTGAACCAGGCGATCGCCGAGGGCCGGCACGAGGACGCCCGCCGCCTGCTCGCCGAGGCCGAGGCGGCGAGCGCCGCCGGTCCGGCGCTGCACGGCCTGAAACGGCGCCTCGCCGAGGCGGAGGCCAGCGAGGGGAACCGCCGCCGCCTCCTCGAGCTGGAGGCGATGGTCACCCGCTACATCCAGGGCAAGCAGCAGCAGCTCGCCCGCCTCGCCCTCGACTCGCTGCTGGAGATCGCGCCGACCCACCCGCGGCGCGGCGACTTCGAGAGCTGGGTCGCGCTGATGGATGACGAGGCGGCCCAGGACGCCCGGCTGGCGGCGGCCCTGGCGGCGGGGCGCGAGGCGCTGGCGGCCGGCGATTTCCGCCGCGCCCGCCGCCAGCTCCAGGCACTGCGCCGGGCCGACCCGGGCGGCACCTCCGCGGCCGACTTCGAGCGCGAGATCGAGCGTACCCAAGGAGAGGCGGCGCAGGGCGAGGAGACCTCCCGGCGACGGCAGCGCTTCGAGGAGCGCCTCGCCGCCGGCGACCTGGCGGCCGCCGCCGACGAGCTCGCCTGGCTCGAGCCGCGGATGAGCCGGGTGGCCGGCGACGACCTGCGCCGCCGCCTGGAGGCCACCCGCCGCGGCGAGCGGGACCGCCGCGAGACCGAGCGCGTGGTGAGCCGCTTCGAGGAGCGCCTGGCGGCGCTCGACTGGGCCGGCGCCCGCCAGGTGGCGCGCGAGCTGGCCGCCGCCGACCATGGCGAGACGCTGGCGCGCGAGCTCTTCGCCCGTGTCGACGAGCGGGAGAAGGTCGAGCGCCGGCGCGCCGCCCTGGCCGACGGCGAGCTGCAGCTCGATGCCCTGATCGCCCGCGGCGAAGCCGACCAGGCGGAGCTCGCCCTGAAGATCCTCCTCCAGATCGATCCCGCCCACCCGCGGCGGCGCCAGCTCGAACGCCAGATCCAGGGCCTGCGCACGCGGTGAAGCTGGGTACCCGCATCACGCTGGCGCTGCTGGGGATCGTCGCGCTACTCGTCATCCCGTCCGTCTACGGGCTGTCGAACCTCTGGGAGCTGCAGGAGATCGCCGAGACCCTGGAGAGCCGCAACGCCGCGGCCGCCGTCGCCCTCGGCAACCTGCAGACCGCGGTAGGGGAGTTCCTCGCCCAGCAGCGCATCTACCTGGCACTGGCCGGTCCCGAGGCGCGGGACGACCGCGGTGCGGTGGCCGACCGCCTGGCGGAGGAGGCGGGCAAGGCGCGAGCCGCCCTCGACGAGCTCGAGGCCGCCGGCTTCGGCGAGGAGGGCACGGAGATCGAGCGCCTGTGGGGCGAGCTCAGGATGCTCGCCGACGAGCAGCAGCGACTGGTCGAGGCCGAGCGCATCGACGCCGCCGACGCGCTGCACGACGAGCGGGTCCAGCCGCTGGCTGCGGAGATCGAGCCGGTGCTCGCGCGGCTCGCCGGTGCCATCGACCGGCGCGGCGAGGAGGCGGTCGGCCGTGCCGAGGCGATCGCCGCCGACGCCGCCAACCGCGCCTTGATGGCACTCGCCGCCGCCCTTCTGGCGGTGCTGGTGCTCAGCGTGCTCTTCACCCGCATGCTGGTGGGACCGATCCAGGACCTGGTCAAGGCCACCCGGGTGGTCGGCCGCGGCGAGTTCGACGCCGCCCTGGTGACGGCCCAGCGGCGCTCCGACGAGCTGGGCGAGCTCTCCCGCGCCTTCCAGAGCATGACCCGCGATCTCGCCGAGCTCGACCGCCTGAAGGCCGAGTTCGTCTCCATCGCCTCCCACGAGCTGAAGACGCCGCTGTCGGTGATCACCGGCTACGTGGGGCTGATGCGCCAGGGCATGTACGGGCCGCTGACCGAGAAGGGCGAGCGGGTGCTCGACACGCTGGACCGCCAGGCGCGTCAGCTCGAGCGGCTGATCCGCCAGCTCCTGGAGATCTCCCGCTTCGAGGCCGGCGGCGGACGTCTCGACCTCCAGACCATCGAGCTGCCGGTGTTCCTGGGCCACTTCGCGGACAGCTTCGAGCCCCTCGCCACCCAGCACCGCGTCGACTTCCAGGTCGCCACCGGCTCCGACCTGCCGCCCAGCGTGGTGGGCGACAGGGACCGGCTGGAGGAGGTGGTCGGCAACCTGCTGTCGAACGCCTTCAAGTTCACTCCCGAGGGCGGCCGCATCCGGCTCGCCGCCGGCTCGGCGCGGCTGGACGGCGGCTCGCCCGCGGTGGCCATCGAGGTGGTCGATACCGGCCCGGGCATCCCCGCCGACATGTTGCCGCGCATCTTCGAGAAGTTCTTCCAACTCGACGGCGAGAAGCGCGCGGTCGGCTCCGGCCTGGGGCTCGCCATCGCTCGGGAGATCGTCGAGGCCCATGGCGGTACGATCTCTGCAGAGAGCGTGGAGGGGCAGGGGGCCACCTTCCGGGTCCGCCTGCCGCTGGAGCCGCCGGCGGTCCGGAGCACCTGAGAGCGCCAGCGGCCGGCGCCGCCGAGCGCCGCTCGTTCTTCGATCGATGCCGTTCCCACTCCACACCCCGCGCCCGCCCGCAACGATGCCCCACCCCGCCCATCCGCCGCGTCGACTGCTGCCGATCTTGTTGCTCGCGGCGGCCCTGCTGCCGGCGGCGTCCTGCTCCAACGTGCGGTCGCCGAGCGAGGAGGCGACGCTGTGGAACGGTGCCCGGGAAGCGCTCGCCCAGGGGGAGTTCATCCGCGCCGAGCAGCTCCTCACCCGGCTCCTCGACGAGCACCCCGGCGCGCCGGAGGGGCGCGAGGCACTGTTCTATCTCGGCCTGCTCCACCTCGATCCGCGCAACCCGTCGGGCGACGCGCCCACGGCGGCCGAGGAGCTGCTGCGCTACCTGAACCATCGGGGCGAGATCGAGCGCCGGGTCGAAGGCCTGGCTCTCTTCGCGCTGGCCCGCCAGCTCAGCCTGCCGCCGGAGCAGCTCGTCGCCGAGCTGGTCCCCGGGGGCATGCCGCCGCCGGTGGTGGTGGTCGCTCCCGACGGGGCCGGCGGCGATCCGGCCGACGTGGAGCGCCTGCGCTCCGCCCTGGCGAGCCGCAACGCCGAGATCGCCCGCCTGCGCGAGGAGCTGGAGCGCATCCGCCGCACCCTGGCACCGACCAAGCCGCAGTAGCGGGAGCTCGTCGGCGCTCCCGGCGCGCTCTGCGCGGGAACGCCGGTTCGCGCGCTGGCGGTCGGCGCCGGCCGGGCTCTGCGATCGGTCCGGCCGCAACCCTCGCCTCCGCGCGCCGTAGATCGTCTGACGCTCCCGGAGCGTTCCCGGACCGCGCCGATCCACCTCGGAGGACTCGTATGGACTCGTTGCTCGCCGACATCCGCTTCGCCCTGCGGCAGTTCGCCAAGCGGCCCCTGTTCACGGCCGTGGTCGTCGTCACCCTGGCCCTCGGCATCGGTGGCAACGCGGCCATCTTCACCGTCGCCGACCAGGTGCTGCTGCGGCCCCTGCCCTACGCCGAGCCGGAGGCGCTGGTGCGGGTCTACACCCAGTTCCCGTCGCTCGGCTTCGAGCGCTTCTGGATGTCGGGGCCGGAGCTGATGGAGCTGGCCGAGTGGAACCGCTCCTTCACCGCCGTCGGCGCCTGGGCCGACGGCTCGTTCAACGTCAGCGACGGCGAGAACCCGGTGCGGGTGCGCGGCGCGGCGGTCAACGCGGCCTTTTTCGACGTCCTCGGCGTGGCGCCGGTGCGCGGCCGCTGGATCACCGCGGCCGAGGACCAGCCCGCAGCCGACCCGGTGGCCGTGCTCGGCCACGACCTCTGGGAGCGCGCCTTCGGCGGCGACCCGGAGGTGGTCGGCCGCACGATCCAGGTCGACGGCATCACCCGCACGGTCGTCGGCGTGGCGCCGCCGGGCTTCGACATCGCCGACGCCGGCCTCGAGCTTTGGCTGCCGCTGCAGCTCGACCCCACCGCCACGGGCGGCCGCGGCAGCCACTACCTCGACGTCGTCGCCCGCCTCGCCGAGGGCACGTCGGTGGAGGCGGCGCGCCAGGAGATGCACAGCCTGCTCGCGCGCTGGGACGAAACCTTCGGCGAGGGCGAGCACCACCCGAACGAGGACGGGCATGCCCTGGTGGTCCACCCGCTGCACGTCGAGGCCGTGGGCAGCGCCCGCACGCCGGTGCTGCTGCTGCTCGGCGCGGTGGCCTGCGTGCTGCTGATCGCCTGTGCCAACGTCGCCAACCTGCTGCTCGCGCGGGCCGAGAGCCGCAAGCGGGAGATCGCCGTGCGCGCCTCCCTCGGCGCCGAGCGCGCGCGGCTGGTGCGCCAGTTCCTCACCGAGAGCGTGGTGCTGTCGCTCGCCGGCGGCGCCTGTGGGCTGCTGCTCGCCTGGGGCGGCCTCGAGCTGGCGCTGGCCGCAAACCCGGGCGCCGTGCCACGCGCGGCCGGCATCCAGCTCGACGGCCGCGCCTTCGCCTTCACCGCCGCCGTCGCCCTGCTCACCGGTTTGCTGTTCGGCCTGGCGCCGGCGCTGCGGGCCCGCGCCGGCGATCTCTTCGCCGGGCTCAAGGACGGCGGCCGCACCTCGGCCGGTCTCTCCACCCTCGGGGTGCGCCGCGTGCTGGTGGCCGCGGAGCTGGCGCTGGCGACCCTGCTGGTGCTCGGCGCCGGCCTGCTGCTGCGCAGCTTCTGGACCCTGCAGCAGGTCGATCCGGGGTTCGACCCGGGCGGCACGCTGAGCTTCCAGATCTCGCTGCCGAGCGCCTCGTATCCCGACTCCCCGGGGGTGCGCGCCTTCTACGACCGCCTGCTCGAGCGGCTCGAGGCGCTGCCCGGGGTGGCGACCGCCGCCGCCTTCTCCGGCTTGCCGCCGGCCCGCGACGTCAACGCCAACAGCACCGAGTTCGAGGGGGTGGAGGAGACCGAGGACCGGCCGGCCAACGTCGACTACTACCAGATCGTCACCCCGGGCTACTTCCAGGCGATGGGGGTGCCGATCGTCGCCGGCCGCCCGTTCCAGGCGGGCGACACCCCCACCTCGGCGCCGGTGGCGGTGATCAACCAGGCTCTGGCCGAGCGCTTCTACCCGAACGAGAACCCGGTGGGCAAGCGCATCCGCCGCGGCTGGTTCGGCGACGACGAGCCGTGGTACACGGTGGTCGGGGTGGCGGCCGACGTCAAGCAGGGCGGCATCGACCAGCCCACCGGCACGGAGCTGTACCTGCTCCATGGACAGTGGGACAACGTGGAGGGGCTCAGCCCGCCGCGCACGCTCTACCTCGCCGTGCGCACCGCCGGCGATCCCCTGGCCCAGGTGCCGGGGGTGCGCCGGGCGGTGGGTGCCCTCGATCCCTCGCTGCCGCTGGCCGAGGTGAAGACCCTCGATCGCGCCGTGGCCGACTCGCTGACCCGGCCGCGCTTCGTCACCCTGCTCGTGGCGGTGTTCGCCGCCATCGCGCTGCTGCTGGCGGCCGTCGGCACCTACGGCGTGCTGGCCTACGCGGTGGAGGAGCGGCGCCACGAGGTGGGCGTGCGCATGGCCCTCGGCGCCGACGCTGGTCGCGTGCTGCGGATGGTGGTGGGGCAGGGCATGCGGCCGGTGATCGCCGGGCTGGTGCTGGGGCTCGCCGGCGCGCTGCTGACGGGTCGGCTGCTGGCGAGCCAGCTCTACGGCGTGACGGCGACCGATCCGGTCACCTACGCCGTGGTGCCGGCGGTGCTGGTGGCCGTGGCCCTCGTCGCCTGCCTGATCCCCGGGCGCAGCGCCACCCGCACCGACCCGGCCACCGCCCTGCGGTCGGACTGACGCGCCCCGGGCCCGGCCGAGCCCGGCGGCCAGCGGGCCCGTCCCTTGCACGGCCCGGGGTATGCTAGTTCGCCGTTGGGCCGCGGCCCCCGTCGCGGTGGTGCCTGCAAATCCCCAGGAGGAGAGACCGTGAGAGAGAAGGACAGAAAGCTGCGCCGTCGCCGCCAGCGTCGGGAGGAGAGGTTGCGGGAACGCAACCAGCAGGAGCGCACCGCTGCCGCCACCGCGGGTCCGGTCGCCGGCCGGCAGAAGAGCTCGAAGCGCAGCACCAAGCGGGCCGACGCCGGCGGCGAGCCGAGCCCGGCCCAGGCCGTCGAGCAGGCGGCGCCGGGCACCATTCCGGCCGAGGCCGGCGAGACGGTGAAGACCGGCGCGGCCGGCAAGTCGTCGCTGCCCAAGGCGACCAAGCGCACCCGCCAGGCCGAGGAGGCCGAGGTGGCCGAGAAGGACGCCGGTGCCGGCACCGAGGCGGTGGCGGTGGAGAAGACCGCGGTGCCGCAGGGCGAGGGCGAGGGGGGCGGGGAGGACCAGGAGCGTCCGAAGCAGACCCACCCCCGCGACCCCGATGCCAGCGCGGAGGAGGTGGCCGAGACGGCCGACGCCGACTCCTACGAAGGCAACGAGCCCGAAGAAGTGCCGTAGGTCCGCGCGCCATGGGAGGGATGCGGATGGACGGCATGGCGCGCCTGCAGGAGACCGATCCCGAGATCTGGCAGGCCGTCGCCGACGAGCAAGCGCGCCAGAACGAGGGGTTGGAGCTCATCGCTTCGGAGAACTTCGTCAGCCCGGCGGTGCTCGCCGCCGCCGGCAGCGTCTTGACCAACAAGTACGCCGAGGGCTATCCCGGCCGGCGCTACTACGGCGGCTGCCAATTCGTGGACGTCGCCGAGCGGTTGGCCATCGAGCGGGCTCGGGAGCTGTTCGGCGCCGAGCACGTCAACGTCCAGCCCCACAGCGGCACCACCGCCAATATGGCGGTCTACTTCGCCATGCTGCGCCCTGGCGACAAGCTGATGGGCATGGATCTCGCGGCCGGTGGGCACCTGACCCACGGCCACCGGCTGTCCTACTCGGGACGCGATTTCGTGGTGGTCTCCTACGGCGTCGACCGCGAGTCGGAGAGGATCGACTACGACGCGGTCGAGGAGCTGGCGGCGGCGGAGCGTCCGAAGCTCATCGTCTGTGGCGCCAGCGCCTACAGCCGGGTGATCGACTTCGCCCGCTTCCGTGCCATCGCCGACGGCTGCGGCGCGCTGCTGATGGCGGACATGGCCCACATCGCCGGCCTGGTCGCGGCAGGGCTCCACCCGTCGCCGGTGCCCCACTGCGACTTCGTCACCACCACCACCCACAAGACGCTGCGCGGACCGCGGGCGGGCATGGTGCTGTGCCGCGAGGAGCACGGCAAGGCGATCGACCGGGCGGTGTTCCCGGGCCTGCAGGGCGGCCCGCTGATGCACGTGATCGCGGCCAAGGCGGTGGCCTTGAGGGAGGCCCAGACGGAGGAGTTCCGCGCCTACCAGCGCCGCATCGTGGCGAACGCGCGGCGGCTCGCGGGGCGGCTGGCCGAGAACGGCTTCCGCATCGTCTCCGGCGGCACGGACAACCACGTCTTCCTCCTCGACGTGGCCGCCTCCGGGCTCACCGGCAAGCTGGCCGAGGAGTCGCTGCAGGCAGCGGAGATCACGGTCAACAAGAACACCATCCCGTACGACGCCAACCCGCCCCTGGTCGCCTCCGGCATCCGCATCGGCACCCCGGCGCTGACCACCCGGGGCATGAGCGAGGCCGAGATGGACCTCGTCGGCGACTTGATCGCCGAGGTACTGCGCGCGCCGGAGGACGAGGGCGTGCGGGAGAGCGTGCGGGGACGGGTGCGGGAGCTCACGGGGCGGTTTCCGCTGTACGAGACGCTGGGGTAGGGGGTTGGCCCGGCGGGAGGGGTGACCGTTGCGCTGGGCGGGTGGTGGCGGCGGTCCAGGGGCCGCGGGGCTGTCGGTGAAGATTTAGGAGGGAGCCCCGCTCGACAGCGCCGGCGCGCCATCGTCCTCGGACTCCCCCGGATCTTGCGCTGCGCCGGCGCTGACGCCCCTGGACCGCCGCCACCACCCGCCCGGTCGCTCCAGCGGCCACCCCTCCCGCCTCCGGGGGTGGAGGAGGGGAGGGAACCCCGAACACCTACCCCGAACCCGGAACTCCGAACCCGGAACCCGACATCTTGGCGGGTCGCCGTCGCCCGCGGGGTTGCTCAGCGGCCCCCGGTCGTCGTGCGGGAGGGGAAGGATCGGGCGCCGCC
>DATACC010000184.1:0-4528 GCA_036259255.1 Thermoanaerobaculia bacterium | reverse complement strand
CCCTGGCAGGGCCCGCCGTCGTTCGTGCTCGGGGTGCGCCGGAGCGCCCGCGCCTACCGGGGGAAGGCGTCGGTGTCGAACTGGCCGCAGCGGTTGCCCGGTGCGTTGTGGTAGGTCTTCGTCTCGCCGCTGACCGTATCGGTGACGCTGATCTGGTACTCCCGGTCCGACAGCGAGCCGTAGAAGAACCAGTACGAGTTGGTGGCCGGCGAATCCAGCACCTTCACCACCAGCTCGATGTTGGCCGGGTTGAAGAACCAGAAGTAGCCGGTCTGGTCGGTACCCGGCACCGCCTGGCCGTCGCCGCTCTCGCCGTTGCCCTGGTTGGTCCAGTCGACGCTCACCGCGAAGCGGCCATCGAGCAGGCACAGGGTCTCGGCGTCCGGCGTGCAGGTGCCGGCGGCTCCGGTAACGGCGGTGGCCGGCGCCAGCAGGGAGGCGAGCTCCGCCACCGCCGCCGTGCTATCCACCTCCACCGGCTCGTCCGGCAGCGCCGCGGTGTCGAACTGGCCGCAGCGCTCGCCCGGCGGGTTGTGGTAGGTGATCGTGTTGCCCAGCTCGACGTCGACCACGGTGATCCAGTACTCGACGTTCGAGAGCGACCCGTAGAACACCCAGTAGAAGTCGTTGACCGTCGAGCCGTCGAGCACCTTGACGATCAGCTCCACGTTGGCGGGGTTGAAGAACCAGAAGGTGCCGGTGCGGTCGGAGCCGGGGAACGGCGCAGCCTGGCCGGTGCCGACGGTGCCGCCGGCGTGCTGGTTCTTCCACGTCACCGAGACCTCGAAGCGGTCGAGCAGGCACAGGGTCTCGGCGTCGGCGACGCACTCGGCGGGCGCGGTCAGCGGCGTGGCGCTCGACTCGTCGCTCACTGGCGAGGAGCCCTCGGTGTTGAAGGCGCTCACCCGGAAGGTGTACGGCGTGCCCGGGTCGAGACCGGGGATGGTGAAGCTCTCGGTGTTCGCCGGCACGGTGGCGATCGCCACCCAACCCGGCGTCGAGGGCGAGCGCATCTCCACCTGGAAGCCGGTCTCGTTGTCCGACAGGTCCTCCCAGGTCAGGCCCACCGAGTTGCTGGACAGCGCCACCGCCGCCAGGTTCCCCGGCGCCGCCGGCAGCGCCGCCGGCGTGGCGACGGTCACCTGCGAGCTCGCCGTGCCGCCGCTGGCGTTGCGCGCCTCGACGCGGAAGACGTAGGTGGTGTTCGGCAGCAACCCCTCGATCAAGGCGCTGGTGCTGTCGGCCGGCAGGGTCTCGGTCTGGAAGGTCGTCTGGGTGCCGGTGCGCCACTGCGCCCGGTAGGTGGTCTCGTTGTCCGCGTTGTCCTGCCAGGTGAGCTGCACCGCGGTGGGCGACACCACCACCGCCACCAGGTCGGTCGGCGCCGCCGGCCTCGCTCCGCCGCCGGTGTTGCCGCCGCTCGCCGGGTACAGCGCGCGGGCGGCCGCGCGGTCGTCGGCGTTGAGCACGGCGCCGCGGCCGTCCTGGTGGAAGAAGGGATACATCATCGCCTCCTGCTCCACCTCGTTGCCGCAGCCGGCGCCCTCGCACGGATGGGTGATGCCCAGGGTGTGGCCGAGCTCGTGGCCGAGGAGCTGGGCCAGGGCGGGACGGTCGTTCGAGCCCTGCGTGAGCAGGCACTCGATGTCCTCGTTGAGCACCACCTCGGCCTCGAGGGTCGGGTGGTAGTTCTTGCCGCCGGGCCCCGGGATCACGCTGTTCTCGAAGATCGGACCGCCGACGGCCAGGGTCCCGGAGCCGAAGCCACCGCAGTTGAACGGCGTGCCGACGGAGCCGTCCGCGTCGTCGAAGATCACCGAGTTGATGCCGTCGAGGCAGAGGTCGTTGTCGTTCGGCGTCGAGCAGCCCTGGAACGCGTCGGTCGACGAGGTGGTTCCGACGTAGCGGTAGTTGATGTTCGTCGCGCGGTCGTTGTTCCACACGGCGATGCCGTCGCGCATCGCGTCGATCGTCTCCGCCAGGGTGTAGCCGTCCTGCCCGCTCTGGTGGATCCGCCAGTCCACCGTGGCGCCGGAGTCGAACTCGAACCAACGCATGTTGAGTCCGTCCCGGCTGCTCGTGAACAGCTTGTACTCCCCGGTCACCAGCTCCGCCGCCTGCTCCCCGTCCACCGCCACGAAGTAGTCCGCCGGCCGCACCCGGCCGCGGTCCGCCTCCTCGAGCCAGCGCGTGAAGGCGCGGGCGTCGCGGGGCTGGCGTAGGTGGGCGCGGGAGCCCGGCTCCACGCCCGCGGGGGTGAGCTCCTGGGCGCCGGCCAGCTCGCGCACCAGCACCGGCTTGCCGTCGAGCAGCACCTCGTGGAACGCGCCGAGCATCAGGTGGGTCACCGAGTAGGTGCCATCGTTGCGCGGGCGCAGGAACAGCAGCACCCGCTCGCCGAGGCGCATCTGCGGCATGCCCCACACCATCCAGCCGCTGCCGTCGGGGCGGGTGCCGCCCGGCACGCGCACGATCAGGTTGCGCCCGGAGACCTCGCCCGCCACCACGCGGTCCACCTCGATCATGTAGTCGGTCGCCGGCAGCCCGCGACCGGGAGCCGAATCCACCGACAGCACGCGCGCCTGGACGACCCCCGTGGAGTCCTCCAGCAGAACCTCGTCGGAGGTCATGACGAAGGAGGTTGCCGCCGCCGGCAGGGCCAGCAGGACAACGGCGAGCAGCGACAGCAGACGGACGACGGCTTTCATGGAACCTCCAGCAGGGACGGGGGGACTCGACAGGGGCGGGAACATGGGATCGCCAGACGGAACGCGCGCAGCGGCGGAAAGATTCCTCAGTCGCCGGAGGACCCGGACGAGCCGGAGGAACCTTTCGCCGAACCGGAGGAGCCTCCCGACGAGTCGGAGGACCCGGAACCGGACGCCGCCGGCTTGGCGGCGGCCTCGCCGCCCTGGCCCTTGTCGCCGGCCTTCTCGGCAGCGCCGCCGGAATCCTTGGCCTCCTTGCCCCCGCCGCCGCCGCCCTTGCGGGCGTAGTCGGTGACGTACCAGCCGCTGCCCTTGAACTGGAAGGCGGGCGCGGAGATCTGCTTGCGCAGGGTACCGCCGCACCGGGGGCACTCGGTGAGCGGCGGATCGCTCATGCGCTGCATCGTCTCGAGCTGCTCGCCGCATTGCTCGCACTTGTACTCGTAGATCGGCATGACGGATCTCGCGATGAATGACGCGCGGCGCGCGGGGATCTGGCCCCGGGGCGCTTCCGCGGAAGCGCCCCGGGGTCACTCGAACCGGGTCCCCGGGGACCCGGGTCACTCGAAGCGGTCGCCCGGGGTCTCGAAGCGGATCTTGACCGGTCGTGACGCGGCCGCTTCCGGGCCCGGCCCGCCCGGGTCGACCTGTCCGGCACCGGGCACGGCCTGCTCCCGCTCGGCGGACGTTTCCGCCGGGCCGGGGTCGTCATTCTCCCCCACCGACGCCCTGCGAATCAATTGCAGCACGCGGAAGGCGTACATCAGCTTGGCGTTGTCGGCCGCCGCCAGCGGTCCCTCGGTGCACACCTGGTAGAGGGTGCGCCGGCCGTCCACCAGGCGCAGCAGCTCGTACTCGCGGCGATCGAGAGCGATCTCGATCAGCGGGTCGGTGTCGTAGGTCGGCTCGAACACCGTCTCGCGGCGGCCGAGCCGCGCCACCAGGGCGCGGGCGTCGGGGGCCCGCTTGATGCCCTGCAGGATCACCTGGCCCATCGGCAGGTCGATGTGGATGCGCCCGCCGCCGTGGGGGAACTCGCCGATCGAGAAGGTGACCGCCCCGTCCTCCCATCCGAACAGGCTCCACACGATGGCCTCCACCTGCTCGCGCACGGCGCGGTACACCTCGCCCGGCGCCAGCACGCCCTCCTCGATCAACAGCACCCCGTAGCGGCGGTCGCTCTCGCCGCGCAGGCGCATCGTCTCGTCGAACACCGCCTGCGACAGGCGCCCGGTGCGCAGCAGGTGGGTGCCCAGGCTGTCCTCCAGATCGCTCGAGCTGGCATGGACGACGCGCCCCTCCTTGATGTAGACCTCCTTGACCACTCCCGCGCGCTCGGCGGCGATGACGCCGGGCACCTGGAAGCGGTCGATGGAATGGAGGATCTCCGGCAGGCCGGTCTCGGCCAGCTCACCGCGATACTGGAAGCTGCCAGCGCTCAGGGCACGTCTCCCGGCGGCCGGCGTGCAGGCCGGCCGGTTGGTGGGTTGGTTCGAACGAACGCGAGAAGTATAACAAGGCATGCATAGAAACCGGGGGAAGCGATGAGCGACAGGGCGCGAGGGCGCGGGATGGAGTCCGGCGGGCCACGGCCGGGCGGCCTGGCTGCGGACGGAATGGCGGAGCGACGGAGCGGGCAGGCCGCCGGCGGCCTGCTGGACCTCGCCGCCGCCTGGCGGGCCCTGCTCCCCCACCTCGAGCCGCTGCCGGCCGAGAGCGTGGCGCGCCGGGCCGCCGCGCAGGTCGTCCGGGTTGTGCCCGCCCGCCAGCTCGTCGACGGGCTCGACGCCCACGCGGTGCAGGCACCAGTTCGCCATGCT
>DATACC010000183.1:0-19672 GCA_036259255.1 Thermoanaerobaculia bacterium | reverse complement strand
CGCAGCCGCCACGGCCTTGTGTTCTGGGTGGTGGCGGACAACCTGCGCAAGGGCGCTGCCCTCAACGCCGTGCAAATCGGCGAGGGCCTGCTGGCCTCCGGTTGGCGCCCCCGGCGGGTCGGCGCCGCCTAGGGGTAGTCGTCGAGCTCCTGGAAGGGCAGGCCGCAGGGATAGAAGAGGTTGAACACCGGCTGCTCGATCACCTCGGCGAAGTGGAGCAGCAGCGGCCCCCACTGCTCGATCGGCGACTCGCCCGACTCCACCGCTGCGTACTCCTCCGGGGACAGCCCGGCCTGCTGGGCCAGGTCCTCCGGCGATTGCCCGCGGCGCTCGCGGTGCCCACGGATCAGCTTGCCGGCCTGCCCCGGCTGGTGATCCGCCGCGCGGCCCGACTCGGCGATCAGCCGCGATGTCGGGGTCTCCAGGGCGATGGCGATCTGTGCCAGCGTCGGTCCCCAGCTCTCCGCCGGGGTCGAGCCGGCCTCGAGCTCCAGGTAAGCCTCCTCGGCGAGGCCGAGCCGCTCGGCGGTCTCCTGCGGCGACAGGCCCCGCTTCTCACGCTCCTTGCGAATGACGTCTCCGAGCTTCACCCGTCCCTCCGTCCACGTTCGTTTCGCTTGAGAGCCGGGTCCGTGCCCGGCCGTACAGAGAGTGGTGTCGTGTGCCGGAAGCGGGACAGTGTCTCGCTCTCGAGGGAGGCGGGCACCTTGGGAGCAAGGCGGCGCGAGACGAGACCGGCCCCGGCCGCTTGCCGCGCTGCCCCGCCCACGCGATAAGGTTTCACCCCATCCGCGGCTGCGCCGCGACCGATCGTCCGTTCCGACCCGACCGAACCACTGCTGGAGGTTGCCATGACTGTCACGACAGAGGAGCCGTCGCAGACCTTTGCGTTCCAGGCCGAGACGCGGCAGCTTCTCGACCTGATGATCCATTCGCTGTACTCGAACAAGGAGATCTTCCTCCGGGAGCTGATCTCCAACGCCTCCGACGCCCTGGACCGGCTGCGCTTCGAGGCGCTGTCGAACCCGGAGCTCGCCGGCGGCGAGCCGGAAATCCGGCTGGAGGCGGACTCCGCGGCGCGCACCCTGACGGTGCACGACAACGGCATCGGCATGAGCCGCGACGAGGTGATCGCCAACATCGGCACCATCGCCAAGTCGGGCACGCGGGAGCTGGTGGAGAAGCTGCGCACCGCCCAGCAGGACACCTCCATCGAGAAGCTGATCGGCCAGTTCGGCGTCGGCTTCTACTCGTCCTTCATGGTGGCCGACCGGGTGGAGCTGGTGACCCGCCGGGCCGGCGAGACGGAGGCCACCCGCTGGGAGTCCTCCGGCGACGGCACCTTCACCATCGCCGCCGCCGAGCGCGCCACCCCCGGCACCTCGATCACCCTGCACCTCAAGCCGGTCGACGAGGAGGCGGGCCTCGCCGACTTCACCGACGAGTGGGTGCTGTCGCGCATCGTGCGCCGCTACTCGGACTTCGTCGCCTACCCGATCGTGCTGCCGGTGGAACGGGAGAAGCCGACCGAATCGTCCGAGGTCGAGGAGAAGGCGGCGGAGAAGACCGTCGAGGACAAGCGCCTCAACTCGATGCAGCCGCTGTGGACCCGCGACCCCGCGGAGGTCACCGACGCGGACTACGCCGAGCTCTACAAGCACGTCTCCGGCGATTGGAACGACCCGCTGGAGACCATCCGGGTGAAGGCCGAGGGCCGTTTCGAGTACCAGGCGCTGCTGTTCATCCCGTCCCAGGCGCCCTACGACCTGTTCTACGTCGGCTCCAAGCCGGGGCTCCAGCTCTACGTGCGCCGGGTGCAGATCAAGGAGGCGGCCGAGGAGCTGCTGCCCCACTACCTGCGCTTCGTCAAGGGCGTCGTCGACTCGCCCGACCTGCCGCTCAACGTCTCGCGGGAGATGCTGCAGACCGACCGCCAGATCGCGCTGATCCAGAAGGGCCTGACGCGGCGCATCCTCGACCGCCTGAACGAGATGGCCGACAAGGAGCCGGACAAGTACCTGACCTTCTGGCGCGAGCTCGGCCGCGCCATCAAGGAGGGGGTGAGCGAGGACTACGCCCACCGCGACAAGCTCCTGCCGCTGTTGCGCTACCCGTCGTCCGCCGACCCGGAGAAGCTCACCAGCCTCGCCGGCTACCGCGAGCGGATGAAGGAGGACCAGGAGGTGATCTGGTACGTCACCGCCGAATCCCGCGAGGTGGCGGAGAGCTCTCCCCACCTCGAGGCCTTCCGCGAGCGCGGCATCGAGGTGCTGTTCATGACCGACCCGGTGGACGAGCTGCTGGTGCAGACCTTCCACGAGTACGACGGCAAGCGGCTGAAGTCGGCGGTCAAGGGCGAGGTGGACCTCGGGCCGAAGGAGGAGCGCGAGGAGCGCGAGAAGGCGATGAAGGAGCGCGAGGAGACGCTGCGCCCGCTGCTCGACCGGCTGCAGAAGGCCCTGGACGAGCACGTCAAGCACGTGCGCCTGTCGTCGCGCCTCACCACCTCGCCGGCCTGCCTGGTGGGGGCGGAGCACGACTACAGCCCGCAGCTCGAGCGGCTGCTGCAGAAGGGCAAGGGCGGCGGCGCCAAGCAGCGCCGCATCCTGGAGCTCAACCCGGAGCACGCCATCGTGCAGAAGCTGGAGAGCCGCGCCGACGGCGAGGGCTCCGACGAGGTGGTCTCCCGCTACGCCCAGCTCCTGCTCGGCTACGCCTACCTCGCGGAGGGCTCGGAGGTGCCGGACCCGGTGGCGTTCAATGCGCGGTTGACCGAGCTGATGAGCGAGGGGCTGTAGCGCGGAGGGGGCTCGAACTGCGCGGTGGCGGAGCCCGCCGGGCCCGGCGGGGCGGTATACTCGCGCCGGGCCTGGGAGGGCTCCCGACGATGCAACTGCGCGAATCCGACCTCATCTACGACTGGAACACCGCCGGCGACGGCGAGCTGGTGCCCGCCCGGGGCAAGGTGGAGCTCGACGACGAGACGCTGCGCGACGGGCTGCAGTCGCCCTCGGTGCGCTCGCCGTCGCTCGAGGCCAAGGTGGAGATCCTCCACATGATCGCCGGTCTCGGCATCGAGGCGGCGGACATCGGGTTGCCCGGCGCCGGCCCCCACGTGGTCGAGCAGGTCACCCGTCTCGCCCGCGAGATCGTCGACCACCGCCTGCCGGTCCAGGCCAACTGCGCCGCCCGCACCATGGTGGCCGACATTCAGCCCATCGCCGACATCGCGCAACAGGTCGGTCTGCCCATCGAGGTGGCCTGCTTCATCGGCTCGAGCCCCATCCGCCAGTACGCCGAGTCGTGGGACCTCGACCGGATGCTGCGGCTCACCCGCGAGGCGGTGACCTTCTCGGTGGAGCAGGGCCTGCCGGTGATGTTCGTCACCGAGGACACCACCCGCGCCAACCCGGAGGACCTGCGCCGCCTCTACCGCGAGGCGGTGGACGCCGGGGCCCGGCGCGTCTGCGTCGCCGACACCGTCGGCCACGCCACCCCGGCCGGCGCCGCCAATCTGGTGCGCTTCGTGCGCGGTGTGGTCGGCGACGACATCCAGGTCGACTGGCACGGCCACAAGGACCGGGGGCTCTCGGTGATCAACTCGCTGGCCGCCGCCGCGGCCGGCGCCGACCGCCTGCACGGCACGGCGGTGGGCATCGGGGAGCGGGTGGGCAACACGCCCATCGACCTGCTGCTCGTCAACATGCAGCTCCTCGGCTGGATCGACCGCGACCTCACCCGCCTCGCCGAGTACTGCAGCCGGGTGGCGGCCGACACCGGCGTGCCGCTGCCGGACAACTACCCGGTGTTCGGGCGCGACGCCTTCCGCACCGGGACCGGGGTGCACGCGGCGGCCATCATCAAGGCCCGCGGGCGCGGCGACGAGTGGCTCGCCGACCGCGTCTACTCCTCGGTGCCGGCGAGCCTCGTCGGGCGGCGCCAGTCCATCGAGGTCGGGCCGATGAGCGGCGAGTCGAACGTCGTCTACTGGCTCGAGGAGCGCTCCATCGCCGCGGACGGCGCCCTGGTGGCCGAGATCTTTCGCGCCGCCAAGCAGTCGGACCACGTGCTCGAGGAGCACGAGGTGCTCGCCATCTGCGAGCGCCGCGGTGCCGCGGTGCCGCAGGGCTCCTGAGCCGGGGGCCCGCCCCGCGCCGTGCTGCTCGCCCGCTTCACCGTCGGCCCGTTCGCCGAGAACCCGTACGTCGTCGGCGTGCCGCCGGCGGTGGCGATCGTCGATCCCGGCGGCGGCAGCGACGAGATCGCCCGTCACCTCGACGAGCGGGGCTGGCGCCCCGAGGCGATCCTGCTGACCCACGGCCACCTCGACCACATCGCCCATTGCGCCCACCTCGCCGAGCGCTACGGCATCGGCATCACGGTGCATCGCGACGACCTGTTCCTGCTGCGCGAGCGGCAGATGCCGGAGCTCTGGCCGTTGCTCGGCGCCCGGCCCTGCCCGGAGCCGGAGCGCTTCTGGGAGGACGGCGAGACGGTGGCGGTCGCCGGCGTCGAGCTCCAGGTGCTCCACACCCCCGGCCACACTCCCGGCGGGGTGTGTCTGCTGCACGGCGAGAGCCGCAGCGCCCTGGTCGGTGACACGATCTTCCACCGCGGCATCGGCCGCACCGACCTGCCGGGCGGCGATTTCGCGGCGCTCGAGCGCTCGATCCACGAGCGCCTGTTCGCCCTCGACGGCGACTGGACCCTCCACCCCGGCCACGGCCCCGCCACCGCGCTCGCCGAGGAGCGCACGGCGAACCCGTTCTTCGGGGCGGCGTCGCGGCGTTGAGCACCCGCCGGGCCGAGCCCCCGGCCGACCCGCCGGAGACCCCGCGGCATCCAGACGGATCGCCCCGTCCCGCGGAGCCGTTGTGGAAGCGGGTGGTGGGCCGCTGGCTCGACGGCCTGGCGGTGGAGCGGGGCCTCTCCGCCCACACGGTGGCCGCCTACCGCCGCGACCTGGTGCGCCTCGGGGAGGACCTGGCGACCCACGGCGACGACCTGCTCACCGCCCAGCCGGCGGCGCTCTCCGCCCACCTGCGGCGGCTGCGGCGGCAGGGTCTCGCGCCCCGCTCGGTGCGCCGGGCGCTGTCCTCGATCCGCGGCTTCTACGCCCACCTGGTCGGCGAGGGCGAGCGGGCCGACGACCCGGCGGTCAATCTCCTGCCCCCGCGCCTGCTCCAGGCGCTGCCCCGGGTGCTGAGCGAGGAGGAGGTCGAGCGCCTGCTGGCGGCGCCGGACCCGGCCACTCCGCGCGGCCTGCGCGACAAGGCGATGCTCGAGGTGCTCTACGCCTCGGGCCTGCGGGTCAGCGAGCTGGTGGGGCTGAAGCTCGGCCACCTGCAGGGCCTCGGCGCCAACCGGGAGGGGCGGCGCGAGGTCGACTTCCTGCTGATCCCCGGCAAGGGGGCCAAGGAGCGCATCGTGCCGCTCGGCGAGCAGGCGCTGGGCTGGCTGGTGCGCTACCTCGCCGAGGTGCGGCCGGAGCTCGCCCGGGGGCGCCACGAGGTGGTGTTCGTCAACCGCCTCGGCGATCCGATGACCCGCCAGGGCTTCTGGAAGATCCTCAAGGGCCACGCCCGCGGCGCCGGCGTGCGCGAGGTCTCGCCCCACGTGCTGCGCCACAGCTTCGCCACCCACCTGCTGGAGCACGGGGCCGACCTGCGGGCGGTGCAGATGATGCTCGGCCACGCCGACATCTCCACCACCCAGATCTACACCCATATCCACCAGCAGCGCCTCAAGAGTCTCTATGACACCTTCCATCCGCGGGCGTAGAAAGGGGTGGGGGAGGCGAGGAATCGTTGCCGCGGCCCATCGGTTAGAATCCACGCAGCCGCCGCCTCCCGGGAATCCATCGCCGCGATCGAGGAGACCGCCCGTCCTGCCGTTCGTCATGAGAAATCCGCGCCGCCTCCTGCCGACCGCCGCCCTCGCCGGCACCCTCGCCCTGCTGCTGCCGGCGGTCGCGGCGGCGGAGCTGGTGATCCTGGAGGACGGGCGGCACCTCAAGGCCCGCGCCTACCAGGTGCAGGGCGAGCGGGTGCGGGTGGAGCTTTGGCGCGGTGGCCAGCTCACGCTGCCGTTGGCGCGCGTCGAGCGGGTGGTCGACGACGAGGTGATTCCGCCGGAGCCGGGTGAGCCGGCGGTCGCCGCAGCCGAGCCGGCGGCACCCGCCGGCTTCGCCTGGCGCTTCGCCGAGGATCAGCCGGTGCCCGACAGCCCGGTGGGTCACCTGATCTACGCCGCTGCCCGCCGCCACGAGGTGAACCCGGCGCTGGTCGCGGCGCTGGTCCGCGCCGAGTCGGCCTACGACGTCGGCGCGGTGAGCCACAAGGGCGCCCGCGGCCTGATGCAGCTCATGCCGGCCACCGCCCGCCGCTTCGGCGTCGCCGCCCACGAGATCTTCGATCCGGAGAAGAACCTCGACGCCGGCACCCGCTACCTGCGCTGGCTCCTCGAGCGCTTCGACGGCGACATCGCCCTGGCGCTCGCCGCCTACAACGCCGGTGAGGGCACCGTGGACCGCTACCGCGGCATCCCCCCCTACCGCGAGACGCGCACCTACGTGCGCCGCATCTTCACCACCCTCGGCATGGCCGACCGGCTGGCGACCCTCCTGTAGCGCCTCGGCGAGATTTATTCTCTCTTCGGAGATCTGCTAGTCTCCGGAGGCAGACGTTCCGTACCGGTCCTTTTTTGAGCGAGCGGGCGCTGTCCCGCTTCCCGGTAGAGCGCGCACCTTACAGACAATGAGAATGCTTTGCGTATTCGTGTTTGCGATTTCGATGCTCGCGAGCGGCTGCGCGTCGGCGGCGGAGCGTGGCGCGGCGGAGATCGTCGTGGCGGAGCCGGTCCCCTCCGCATCCGGCGAGCCCACGGCACCCGCATTCCTGGCCGCGTTGACGGCCCGGGATGCCGGCCTCGACCGCAGCGGACACCTCTGGGCCTGGGACGGTGGAGAGGTGCGCGTGCACGCCCCGAGTGGCGAGGTCGTGGCGGTGCTGCCCGTGCCGCAGGACCTCGCCGCCGTGGACGCCGACCGGGAGTGGGGGGTGGCCGCCCTCGCCCTCGGTGGCCGCGAGCTGCGCTGGGCGCGACCCGGCGGCGAGGTGGCCCGATTGGCGCTCCCCGACGAGGCCGCCGACGTCGCCTGGATCTCTGCCGACGAGGTGGCGGTTTCGCCGGTGGCGAGCCGCCACCGGGTGGAGATCTGGAACCTCGCGCGCGGCGCGCGGATGGCGGCCTTCGGCGAGGAGGAGCCGGTCGCAGTTCCCGAGGCTGGTGTCTACCTGGTGCGCAGCGTCCTGCTGGAGCACGACGCCGAGCGGAATCGTTTGTGGACCCAGGATAGCTTCACGGGTGATATCCAGGTGTTCGATGCCGAAGGCCGCCGCGTCGCCCGGGCCCAGGTGGACAATCCGCGGCGTCGCGATCTGGAGGCGGCGCTGCGCACCTCCGATGCCGCGGCCCGCCGGGAAGGCCGCACCTCTCCAGCCCGCTACCTGATTCTCCGCCTCGCCCTCGACGAGCGGGGCACCGGGTACGTGGTCACCGCCTGCGGCGACGACCGCCGCTCGGCCCACCTGACCGAGCTGCCTGCCGACGGCGGACTGCGCCAGCGCCGCATCTCGCTCGGCGCTGCCTGCTGCACCCGCGTCTTCACCGTCACGGACGGTTGGCTGGTGCTCTACGACAGCTCCAGCGTTCCCGGCCCTGGCTGCACCACCGTGGAACCGCTCCAAGACGCATCCTCTTCGACCAGCAGGACCCAGCCACGGGAGGGATTGGAATGAAGCGCCTGTTGATCGTCCTGACCGCCGTCTTGGCCGTCGCCCTGATGTTGCCGCTGTCCTTCGGCCCGGTCGAGCTGCCGCCGGAGCAGGGCGGTGTGGCGGCCGCCGACAAGAGTCCGGGAATCGCTCCGGTGCTGGATGCGTGCGAAACCTGTTCCCGGAACAACTGTGGCTGCCCGGGACCCTCGGGCGGTTGTTCGCTGTCGGCGTCGTGCACCTGCCCCAGCAGCGGTGATTGCTCCGTGACCTGCGTCTATCAGTGCGAGTAGGAGCGCCGTGATTCGCTGGTCCCTGCTGCTGCCGTTGCTGGTGGCGAGCGCGCCGGCGGCGGTTCCGCCTCCGGAGCCGGCCTGGATCGAGGCGGTCCCGCTCACCCGTTTTCTCGATCCGCCACGGCACTTCGTGCTGGAGTCGCCCGACGAGCGGGTGGCCCTCGCCGGCGGCGACGAGCTGTGGTTGGTGTGTTCCGGGGGCGGCGGCCACGCCGTCGGCTGCCGACGGGGCTTCCTGCCGGGCGACACCGAGTTGGCGGTGGACCGGGGCGAGGGCGTGGCGGTGCGGGTGCGGCTGGCGAGCGGTCGCGAGCCGATCGCCGGCGCCCGCGTATCGGTGACGCCGGCAGGTGTCGACGCGCGCCGCAACGTGGTGATGCCCCTGGCGTTGCGCGACGGCGAGCTGGTGCGCGTCACGGCCAGTGCCGAGAACGGCACGGCCGAGCTGCCGCCGCTCGCCGCCGGCCCCTACTGGATCGAGGTGCAGGCTCCCTGGGGACGCTCGTATCGGCGCGCGATGGAAGTCCCCGCGCCGGAGCGGCTGCGGGCCGCCGCCGAGCCGGTGCTGGACCTCGGCGAGTGGGAGATCGACCGCGGCAACACCCTGGAGATCCTCGCCGTCGATGACCGCGGTGCGCCGGTACCGGCCGCCGTGGTGCGCGTCCACCAGCCGAGTCCCCGTGAGGGCCAGGAGGGGATCGGGGCCACCGCCAAAGCCGACGACGAAGGATACGCCCAGCTCGGTGGCCTGACAGCGCAGGGACCCGTCGAGGTCGAATGCTTCGGACCGGTCCACCTGCCGGGTCGCGTCGAGCTCGAGGCGCCGCCCCCCTTCGTCGAGTGCCCCCTGATCCGGGCCGCGACCGTTGCCGGAAGGGTGGTGGACGGCGAGGGCGAGCCGGTGGCGGGAGCGGTGCTCGTCGCCCGCGCGGCCGAGCCCCGCCCGGCCCGCGATCCGGGGCTGCGCCCGCCGCCCCATCCGCGCGCCGCCACCGACCACGAAGGCCGCGTCGAGCTGCCGGAGCTGCCGCCTGGAGCTCACCGGCTGACCCTCGCCGCTCCCGGCTTCACCGTCCGCGATCTCGCCGTGGAGCTCGCCCCCGGCGAGACGCGCGATCTCGGCGAGCTGGCGCTGGCGCCCGGGGTGGAGGTGGCCGGCGAGGTGGTGGACGCGGGCGGCGCCGGCCCGGTGGCCGGCGTGCGGCTGGTGGCGCTGGACCCACCCGGCGCCGTCGACGCGACCACCGGCGCGGACGGCGCCTTCGGCTTCGCGGCCGATCCCGAGCGTCCTCTGGAGCTGGAGCTGACCGCCGACGGCTACGCAGCCACCCGCGTCGGGCTGGAGCCGGAGGACCTCGCCTCCGGCGAGCCGCTGCGGCTGACCCTCGGCCGGGCGGGGTACATCCGGGCCGTGGTGTGGAACGAGGAGCTGGACGCGCCGTGCGGCGGCTGCTCGCTGTCGGTCCAGGGTCCGAGCGACGCGGGCCTCTTCCTCGCCGACTCCCGTGGCGAAGCGCTGTCGCCGCCGCTCGCGTCAGGGCACTACGACGTCTACCTGGAGGAGGTCTCCACCGAGGGCTCCACCATCACCGTGCACTCGGGCCGCACGATCCGCCGGGCGACGGTGCGGCCGGGGGAGACGGTGACGGTGCGCTTCGGCGAGCCGCGACCGCGCCTGGAGGTGCGGCTGAGCCGGGCCCTGCCGCCGGGCTGGTCGCTCACCGCCAAGGGACCGCGCGGCCAGCGCCGCTACGGCACCGGCGCCGGCGGCGAGACGGCCTTCGACGTGCTGCGGGGCGAGGGCGAGGCGCTCTCCCTGCGCCTCGCCGGCCCCGGCGTCACCGTACCGCTGGCCCGCGTGCCGTTCGACTTCCGGGGCGACCGCCTCGACCTCGAGCTGCCGGATACCTGGGTGGGCGGACGGCTGGCGGCCGGAGCCGAGGCGGGCGAGCTGCGCCTGGTGCCGCTGGCCGGCGCGGGGGGAGGGGCCGGCACGGCCGGCGGCGTGTGGACCCGGCTCGACGCCGACGGCGCCTTCGAGGTGCGGTACCTGCCGCCCGGAACCTGGGCGGCGATGGTCGAGGAGCGCATCGTCGCCCGCTTCGCCGTCGCCGCCGGGCATCCCCTCGACCTGGGTCTCCTGGAGCCGCCGCCCGACGGCTGAGAACATTCGCCGAGCGGCCTCATTCCGTCCGCGCGGCTCCCTCGGCCGGCTGCTGGTAGCGCATCACCACCAGCGTGCGGTCGTCGTCCTGGCGGCGGCCGCCGGTGTGCAGGCGCACGGCGGCCACCAGGCGGTCGCGCACCGCGGTGGCGCCCTCGCCGGTGGCTTCGGCGAGCGTCGCCATGACACCGTGGTAGCCGAACGGCTCGTCGTCGTCGTCGCGGGCCTCGATCAGGCCGTCGGAGAGCCACACCAGCACGTCGCCGGAGGCGAGCGGCAGCGTTTCCCGACCGTAGGTGCGGCCCAGACCGCCGAGGGGCGAGCCGGGCAGCAGGATCTCGCGCACCGGGGCACCGCTCCGCACCAGGTAGGTCGGCGGGTGGCCGGCGTTGGTGAGCTCCAGGGTGCCGGCGCGGAAGTCGATGAGAGCCAGGGTCGCGGTGACGAAGTAGCGGCCGTCCTCGTCGAGGCGCACCAGGGCGTCGAGGCGGCGCAGGATCTCCTCCGGCGGAGTGGCGGTCTCCACCAGGATCGTCAGCGCCGCCTTGAGCATCGCCATGCGCAGGCCGGTGGGCAGGCCGTGGCCAGAGACGTCGGCCACGATCACCGCCAGGCGCTGGTCGTCGAGCCGCAGCACGTCGAAGTAGTCGCCGCCGATCGCCGCCGACGGCTCGAACAGCGTGGCGAACTCCACCCCCTCGCCGGCGGGCAGGTTCCGTGGCAGCAGCCGCTTTTGGAGGTCTCGCGCGATGGCGAGCTCCTTTTCCAGCAGCTCCTTCTGGGCGGCGGCGGCCACCAGGTGCTCCAGGTTGCCGGCCATCTGGTTGAAGGAGCGCTGCAACTCGCCGATCTGGTCGCTGCGGCGCACCGGGATGCGCACGGAGAAGTCGCCCTCGCGCACCGCGGCCGTGGCGCGCGACAGGCGGTTCACCGCCCGGGTGAGGGTGTAGATCATGGCGACGGCGAACAGCGCCGCCACCAGGTAGATGTCGAAGAGCAGGAAGGCGAAGACGAGCAGGGAGCTCCACACCCCGAGGTCCACCTCGGCCGAGGCGGAGATCACCGAGTCGCGCAGTCTCGCGGGGGGCGCGTGCAGCCGCACGCCGAAGCTCTCCGCCACCCGGGCGCCGTCGGCGAGGGCGTGGAGCGGGCCGGCGAGCTCGCCCCACCACAGGAAGGGGCGGTTCCACAGGCGTTCGAGGAGGCCGGCGTCGGCCGCGGTGCCGGCGTGGCGGGCGAAGAAGGCGTCGGCGGCGTCGTCGGTGGTGCGGCGCGGGTCGGTCTGCAGCGCCACCTCACGCCCCAGCACCTGCAGGTTCACCGGCATCGCGGTGTCCTCGGCGGCCGGCCCGTAGAGCTCCACCCAGATCCCGCTGCGCTCCGAGAGCGTCCGGGCGAGGTCGCCGGCGTGGAGCGCCACGGCGCCGCGTGCCGCGCTGCCGGCGGCGGCGGCCAGTGCCGGCTGGCGGTCTCCCCGGTCGACGAACACCGGTCCCTGGCGCTGCGCCGCGGCGAGCCAGGCGGGCCAGGTTGCGGGCAGCCGCGCGTCGCCGGCCACCCGGCGGCCGTCGCGGTAGAGGCCGATCGCCACCGCCGGACCCTCCGGCCGGGAGCCGGCGACGGCGTCCGCTGCGTCGGCCTCGGTCCCGCCGGCTGCCGGTCCCTCGTCCGCCGACACCCCGGCGAGCCGCAGCGCCGCCTCCGCGCGCAGCTCGGCGGCCAGGCCGCCGGCGGCGTCGCGCCACAGGTGGCCGAGGAACTGGCCGGCGACGATGTAGGCCGACAGCCCCAGGACCAGCAGCACCAGGGGCACCGGCAGCACCCCGACGAGAAAGTAGGAGAAGGCGAGGCGACGTCCCACCTTCCACAGCAGGACCCGCAGCAGCCGCCAGGCGATCCAGGCGACGAGCAGCAGCACCACGCCCACCGCCACCGCCCCTGCCAGCGCCGAGACCACCGGCAGCCCCGCCGCGGCCAAGGCCAGCCCGAGGGCCAGCACGGAGAGCGCGGCGAGCAGGAGGCGTCGTTTCTTCACCAGGGGGACCGGGGCGTGGGGAGGCGGGGCGTGCGGTGGCGCATCGGTGTCCGGCGGCCTGCGGCTACTACGAGGCCGGCGCGGCGATTGTTCCGGCGGCGGCGTTGTGCGTACAATGGCTGCGGCAGCCTGGGATCGCGCCCACGTCGGCCGCCGCGGCCGGGCCCGGTCGGCTGCCGGTCGCTGCTGCCGGCAACCCGCTGGCCATCCCTTTCGCTGGAGCTTAGCGCGAACGTCAGGAGGAGAGACGGTGTCGAGGATTCCCCGCGATCAAGAGCACCTGAAGACCGGCTTCACGGCGGAGGCGGCGAGCGCCGCCCGCTACCGGGCCTACGCCGAGCGCGCCGAGGCCGAAGGCCTGCCGAACCTGGCCCGCGAGTGGCTCGACATGGCGGCCCAGAAGGACCTGCTGGCCATGCGGCTGCTGGAGACGGCCGGCCAGGTCAAGGGCGAGGGGCTCGACATCGCCCAGGCCATCTCCACCGAGCGCTACGAGAACGAGGTGCTCTACCCGAAGATGCTGCGCGAGGTGAGCCCCGACTCGGGCGACGCGGTGCTGGCGGTGATCGCCAGCCAGAAGGAGCAGCTGCGTCGCCTCGAGGCGCTACGCGACCGCTTCATGGCGGCCCAGGGCGACGTCGCCCTGCCCGCGGAGGTCGACGCCGGCACCGGCACCCACAAGGGCTGAGGGAGCGCCGGACGCGGGAATCCCGCCCCCGCCCCGAGCGTTGCAAAGAGGCGGGAGCGGTCCACGCCGCGAAACCCCTCAAACTGCTGCTCCCTCACCACTTAGCAAGCTTGTGACCGGCGCGCACATGCGTGGTACCATCCCCTCGAGGCGCGCCGCCGCGAGGAAGGAGAGCTCGACGACCATGACTGGCCAGAACTGGATGACCACCCGGCTCGAGAAGCTGGAGGACTGGGCTCAGCGCCACAGCTTCTGGCCGTTCCCCTTCGGCACGGCCTGCTGCGCGATCGAGTTCATGAGCACGGTATCGTCCCACTACGACATGTCGCGCTTCGGCTCCGAGGTGGTGCGCTTCTCGCCACGCCAGAGCGACATCCTGATCGTCGCCGGCACCATCAACGACAAGATGGCGCCGGTCTTGAAGAAGATCTACGACCAGATGGCGGAGCCGAAGTGGGTGGTGTCGATGGGCGCCTGCGCCTGCTCCGGCGGCTTCTACCGCGCCTATCACGTGATGCAGGGCATCGACGAGATCATTCCGGTGGACGTCTACGTGCCCGGGTGCCCACCGTCGCCGGAGGGGCTGATCCACGGCATCCTCCAGCTCAAGGAAAAGGTGGCTCGCGACAAGGATCGTTACCGTCGCAGCACGTCCGCCGAGACGCGCGGAGCCGCCGCGGACGAGGAGAGAGAAAGTGCCGGCTCTGGCGGCGTCCTCCCTGCTTGACCGGTTCCCGGCCGGCAGCGTCGTGACCGAGGAGGGGGTCGACCCCACCCGGTCCGGTGCCCCGGCGGGACCCGACCAACCCACCTGGATCGTCGACCGCGACGTGCTGGTCGACGTCTGTCGCGAGCTGCACGACGCGCCGGAGATGCAGTTCGACCTCCTGCTCGATGCCTGCGGCGTCGACTACCCCGAGCGCGAGGAGCGCTTCGAGGCGGTCTACCACCTGTACTCGATCCCCCGCGGCGAGCGGCTGCGCCTGAAGGTGCCGCTGCCGGAGTCGGACCCCCGCGTGCCGAGCGTCATCCCGGTGTGGCAGGGCGCCAACTGGTTCGAGCGCGAGATGTACGACATGTTCGGCTTCCAGATCGAGGGGCATCCGAACCCGTCACGCATCCTCTGCCACGAGGGATTCCACGGTCATCCGCTGCGCAAGGACTACGACGCGGTGCGCCGCTGGATCCTCACCGAGGATCTCATCTACCAGCCGAAGTTCGTCTTCCTCGAGGGCTACGACACGGAGGCCGAGGACGACCTGTTCGAGCGCATGACGATCAACATCGGCCCGTCGCACCCCGCGATGCACGGCACCTTCCGGCTGATGGCGGTGCTCGACGGCGAGACGATCGTCGGCAGCGACGTGGAGATCGGCTACCTCCACCGCTGCTTCGAGAAGATGTCGGAGACCCACACCTGGAACCAGGTGATCCCCTACACCGACCGGCTCAACTACTGCTCGGCGTTCATCAACAACGTCGGCTACTGCCGCACGGTGGAGGCGATGCTGGGCATCGAGGCGCCGCCCAAGGCGGTGTGGGCGAGCACCATCCTGTCGGAGTTCTCCCGCATCATGGACCACTGCGTCTGCAACGGCTCGACGCTGGTCGACGTCGGCGGGCTGACCAACTTCTGGTACCTGTTCCAGATCCGGGAGGAGATCTACGGGCTGCTGGAGTCCTGCTTCGGCGCTCGGCTCACCGTGTCGGGCACGCGCATCGGCGGCCTGATGGCGGACCTGCCGCCGGACTTCGTGGCTCGTTGCGAGAAGCTCCTCGAGATCATTCCGCCGTTCATCACCGACGTCGAGAAGCTGGTCGACAAGAACCGCATCTGGCTCGACCGCTCGGTGGGGGTCTCCACCATCTCCGGCGCCGACGCGGTGAACTGGGGCTGGACGGGTCCGTGCCTGCGCGCCTCCGGCGTCGGCTACGACGTGCGCCGCGCCCACCCCTACGACCTCTACGGCACCGTCGACTTCGAGGTGCCGGTGCTCTACGGCGGCGACGTCTACGACCGCTACCGCATCCGCATGCTCGAGATGCGCGAGTCGCTCAAGATCATCCGCCAGCTCCTCGATCGCGGCATGCCCTCGGGGCCGGTGATCGTCGACGACCCGCACGTGGCGCTGCCGCCGAAGGATGCCGCCTACAACCAGATGGAGGCGATGATCTACCACTTCAAGCTGGTCATGGACGGCATCCAGGTGCCGCCCGGCGAGCGCTACGGAATGGTGGAGGGGGCCAACGGCGAACTCGGCTATTACGTGATCAGCGACGGCTCCGGCAAGCCCTACCGCATCAAGGTGCGCCCGCCGTGCTTCCCGATCTTCTCGGCCTTCCCCAAGCTGGTCAACGGCGGCTCCCTGTCGGACGCCATCGCGACGCTGGGCGGGCTCAACGTGATTGCCGGAGAGCTGGAACGATGAACGAGCGCGAGTTCGACGCCACGCCGCCGCCGCCGCGGACGAACCTCGCCATCGGGGGCCACCCGACCGAGGTCGAGCCGCGCCGCTACACCCTGGCCGAGAAGATGTACCTGCCGCTGCTGCAGGGCCTGGGGGTGACGATCAAGCACTTCTTCGGCAACCTCTTCGGCCGGCGCACCAGCTACACCATCGAGTACCCCGAGGAGCGCCGCCAGTACAGCCACCGCTACCGCGGCCACCACATCCTCACCACCCGGCCCGACGGCTCGGTGCGCTGCGTCGCCTGCTACCTGTGCGCCCAGGCCTGCCCGGCCGAGTGCATCCACATCGTGGCCGGCGAGCACCCGGACGAGAACATCGAGAAGTACCCGCTGGTCTACGAGATCGACATGCTCCGCTGCATCTTCTGCGGCTACTGCGTGGACGCCTGCCCGGAGGAAGCGATCATCATGTCGAACAACTACGACATGGCGTACTTCAACCGCGAGCAGTCGATCGTCGGCAAGCCCGAGCTGATGAAGCCCTACACCTTCGACGAGGACCAGCTCGGCTACCGCCCCTTCTTCCCGGAGGAAGACGCCCAGCGCGCCAAGATGCGCGTCGAGGCCTTCGACCTGGTCGCCGAGGCCCGGCGGGCCCAGGAACGGGAGACGCAACGGGAGACCGCCTCGGCGGACTGAGCGCCTTCGCTTCCGAGCTGACGACCGCCGGGGCGGCGTGGAGCAACGGCATGAACCTCTCGGCACGCTCTGCGTAGATCCTCCCGATGGCCACTCCAGCGGCAGGTGCCGGTGTCCGCGCGCGGGCCGCTCGCCTGCGGGCGTTCTATCGCGACTACACCGCGGGGCTGCGCGAGGAGGACGTGCGGCGGCTGTTCCGCCAGGATGCCGCCGAGGCGTGGGCGGTGCTCACGCGGGACCAGGAGGCGCAGGATGGGACCTCCGGGCTGCGGCGCTGGGCGGGCAACGTCCGCAGCTTCCTGCTCGGGCTGTCCTCGAAGCTGTCGCCGGCGCGCCGCCTGCTGTTCGCCGCCGCTCTCGCCGCGGCCCTCCTCGGCGCGCTGAGCGGCGGTGGGCTCGCCTTCACCTACGACGGCACCCGACTCTCCCTCGACTGGGGCCCCTGGTGGCTGCTCGCCAGCGTCGCCGGCCTCGTCTTCCTGCTCGCTCTGGAGCTGGTGGACCGGGTGCGGGTGCGGGACGAGCTGGAGGTCGCCCGGCAGCTTCAGGGCGACCTGTTGCCCCGCACGGCGCCGGAGCTCCCCGGCTGGCGCTTCGCCCACGTCTACCGCACCGCCAACGAGGTGGGCGGGGACTACTACGATTTCCGGCCGCTGCCGGACGGCCGGCTAGCGCTGGTGATCGGCGACGCCAGCGGTCATGGCATGGCCGCCGGCCTGCTGATGGCGATCGCCAACGCGAGCCTGCACACGGCCCTCGACATCGACCCCGCCCCGGAGCGGGTGGCGGAGTTGCTCAACCGGGCGCTGGCGCGGACCGGTGACCGCCGCAGCTTCTTCACCGCCTTCCTGGCTCTGCTCGACCCCGCCACGGGTGAGCTCGAGTACCTCTGCGCCGGCCACCCCTACCCGCTGCTGCGCCGCGCCTCCGGCGAGCTCGAGGAGCTCGGCTGCGGCAGCTTCCCCCTCGGCCTGCGCCCGGAGGTGGGCGCCACCGCCCGCCGCACCGTACTCGCGCCGGGCGACCTGTTGCTGCTCTACACCGACGGCCTGCCCGAGGCGGTGGACCCGGAGGACCGCGCCTTCGGCTTCGCGGGCGTCACCGCGTGCCTCGGCCACGGCGGCTCGCCGGCCACGGTGCGCGACCGGCTGCTCTCGGCCCTCGACCGCCACCGCCGCGATCGCCGCCTCGCCGACGACCTGAGCCTGGTGGTGCTGGCCCGGGACGGGGCGGGCGAGCGAACCGCCCCGGGTCACGCCGTCCCCCCGCTCCCGCCATCCCTGCCGGTCGCTTGACCGAGACGACACGGGCGGCCGCCAGGCCATGTGGTCCCGGGGATCGAACGGTTCGTAGAGGTGTGCAACGCGACCTTGGGTCAATCCGGGCTCGGCCTGACGCCGGCGGCGGCTCTGGGCTACGCCGCCGCCGGCCTGCTGAATGCTAGCCCCTACGGTGCCGGCACGTAGATCGTGCGCACCAGGGCGGTATCGACGACCTCGGCGTTGGTCTGGATCACCGCGTAGCCGTCGTTGGTGAGCCAGAGGGGGAGCAGGTTGAAGTAGAAGGGGCTCCCCAGGGTGCCGCTCTCGCCGCCGGGCAGCGCGGTCACCGCCATCGTGCCGCCGGGGGCCGCCCCCAGCTCACCGACGTAGCGGCGCACCGGACCGGAGCCGAACATGAACTCGTTCAGACCATCGGCCCGGGCCGAGTGGCTGGAGGCATCGACGACGCCGAAGCCACCGTCCACCGGGATGCCCGGCAGGCCCGGCGGCAGGGCCGGGTCGAAGGCACCGCCGGCCGGCGGAATCGAGAACGGCGGCCCCAGCGGATGGTCCAGCACGACGCGGTGGAGCAAGCCCCAGCGGTAGTCGTCCTGGTCGGTGGAACCTCCGAAGGCGGGTGCGAACGCCGGCGAGGCGAGCAGCGCCAGGGCGTCGGCCAGGCTGTCGAGGATGAGCGAATCGCGCTGCTCGGCCGGCGTGGCGCCGCTGCCGCCGGCGAAGAAATAGAGCCCCGAGGCCCCCACCCCCAGCTCCGACGGGAAGCTCTCCAGCAGGTGGCGCAGCGCGATGATGGCGCTGCGGCTGTCCGGCTCCGGCAGGTTCAGCGGCGCGATGGTGGCGTCGATCGTGTTCTGGATCATCTGTCCGCGCCACGTCGAGTAGATGGTCGCCGCGATCGAGGCCGCCACCTCCTCCGCACTCGGCGCCCGGCGTTGGCCGTCGACGTCCGAGGCGTCCCAGCCCTGCTCGATGCCGGTAGGCGCCCAGCCGTCCCAGGCGGCGAGCCGCCCGACCGCCTCGGCCACCTCCGCGCTCACCGCGCCGGGTCCGAGGTGGGCCAGCGCCGCCACGATGTGGGGCACCAGCACCTGGGCGTCGAGCATCACCACGTCGGCCTGGATGCGCTCCATGTCCGCCGGCGTCACGTTGCCCGCTGCCACCTCGGCCTTCAGCAGGTCGGTGATGCGGCCGGCCCGGGTGCCCTGGGCGTAGGCGTGGTTGAGGTAGTAGATGCCGCCGGTGGGCCGGAGCTGGTCGAGCGGGTTGTTGTTCAGGGTGGTGCCCGCCGGGTCGTTGTTGGCGTTGACGAACCAGCCGCTCGGCGGGTTGATCAGCTGGGGCATCTCGGCGAACGGCAGCACCTGGTAGGGCACCGCCTGCTCCGCCGGCCGGTCCGCGGCGGCGGGGAGCCACTCGTTGCCGCCGGTGCCGTTGCGCAGGAAGAACGGCGGCAGTCCGGTCACCGTGCCGGCCTCGAGGTCCTCGCGCAGCGGCATCTCGCCACTGGCGAAGTAGGCCAGGTTGCCGTCGACGTCGGCATAGGCCCAGTTCTGCGACCCGAAGTCGAAGAACTGGAGCGCCTGGATGAAGTCGGCCAGACCCCGCGCCCGGTTGAAGAGCCGGAAGGTCTCGAGCTCGCGGGTGGCGCTGAAGCCCGTGAACTGCACCGAGATGGCGGTGCCCTCCGCGGCGTCGAGGGCGACGATCGGCCCCATGTTGCGGCGCGGCACGATCAGCGTCGCCGGCGGGATGAAGGTCCCCGCCACCTGGCCGTTGGGCGGCGCCGTCGCCAGGTTGTCCGGCGTGCCGTCGAGCTGGTTGTAGCGGAACAGCTCCGGCACCGGGATCACCGCCTCGCGCTGGCCCAGGTACAGCGTCGCCAGGCCGCTCGGCGAGGCGGCGTCGGGGACGATCTGCTCCTGGTAGGTGTCGGTGACGTCCATCGGGTTGGTGGTGGCGCCCCAGGCGACGTAGCGGTTCTGGCCGAGCACCACGTAGGGCACGCCGGCGAACCCGCTGCCCACCACGTCGATGCCCGCCGACGGCGCCCGCAGGTGGATCTGGTGGAAGGTGGCCGGCGTGTCGAGGGCGAGGTGCGGGTCGTTGGCGAGGATCGGCCGGCCGCTCGCCGTGTGCCGTCCCGCCACGCCCCACTCGTTGCTGCCTTCCACCCGGGCGCGCGGCTGCACCGCCGTCCGCAGCAGCGGCAGCTCGCGCACCCGCTCGAGGTAGCCGGCGGCGAGCTCCAGCGCCCGGGGCGAGGGCAGGGCACCGGCGCGCAGGGCGCCGCCGGTGCGCACTTGCGCGGCCGCCGCGGCGGCC
>DATACC010000182.1:0-6628 GCA_036259255.1 Thermoanaerobaculia bacterium | reverse complement strand
GGACCGCCGGCGCGGGCTGGTACCAGGTGGACTGGGAGCCGGCGGGCGCGGGCGCGGACAGCGCCGGGGCCGCCGAGTTCGCGTACCTGGTGAAGCGGGCGACGGTGGCGGTGAGCGGGGCCAGCGCCGCGGCACGGGTGGCCAGCCGGCCGCTGCCGGCAGACCCCGCCTTCCTCGCCGCCCTCTACGCCCAGGAGGTGGTCGGCTACCTCGACGCCATCGCCCTCGCCCCCGCCAACGCCGAGGCCATCAGCACCGCCACCGGTCGGCTGGCGGAGCTCGATCCGGGGCGGCCGGTGGTGGTCGACGGCGCGGCCCTGCCGGCGGCACCCCTGGTCGCCCTCGCCGACGCCGCCCGCTTCACCGTGGCCGGCGCCGCCATGACCCTCTTCGATGCCCGCCGGCTGCGGGCCGCCGAAGGCGCCGTGGGCGATGCCGCGCCCCCCGGTATCGCCGCGCTGCTCGCCACCGCCGCGACCGAGCTCACCGGCGACCTCTCCCACGATCCGACCTCCTCGCCACCCGGAGCCTGGAGCTTCGTGCGCGGCAGCGACCTGGCCCTGCGGGTGATCGCCCCGGTCCCCTCGCCGCAGGGGGGCTCGCCGGACGAGATCGAGCTGGTCTTCCCCGATCCCCAGCTCCGCGACCCCCAGCGGGTGCTCCCCGACAGCGGCGAGGTGATCCCGCTCGCCGGCGTGCGGCGCACCCGCGACGCCCTGGCCGTGCGCGTCGCCGACCCCGGGCCGCTGGTCGTGCTGCGCCTCGAGCGCGTGGGCGTCGAGGAGCTGGGCGAGGTGGCCGGCCTCGCCGAACGACTGGAGGTGGCCTCGGAGCGGGAGGTGGCGGTCGAGGAGATCCTGCGCTGTCTGCAGGCCTTCGACGATGCCCAGGCCCGCCGCATCGAGCACTACAGCGCCACCAACACCACCCACCTGCGCTTCGGCGTCGGCGCCGGCGTGCAGAACTTCGAGGCGACCCTCGCCGGCCCCTACTTCTTCGATCCCGAGACCGGCGCGGACTGGGCGTGGGAGACCTTCTTCATCAACGGCGTGCGCTGGCGCGGCGAGTCGATCCCCGAGATCCCCCTGATCCAGCCCGAGCGCGCCGCCGCCATGCCGCTCGAGATCACCTTCGACCGCACCTACCGCTATCGGCTGCGCGGCACCGAGACCGTCGACGGCCGCGACACCTGGGTGGTGGAGTTCGCCCCGGCCGCCGGCCCCACGCCAGCCGCCTCCGTCGACGGCGGCGCGGAGGTCGGCAGCGACAGCCTCTACCGCGGCACCGTGTGGATCGACCGCCAGCTCTGCGCCCGCGTGCGCACCCGGGGCGTCCAGCTCGGCCTCGAGGGCGAGGTGCTGTCCAACGAGGAGACCCTGTACTACACGCCGGTCACCGCCGAGGGCGCGCCGGCGCCGTGGGAGCCGGGGAGCTTCGTGCTGCCGCTGCGCGCCGTCGCCCAGCAGCTCCTGTCGGTGATCAACGCCACCACCCTGGTCGAGCGCGAGACCCGCCTCTCGGCCCTCACCGTCAACGGCGAAGGCTTCGCCGAGCGGCGCGCGGCGACGCTGGCCTCCGACGTGACCATGGTGCGCGAGACCGAGCAGGGGCTGCGCTACCTGGTCCAGCAGGAGGGTGTCGAGGGGCGCGTGGTCCGGGAGGGGTACGACACCGACAAGTGGTTCCTGCTCGGCGGCACCTTCTACGACGACGCCCTGGACTACCCCCTGCCGCTCGGCGGCGTCAACTACCTGGACCTCGATTTCCGCGACACCGGCAACCAGCTCAACGTGTTCTTCGCCGGCGCGCTGCTCGCCGCCAACTACGCCGAGCCGCGCCTGTTCGGCAGCCGGGTGGACGCCGGCGCCGACCTGTTCGTGCTCGCCGTCCCCGTCGGCGACCAGCTCTACCGCGACGGCGAGGAGGTGGAGGGCGAGGAGGTCGAGCAGCGCCTCGGCAGCCTGGCCCTGAAGCTCGGCCGGCCGCTCGGCAGCCGGTTCAAGCTCTCGGGCGAGTACCGCGTGACCCGCCACGACTACGGCGCCGGCGAGGAGACCGCCGAGGAGTTCGTGGTGCCGGTGGACCACTACGAGCACGACGTGGCCCTCGCCGGCCGCTACGTACGCTCCGGCTACTCGCTGGGCGGCCGCGTGGGCTACGCCACCCGCTCGCGCTGGGAGCCCTGGGGGCTGCCGGGCGGCAGCGACTTCCATCCGGACCACGAGGACTTCACCTTCTGGAACGTCTCGGCGGGCAAGAACTGGTACCTGCCGCGCTTCCAGAAGATCGGCGCCGAGGTGGTTTACGTCGACGGCTCGGACCTCGACCGCTTCTCCAAGTACGAGTTCGGCTTCTTCGGCGACACCCGGGTGCACGGCTACCAATCGAGCAAGGTGCGGGCGGAGAGCGCCTGGCTGGTGCACGCGTCCTACGGCTTCGAGATCGGCAGCCTCTTTCGCCTCGACGCGCTGGCCGACGTGGCCTGGGCCACCGACGAGGCCACCGGCCTCGACCACGAGCTGCTCGCCGGCGTCGGCCTGGGCGGCACCTTCATCGGCCCCTGGCAGACCCTCGTCAACCTCGACGTCGGCGTCCCGGTGGCCGGCCCCGACGACGGCTTCAGCCTCTACGTGGTGTTCCTGAAGCTGTTCCGCTGAGGGGTGCGGCCGCCCTGGTATCGTCGCCGGCCATGAAGCCCTCCCTGCCGCGCACCCCGCCGCCGCGCAACCGCGGGCGCCTGCGCCAGCGGGAGATCTTCGTCGGCGCCCTCGGCGGCCGGCGGCCGGGGGTGCCGGTGGCGGCGGAGCGGCTGGAGGCGGCCGCGCGCGAGGCGATGCCGGAGGAGGCGTGGGCCTACGTCGCCGGCGGCGCCGGGGCGGAGTCGACGCTGCGCGCCAACCGCGACGCCTTCGAGCGCTGGCGCATCGTGCCGCGGGTGCTCACCGACGTCGCGCGCCGGGACCTGTCGGTGGAGCTGTTCGGCCGGCGGCTGCCGGCGCCGCTGCTGCTGGCGCCCGTCGGCGTCCTCGAGATGGCCCATCCCGAGGCCGACCTCGCCGTCGCCCGGGCCGCCGCCGCCGAAGGGGTGCCGTTCCTGTTCTCGAGCCAGGCCTCCGTCGCGATGGAGCGCTGCGCCGCGGCGATGGGCGAAGCGCCCCGCTGGTTCCAGCTCTACTGGAGCGAGTCCGACGCGCTGGTGGAGAGCTTCGTGGGCCGCGCCGAGGCCTGCGGCTGCGACGCCATCGTGCTGACGCTGGACACGACCCTGCTCGGCTGGCGCCCGCGCGACCTCGACCTCGCCTACCTGCCGTTCCTGCGCGGCCTGGGCATCGCCCAGTACGTCTCCGACCCGGTGTTCCGCGCCAGCCTCGCCGAGCCGCTGCCGGGCGACGACGAGCGGCCGCCCCTCGGCCTGGCGGCGATCCGCGCCTTCTGGAGCCAGTTGCGCAAGTATCCCGGCCCGCTGGGCGAGAAGCTGCGCTCCGGGGCGCCGCGCGAGGCCGTGCGCCGCTTCATCGCCACCTACTCGCGGCCGTCGCTGGCCTGGGACGACCTCGCCCGCCTGCGCGACCTCACGCGGCTGCCGGTGCTGCTCAAGGGCATCCTCCACCCGGACGACGCCCGCCGCGCCCTCGATCACGGCATGGACGGCCTGATCGTCTCGAACCACGGCGGCCGCCAGGTGGACGGCGCCCTCGCCGCCCTCGACGCCCTGCCGCCGGTGGTCGAGGCGGTCGCCGGCCGGGTGCCGGTGCTCTTCGACAGCGGCATCCGCGGCGGCGCCGACGCCTTCAAGGCCCTGGCCCTCGGCGCCACCGCCGTCTGCCTCGGCCGCCCCTACGTCTACGGCCTGGCCCTGGCCGGCGAGGCCGGCGTCCGCGAGGTGATCGCCAACCTCCTCGCCGAGCTCGACCTCACCCTCGGGCTGGCCGGCTGCCGGTCGATCCGGGAGGTCGACCGCGGGGCACTGATCGCGGCACCCTAACGGCGCCTCCTCGTCCGCAGGATCAGCTCCTCCGCTACACTGTCGAGCTGTAGACATCGCGTGCGTTCGAGGAGAGGAGCGAGAGATGCCGTTCGACTGGGACCGGATCACCAACGACTTCGGGGCCTTCGTGCCCAACCTGCTGATGGCGCTGGCGGTGCTGATCGCCGGCTGGCTGATCGCGCTGCTGGTGGCCGCCGGGGTGCGGGCGCTGCTGGCGCGCACCGGCCTGGACGACCGCCTGGCTTCGAAGCTCGCCCAGGACCAGGAAGGGCCGCCGCCCAACGTCGGCCGCCTGGTGTCGCGCATCGTCTTCTGGCTGCTGATGCTGGTGGCCGTGGTCGCGTTCTTCCAGATGCTCGGCCTGGGGCTGGCCGCCGGGCCGCTCTCCCGCCTGACCAACTCCATCTTCGGTTACCTGCCCCACCTGCTGAGCGCCGTGCTGCTGCTGGTGGTCGCCTGGATCTCGGCCCGCCTGGCGCGCTTCCTGGTGCGCCGCTCCGCCGAGGCCGCCGGCATCGACGAGCGCATCGCCCACCGCGCCGCCGGCCGCCAGCCCGCCTACCGGTTGAGCCGGGCGCTGGCCGAGACGGCCTACTGGCTGGTGCTGCTGCTGTTCATCCCCGCGATCCTCGACGCCCTCGACCTCGGCTCGCTGACCCAGTCGGTCAACGCCATGGTGGAGAGCGTGCTGCTGGCGGTGCCGCGCCTGTTCGCCGCCGCCGCCGTGGTGCTGCTGGCGGTGCTGATCGGCCGCGTGGTCGCCGGCTTCGTCGCCAACCTGCTCGCCGCCTTCGGCTTCGACCGCCTGCTCGAACGGCTGGGCCTGGTGCGCGGCCTCAGCGCCGATCCCACGGCCCCCGGCGCCTCACTGGCCGCGTCGCCGTCCGTCCGCGAGCGGGCCGAGACCGAGGCCGCCGCGGAGGCCGAGGCCGAGGCCGAGGAGCCGATGCCGGACCTGATCAGCCGGCGGCGCACGCCGTCGGAGGCGGTGGGCTTCGTGACCCAGGTGGCGATCGTGCTGTTCGCCACCGTCGAGGCGCTGTTCCTGCTGCAGTTCGACGCCGTGGCGATGATGGTCCAGGAGTTCCTCTTCTTCGCGGGCGATCTGCTGCTCGCCCTGCTGGTGCTGATGCTCGGCCTCTACCTGGCGCGCCTCGCCGCCGACGCCATCCGCGGCAGCCACCTGGAGCAGTCCGACTTCCTCGCCCGGGTGGCCCAGGGCGCCATCGTGGTGCTCTCGGCCGCCATGGCGCTGCGCCAGGCCGGCGTCGCCGAGGACATCGTGCTGCTCTCCTTCGGCCTGCTCCTCGGCGCCCTCGCGGTGGCCGCCGCCATCGCCTTCGGCATCGGCGGCCGCGATCTCGCCGCCCGCTCCCTCGAGCGCTGGACCGAGCACGCCGCGCAGCGCGTCAAGCGCCCGCGCACCGCGCCGCCGGCCGACGCGAGCGGCCCCGGAGCGGGTGCAGGCAGCGCCGACCGCCGCGGACCGGACGACCCCGGGGTCGGGAGCCCGGGCGGTCCTGTCCTGTGAACCTGCCGTTCCGGGGCGCCCGCCTGGACGGTGGGCGCCGGACCGGGTCTGTACCTCGGTGGCCCCGCTTCGCTCCTTCGCCTCCGCCTCTTTCTGCCGCGTCGCCCTCGGCCGCGCCGTCGCCGCTCTGCTGGCGCTCCTGGGCGCCGCCTGTGGCGGTGGGGACCCGGCGCCCGTCGCCTCCGGCTTCGTGGCCCCGGCCCCGGAGGTCGAGTCCTCCGACTGCACCTGCGCCTACGACGCGCACAACTGCCCCGACTTCTCCACCGCCGCGGCGGCCCAGGCCTGCTTCCGCCGCTGCCAGCAGGAGGCGGGCGGCGACGTCCACCGCCTCGACCGAGATGGCGACGGCCGCGCCTGCGAATGGAATCCGTAGGTCCGCCCCACCCGGTTTGCGTCCTTTCTCCCCGTCTCCCGACTACCCCTTCGAGGCGGGCGATCGAGCCCGTCGCGACCACGGGAGATACGAGCCATGAAGAGACTGCACGTGATGCTGCAGGTCAAGGAACTCGACGAATCGATCCGCTTCTACACGGCGCTGTTCGGCGCCGAGCCCACGAAGCGGAAGACGGAGTACGCGAAGTGGATGCTCGACGACCCGCGGGTCAACTTCTCCATCGCCGCCCACGGCGATGCCACCGGCATCGAGCGGTTGGGTCTCGAACATCTGGGCATCCAGGCCGAGTCGCGCGAGGAGATGGCCGAGCTGCGCGAGCGGGTGGCGCGTTCCGGCGGGCGGGTGGCCGACGAGGGCGAGACCACCTGCTGCTACGCCGAGTCCGACAAGGCGTGGGTCACCGACCCCCAGGGCGTTTCCTGGGAGGCGTTCTTCACCCACGGCGAGGCGGAGACCTACCACGCACCGGCCGCGGCCGGCCGCGGCGACGCCTGCTGCGCCGAGCCGGCACCGGAGGCGGCCTGCTGCGGACCGGCCTGCTGCACCGACGGCGCCCCGGCCGCCGACTGCTGCGCGGCCGACTGCTGCGCGGCGTGAGGCGGCGATGACGGACACCTGGCAGCCGTTCGTCCGGGGCCTGGCCGGCTTCGTGGCGCGCCGGGTGCCGGCGCAGGATGCCGAGGACGTCCTCCAGGACGTCCTCGTGCGCCTG
>DATACC010000181.1:0-3266 GCA_036259255.1 Thermoanaerobaculia bacterium | reverse complement strand
GGATGCCGCCACCGCCCCGGGGCCTCGCTCGCCCCCGCGTCAGCCGGCGGCGCCGGCGGCTGACGCGGGGGCGAGCGAGGCCGCGGGGCGGTGGCGGCATCCCCGCGGCCCGGTAGAATGGCGGCGACATGGCCGAACCCGCCGAGAAGCCCCAGCACCCGCCCGAGGAGATCCGCGAGCCCCGTAACCTGATCGGCACCGCCTTCCGGCGGGTCGACGGACGGGCCAAGGTCACCGGTGCCACGCGCTACGCCGACGACCTGAAGCTGCCGCGCATGGTCCACCTGTGCATCGTGCGCTCCACCGTGCCCCACGCCCGGATCGCCGCCATCGACACCTCCGAGGCCGAGCGGGTCCCCGGCTACCTCGGCCACCTCACCGGCCGCGAGCTGCCGATCCCCTTCGGCATCCTGCCGGTGTCCCAGGACGAGCACGCGCTGTGCCCCGACGTGGTGCGCTTCGTCGGCGACGCCGTGGTGGCGGTGGCCGCCACTACCGAGGACGCCGCCGCCGAGGCCGCCCTGCGGGTCGAGGTCCGCTACGAGCCACTGCCCACCATCGCCAGCATCGAGGAGGCCATCGCCACCCCGGAGCCGCGCATCCACGACTACGGCGACGCCGGAAACCTGCACAAGGTGCTGGCCATGGAGTTCGGCGACGTCGACGCCGGCCTCGCCGCCGCCGACCTGGTGCTGGAGGACACCTTCTTCTACGAGGGCAACACCCACCTGCCGATGGAGCAGCACTCCACCTTGGCGGTGCCGGAGGACGACGACCGGGTGACCGTCTACTCCTCCACCCAGACGCCCCACTACCTGCACCGGGCGCTGGCCAAGGTGCTGGAGCTGCCGCCGTCCCGGGTGCGGGTGGTGGCCACTCCGGTGGGCGGCGGCTTCGGCGGCAAGAGCGATCCGTTCGGCCACGAGATCGCCGCCGCCGCCATGGCGCGCAAGCTCGGCCGACCGGTGAAGGTGACGCTGTCCCGCGAGGAGGTCTTCTACTGCCATCGCGGCCGCCACCCGGTGCTGATGCAGGTCAGGACCGGCTTCCGCAAGGACGGCACGATGACCGGCCAGCACCTGAAGACGGCGCTCGACGGCGGCGCCTACGGCAGCTACGGCGTGGCCTCGACCTACTACACCGGCGCGCTGCAGACGGTCACCTACGACCTGCCCCACTACCGCTTCCAGTCGATCCGCGCCTTCACCAACAAGCCGCCCTGCGGCCCGAAGCGCGGCCACGGCACGCCACAGCCGCGCTTCGGCTTCGAGGTCCACCTCGACAAGGCAGCCCACGCCCTGGGCATCGATCCGGCGGACCTGCGGCTGCGCCAGCTCGCGGCGCCCGATTCGGTCACCGCCAACTGGCTGAAGATCGGGTCCATGGGGCTGGGGCGCTGCATCGAGGCGGTGGTCGCCGGCAGCGGATGGCGCGAGCGCTACGGCAAGCTCCCCCACGGCCGCGGTCTCGGGCTCGCCTGCGGCTCCTACCTGTGCGGCGCGGGGCTGCCCATCTACTGGAACCACATGCCCCAGAGCGGAGTGCAGCTCAAGCTCGACCGCTCCGGCGGCGTGGCGGTGTTCTGTGGCGAGTCGGAGATCGGCCAGGGGTCGGACTCGGTGCTCGCGGCGGTGGTGGCCGAGGTGCTGGGGATCGATCTCGCCGACATCCGGCTCTGCGTCGGCGACACGGATCTGACCCCCGTCGATCTCGGCAGCTACTCCTCGCGGGTGACGCTGATGGTCGGCAACGCGGCGCTCCAGGCCGCGGAGAGGGCCCGCGAGATGCTGGCCCAGGCGGTCGCCGAAAAGCTCGGCGTGCCCACCTCGCGCCTCGAGTTCGCCGGCCGGCGGGTGTTCGACGTCGAGGCGCCCGAGGACCCGGAGCGCGGCGTCTCCTTCCAGGACGCGGTGATCCTGGCCGAGGCCATGTTCGGCACCCTGGGCACCACCGGCTCCTACATCCCGCCGCGCTCGCCGGGCAAGTACCGCGGCGCCGGCGTCGGTCCGTCGCCGGCCTACTCCTACAGCGCCTGCGTGGTCGAGGTGGCGGTGGACCCGGAGACGGGGCTGTGGGACGTCGAGCACGTGTGGATCGCCCACGACGTCGGCAAGGCGCTCAATCCCGTGCTGGTGATGGGGCAGGTGGAGGGCGGCGTCTACATGGGTCTCGGCGAGGTGATGATGGAGGAGCAGGCCTTCCGCCGCCTGCCGAAGCGCCTGTCCCAGGCGCTGGTCCACAAGATGCCCTCGATGCTCGAGTACAAGAGCCCCACCTTCGCCGACATGCCGCCGGTGACGACCTACCTCGTGGAGGACCCGGACCCGGCCGGCCCCTTCGGCGCCAAGGAGGTGGGCCAGGGTCCGCTGCTGCCGGTGATGCCGGCGGTGGCCAACGCGATCTTCGACGCCGTCGGCGTGCGCGTGGACCAGGTGCCGATCCACCCGCACATGATCCTCAAGGCTCTGCAGGCCAGGGAGAAGGGCGAGGAGGCCCGCTTCGGCCCGACGAGCTTTCCGGAGGTCGACTTCGGCGAGACCCTGCAGGTGCCGACGCCGGCCCAGGGGGGCGACGGGCGGGCGATCAACGACTACCGCTCGAAGCTGCGTGGCGGGATGCGGTCGGCTTCGGGGACGATGTTGTCGCGCGAAGAGGCGCTGAAGCGCAAGGACCGGGGGGCGTTGACGACCGATTGAGGGGGTGGCCCGGCGGGAGGGGCGGCCGTTCCGCTGGGCGGGTGGAGGCGGTGGGGCTGCGGACGCGGGGCTGCTCGGGAAGGGTTCGACGGCGGGCCCCGCTCTGTTGAGCCGGCTGCCACCGCCCACGGCTCCATCACCGCCCGGAGCGACGCCGGCTCAAAGGCCGCTGCCCCACCGCCTCCACCAGCCCGGTCGCTCCAGCGGCCACCCCTCCCGCCTCCGGGGGTGGTTGAGGAGACGAACCCCCGGCCCTGCCTCGTGGCCGCCGACCGCTCCAGGGTCCAGGGTCCCGGAGCCTCCGGGCGGCCTGGGGCGGTCACCACTGTCCGCGTCGACCGGGCGTCCTCGACACCTCCACCGTCTACGCTGAACCCCAGGCCCTCGGTCTGCCCACCCCTCCTCCAGCCGATCTATTCGGTCGCTCTACGGTCCCAGCTCCGTGGCGTGGGCGGCGGCGACGACGCGGGTCTCGGGGTCCTGCAGGAAGGCCGCGGCACCGAGGTCGGCGAGGGGCCAGGCGGGATCGAGGTCGAGGGTGATCTCGCGGCGCACCCTGGCGCCGGCTTC
>DATACC010000180.1:0-11038 GCA_036259255.1 Thermoanaerobaculia bacterium | reverse complement strand
GGGCGAGCCCGGCGATCTGGGCGAGGGCGAGCACCCCCCAGGCCATGGTGGTGGCGGCGCCGTAGAGGCCGATCTCGGCCGCGTCCACCCCGAACCCGGCGAGCAGCAGCGCGTCGCCCCGCAGCAGGAGCTGGAAGAGCACCGAGATGGCGAAGAAGGGCAGGCCCTCGGCGACCAGCCGGCCGAGGACGGGCGCCGGGGAGAGGGGCGATCCGGGGGCGTCCCCTGGGCCGCCGACCGCCGGCGGCAGCTCCCGGCAGCGGTGGCGGATCCACGCCCAGGCGGCTGCCGCGCCGAGCGAGAACGAGGCGCCCACCAGCCACACCGGTGCGCCGGCGGCGACGGCCAGGGCGGTGCCTGCCACCGCGCCTGCGAGCTCCAGCAGGCGCGCCCGCGCCTCCACGTCCATGCGGTCGAGGCCCTTGAAGGCGGCGGCGCGGGTGATGGTGTCGACCCGAAAGACGACGTAGGGCAGGAAGGCGGCCAGGGTGGCGGCGAGCTCCGGCGCCGCCGGCACCAGCAACAGGGCGGCGGCGGCCGGCAGGGCCAGGGCGAGAAGCAGCCGGCGCTGGGCGGCACGGGCGGTGGCGAGCAGCATTCGGGCCCGCCCCGGGGCGGCCGCCGTCTCGCGGATCAGCACCTCCACCTGGCCGAGGGCGAGCAGCGGCACGGTCACCATCACCACGCCCACGGCCACCGTGAACAGGCCGAGCGGCGCGGCGCCGAGGCCGCGGCCCACCAGCACCGCCACCGCCAGCAGGCCGGCCTTCACCAGGCCGTCGCCGGCGGCGAGCCACAGCAGGTTGGCCGCCAGGCTGCGGGCGAGACGCGGGGAGACCCGGGGCATGGGCATCGGGAGGACGGCCGGCCCGCGCCTAGTGCCCGCGCAGCGTCAGGACCACCCCCAGCGTGCGCAGGATGATCAGCAGGTCGAGCACCAGGCCCTGGTTCTTGACGTAGTAGAGGTCGTACTCGAGCTTGCGCAGGGCATCCTCCACGCTGCTGCCGTAGGGGTAGTTGATCTGCGCCCAGCCGGTGAGCCCCGGCTTGACCGCCAGCCGGGTGCGGTAGAAGGGGATCGCCTCCTCCAGCCGCTCGATGAAGGCGGCGCGCTCCGGGCGGGGTCCGACGACGCTCATCTCGCCGCGCAGCACGTTCCAGAACTGGGGGAGCTCGTCGAGGCGGGAGCGGCGCAACGCGGCGCCCACCCGGGTCACCCGCGGATCGGAGCGCTGCGACCAGACGGCCACGCCGTCGCTCTCGGCGGCGGTCGTCATGCTGCGGAACTTGAACAGGCGAAACGGCCGACCGCCGCGTCCGAGGCGCTCCTGGGCGTAGAGCAGCGGCCCGGGGCTGTCGAGCCGGATGGCCAGGGCCACCAGCGGCAGCAGGACGGCGGTCAGCGCCAGCCCGCCGACGGCGACCACGACGTCCAGGGCGCGCTTGGCGGCGGCCTGCACCCCGGGCAGCCCGAGCTGGTTCCAGAACGGCGCCAGGAACCACTTCTGGCCGAGGTGCTCCACCGGCACGCGGCCGGCCAGCTCCTCGTAGACCGCCGGCATGGGACGCACCGCGATGCCCAGCTCGTAGCAGCGCAGCAGCTCGCGCAGCAGCTCCGGATGGAGCGCCTGCGTGGTGGCGAGGATCACCTCGCTGACGCCGAGCCGGCGCACCGTCTCCACCAGTCCCGAGCGATCGCAGAGCACCGGCAGCCCGGCGACCAGGAGGTCGGCCTTGGACGGGTCGTCGTCCACCAGCCCGAGCACCCGGTAGTGGTGGGGCATGCCGGCCATGTCGTCGAGCAGCCGCCGCCCCGAGGCGCCGGCCCCGACCACCAGGACGCGGTGGCGCAGGGCGGTGCTGGTGAACACGCGGGCGAACACCACCCGCCACAGCAGCACCGTGATGCTGGTGGCGACCAGGAAGACCATCGGTGCGATCCGGGGCGGAGCGGTCACCAGCGGCGTCAGCCCCTGGCCCGAGTCGAAGGCGAAGATCGGCCGGCCGAGAACGTAGAAGCCGAGCAGGTAGAGCACCCCGGTCAAGGCGGTGGTCTGGGCCACCCGCGCCATCGCCCGGCGCGGCCGCAGCGCCTGGCGCAGGTCGTAGGCGCCGCTGATGCTCGCCACCAGCAGGAAGACGACGGCGAGGGCGAGATTCCAGCGGAAGCCGGCTCCGCCGCCGCCGTCGGCGGCCTGCCGCGTCAGCAGGGCACCGAGCCAGGCCCAGCTGACGGCCAGCAGCAGGTCGCCCACGAAGAGCACCAGGCGGCGCTCCGCGGTGAGCAGGCGGGGTCGCCGGCTGGCCGCGGTCTCGGCCGGCGGGGTGCCGCCCGCCGCGACGGGAGCCGGCTCCGGCACCGGACGCCGGGCGGGGGACGACGGGGTCGATGGGGTGCGCTGGGGCGTGGGTTCGAACCCGAGAGGCGTGGCCAAGCTGACGCTTTCCAGTCGCGGGGGTCCCGGCCGCCAGGGCCGGGTTCCGGCGGCTTCGATCGTTCGAAAAGGATACCGGACGTCGCGATTATACGGCTGCCCGACCGCGGCCCGGGCGGCACCTCGGGTAGCTCGGCGCCGAGTATGCTTCCGCGCGATGGAGCTTCTCTGGATCGCCACCAAGGCACCGGTTCCGACCATCGACGGCGGGCGGCTGGTGCAGCTTCTCACGCTCCAGGCGCTGAGCGAGCTCGGGGTGCGCGTGACGCTGGTGGCGCCCTGGGCCCCCGGGTCGGATGCCGGCGAGATCCTGCGCGCGCTGGCGCCGCTGTGCCGGGCCCACCTGGTGGAATCGGAACGCGGCGGCGGCATGCGCGCCCTCTACGACCTGTCCTCGGCGGGGCTGCCGGTGGCCGTGGCGCGGCACCGCCGGGAGAGCGTGCGCGCGGAGGTGGCGCGCCGGATCGCGGAGCAGTCGTTCACGGCGGTGCACGTGGAGCAGGCGCAGGCCTTGCCCCAGGCGGCGCCGGCCTTCGCCGCCGGCCTGCGGGTGGTGCTGCGGGCGCAGAACGTCGAGAGCGACCTGTGGCGTGGCAATGCCGGCTTGCACCCGGTGCGCCGGCTGGTGGCGGCCCTCGAGGGGGCCCGGCTGATGCGCTGGGAGGGCGCGGCGGTGCGGCAGGCGTCGGCGGTGGTGGCGCTGTCGCCGCTCGACGCCGGGCGCCTGGAGGCGCTGAGCGGCGGCACCGGCGTGCGCTGGGTGCCGCCGCCGTTTCCGGCACGCCTCCCCCCTGCCGGCGAGGCGCTGGCGGGCCGGCCGCCGGTGGTCTACCTGGCCAGCTCCGGATGGCTGCCCAACCAGGACGCCGGGGACTGGCTGGTGAGGGAGATCTGGCCGCGGGTGCGCCGGCGCGTGCCCCAGGCGGTGCTCCACCTGTTCACCGGCGCCGCAAGCCGAGCCGGCGAAGGGATCGTCGGACACCCGCCGCCCGCCGACAGCCGGTCGGCCTTTCCGAGCGGTGCCGTGGTGATCGTCCCCCTGCGTGTCGGCTCGGGCATCCGCATGAAGATCCTCGAGGCCTGGGCCCGCGGGTGCCCGGTGGTGGCGACGCCGGAGGCGGCGGCGGGCCTCGACGTCGAAAACGACCGGCACCTGCTGCTGGCGCGGAACGGGCCGGAGATGGCGGCGGCGGTGGCGCGTCTCCACGAGGAGCCGGGCCTGCGCGAGCGGCTGGTGGCGGCGGGACGCGAGCTGCTGGAGCGGCGCCATGCGCCGGAGCGGGTGGCGCGCGAGCTGGTGGCGGTCTACTCGGGTGGCGAGTCGAGCCCACGGCCTCCGGCGAGCACCGCCGCCGTCGACCGCCTGTAGACGGCGGTCACCTCGCGCCAGCGACGGCGGCGCTCGCCGCGCAGGAGGGCTCCCGCCAACCCGCGGGCGGCGAGGCGCAGGGCGGCGCCGGCGACGAGCGCCGCCGCCGCCCGCCGGCGGCTGCCGGAGCCGCGCTCCTTCTCCCACCAGCGCAGCAGGTCGGTCCACAGCAGCTCCGGGTTGTCGTGGAGCTGCCGGGTGGCGGAGCGGCGGCGGATGGTCGATCCGTGGTGGTGCACCACCCGAAGCTCCGGCAGCACCGCCACCTCCCAGCCGGCCCTGCCGGCCCGCAGGCAGAGGTCGAGGTCCTGGCCGTAGAAGCGGAATCGCTCGTCGAAGGGCCCGACCTCCTGCCACACCCGGCGGCGCACGGCCAGGGCGGCGCCGGTCACCCAGTCGACGGGACCGACGCGGACGACGGGGCGGGTGGCGCGGTAGGCGCGCAGGCGGCCGAGCAGCCGGGGCAGGCCGCTGCCCAGGGCCAGCATCCAAGCCAGCGTGGGGGCGGCGCCGCCGTTCCACTGCGGCCGGCCGTCGGGGTAGACGAGCACCGCGCCGGCGATGCCGAGGCGGGGCCTTTGGGAGAATGCCTCGGCGAGGAGGCGCAGACCGTCCTGCGGCATCTCGGTGTCGCTGTTGAGCAGCAGGATCACGTCGCCCCCGGCCGCCGCCGCCCCCTGGTTGACGGCGCGGGTGAAGCCGAGGGCGCGCGGATTGCGCAGCAGGGTGAGCCCGGGATGGCGCGCGGCGAGCGCCGCGGCGGTGCCGTCGCGGCTGCCGTCGTCCACCACCACCACGTCGCGAGGGGGCGCGCCGCAGCGCACGACGCTGTCGACGCAGGCGATCGTCAGCTCCCGGGTGTCGTGGGTGGGGACCACCACCGAGAGGCGCGTCGAGGGGGGCCGCGTCACGGGGCGCCATCCTAGCAACCCGTCGGGGGTGGTCGTCTTGCCGGGGCTGGTGGCGGGCGATACTCTAGGCCGCCGCCCAGAGTGGCGGCGAGACGAATCCCATGGACATCCTGTGCATCTGCGGAGCCCGGCCGAACTTCATGAAGATCGGTGCGGTGGTGGAGGCGATGCGCCCCCACCCGGAGCTGGTGCCGAGCATCGTGCACACCGGTCAGCACTACGACGAACGCCTGTCGCAGGTGATGTTCGAGGATCTCGGCCTGCCGCGGCCCGAGGTGGAGCTCGAGGTGGGCAGCGCCAGCCACGCCCTGCAGACGGCGCGGATCATGGAGCGCTTCGAGCCGGTGATCGCCGAGCGGCGCCCCGACCTGGTGCTGGTGGTGGGCGACGTCAACTCCACGGTGGCCTGCGGCCTGGTGGCGGTGAAGCTGGGGGTGCCGCTGGCCCACGTCGAGGCCGGCCTGCGCAGCTTCGACCGCTCCATGCCGGAGGAGATCAACCGCGTGGTCACCGACTCGATCAGCGACCTGCTGTTCGTCAGCGAGGCCAGCGGCGTCGCCAACCTGCGCCGCGAAGGGGTGCCGGAGGAGAACGTCTTCTTCGTCGGCAACGTGATGATCGACACCCTGCTGCGCCACCGCCGCCGCGCCGACCGCTCCACCGTGCTGGCGCGGCTCGGCCTCGGCCCGCGGAGCTACGCCGCCGTCACCCTGCATCGGCCGGGCAACGTCGACGATCCGGAGCGCCTCGCGGGCTTGCTGGCGGTGCTGCTGGAGGTGGCGGGTCGCCTGCCGGTGGTCTTCCCGGCCCACCCGCGGACGCTGCGCCGGATCGAGGAGTTCGGCCTGCGGGACGCCCTCGAGCGCACCCCGGGCCTGCACCGCATCGACCCCCTCGGCTACCTCGATTTCCTCAAGCTGATGGCCGAGGCGCGGGTGCTGCTCACGGACTCGGGAGGGATCCAGGAGGAGGCCACCGTGCTGCGCGTGCCGTGCCTCACCCTGCGCGAGAACACCGAGCGCCCGGCGACCGTGGACAGCGGCTGGAACCACCTGGTGGGGACCCACCCCGACGCGGTGCGCGCGGCGTTCGAGCGGGTGCTCGCCGCGCCGCAGCCGTCCGGCGAGGCGCCGGAGCGGTGGGACGGGCGGGCCGGCGAGCGCATCGCCACCACGCTGCGGGAGCTCGGCCTCGCCGGCGTGCGGCGCCTGCAGGCCCGGCGCGGCGGCGCCTGAGCAGGCTTTCCCGCCGATTCAGCGGGGCTTTTCGCAGGTGGCGACCAGCAGCACCCGGAAGCCGGCGAGGCCCGGCACCAGGTTCACCGCGCGCTCGTAGAGCCAGCCCAGCAGGTAGGCCGCCGGCCAGCGCCGCAGGTACTCGGGGCGTCCCTCGAAGGTCTCGATGCGGCGCACCACCAGCCCCGCTGCGGCGGACCAGGTGCGCAAGGCGCGGGGGGTGTTGGCGCGGTAGCGGGTGGGGAAGGTGTCGTCCTCGGCGCGGCCGCGCCAGCGGTTGAACACCTGGTGGAACCGGTGCGGTGTCAGGCGGGCGGCCAGCGCAACGTAGTGGCGGCGGTTCGGGGTCTTGGCCAGGAAGATCCCGCCGGGCTCGAGCACCCGGGCGACCTCCCGGAACACCGCCGCAGGGTCCGGCAGATGCTCCAGCACGTTGTCGGCGAAGACGAGGGCGAAGCTGGCGTCCGGATGGGGCAGGGACTCGCCCCAGGCCACCGCGGCCTCGTCGAGGTGGGGATTGGTGAGTACCCTCGGGTCGGGATCGACGCCGTACACGGTGACGCCCCGCCCCCGGAAATCCATCTCGGGAACGCTGCCCGCTCCGGCCCCGAGGTCGAGCACCCGGGTGCCCGGCCGCAGGTGCTCCAGGACGTGACGGCGAAACAGGTGGTCGTCCCAACGGTCGGGATGGTGCGGATACAGGGCGCGGTCCATTCGGCGCACGAGCGCAGGGACGGCAGGTTTCGGGCGATGCAACGGGGTGTCTCGCAGTGGGCTCTCGGTGCGTCGGCCCGCGCGCAGGCGTTGGCGGCTCGGAGGCAGTTGATGATAATCTATCGCGCGTCCGTTCCCCATCGCCGGCTGGGTGTGCCCCTGGTGCCGAGCCGAGAGCGCCTCCACGGAAATCCTCCTTGACCAAGCTCCTGATCAGCGCCGGACTCTCTGCCGGGATCGCCGCTCTGGTGTCGAACTTCGTGGTCCCCCTGGTCACCGAGTTCGCCGTCGCCCTGCGGGCCATCGACCGCCCCGGCGGCCGCAAGACCCACCAGGAGGGCGTGGCCCGGCTCGGCGGGGTCGGAGTCTTCCTGGGGCTGCTGTTCGGCACCGGGTCGGTGGCGGTCCTCGAATGGGTGGACTGGGGCTCGCCGCTGCCGCGCCAGGACCTGGTGGCGCTGCTGCTCGGCCTCGGCATGGTGTTCCTCGTCGGCCTGGTCGACGACGTCACCGGCGTCTCGGCCTGGAAGAAGCTCCTCGTCCAGGTGATCGCCGCCGGCCTGCTGGTGAACCTCGGGCTGCGCTGGCAGTTCGAGCTGCTCGGCCTGCCGGGGGGCGGCGCCCTCGAGCTCGGCCCCTGGAGCGGCCCGCTGACGGTGCTGTGGATCGTCGGCGTGACCAACGCGATCAACCTGATCGACGGGCTCGACGGGCTCGCCAGCGGCGTGGTGGCGATCATCGCCGGCAGCTTCCTGATCTTCGCCCTGCTGCTCGACAGCCCCTTCACCGTGGTGCTGATGGCCGGCATCGTCGGCGCCTGCCTCGGTTTCCTGCCCCACAACCGCGAGCCGGCCCGCATCTTTCTCGGCGACGCGGGCTCCCTGAGCCTCGGGTTCCTGCTCGCCGCCTTCAGCGTGCAGACCAGCCTCAAGGCGCCGGCGGCGGTGGCCATCCTGGTGCCGTTGCTGGCCCTGGGCGTGCCGGTGATCGACACCCTGCTGGTGATGCTGGTGCGGTTCCTGGAGCGGCCGAAGGGGCCGATGTTCCGGCGCTTTCTGCGCGTCTTCCACGCCGATCGCAATCACCTGCACCATCTGCTCGAGTCGGTGGTGACCACCCGCCGCGGCGTGGTGCGCTGGATCTACGCGCTGGTGCTCGCTTCCTCGGTGATGGCGCTGACGGTGGTGCTGACGAAGAGCACGACCCTCGGCATCGTGCTGGTGGTGGTGGAGATCGTCGCCGTCGCCCTGGTGCGCGAGCTCGGCATGGCGCGCCGCGCCGGGGTGATGTCGCGCCGCCGCCGCCTCGAGCTGGAGGCCGAGGAGGAGGCGAAGCTCGCCGCGGCGCAGCACGCGGCGCCCGGCGCTGCGGTCGAGGCGGCGCCGGCGCCCGGCGCCGACCCGACGGTCGAGGCGCTGCCCTTCGCGAGCACCGAGGGACGGCAGGTGCCGGCGCGGTGAGCTCGGTCCAGCCCTCACCTCGTCCCGTCTCCGGGGTCCGCGAGCGCGACGAGATCCCGTCCCTGGTGGACGTGGTGCGCTTCCTCGGCCGCCAGCGCTGGCTGATTCTCGGGTGTGCCCTGGCCGCCGCCGTCGCGGCCTTCGTGTACTTCCGCTTCCTGGTGCCGCCGCGCTACGAGGCGACGGCCACCCTGGTGGTGGTGCCGCCCCGGATCCCGGACAACCTGCGACCCCAGGAGCTGTCGGTGCAGGGTTACGAACGGCTGTTGCGCTCCGACGCGGTGCTCGCCGAGACGCGCCGCCGCCTGGTGCAGGCCGACGTGCTCGCGCCCGGCCGGGACCTGGAGGTCGGCGAGGAGCTGGCCGTCCGCCTGACCGTGGCTCCGCGCACCGAGGCACCGCTGGCGCCGACCCTGGAGGCGGTCGCGTTCAGCAGCGATCCGGCGCGGGCGGCGGCCATCGCCAACACCTGGAGCGCGGCGTTCCTGGAGCTCTCGGGCGGATTCCTGGACGACAGCCTGGTCGCTTCCAACCGGTTTCTCGTCGCCGAGCTCGAGGAGGCCCGAGCGAAGCTGGTGGCGTTGGAGCAGCAGAAGATCGAGGCGGCCGACGAGGCGGCCCAGGCGCGGGGCGAGCTGGAGGCGCGCTGGGAGCAGCGCCTCGAGGCGGCCGGCGCCGCCGGCGAAGCGGCCCTCGGTGCCGCGCGGCGTGAGCATCAGGCGGCGGTGGCGGAGTACGACCGCGCCTCCCAGCGCGCGCTCGAGGCGGTGCCGGCGGAGGGCCCGTTGCCGTCCGGAGCCCTGGGGGCGATGGTGCGGCAGGTGGCCAGCCTGCGAGCCCGGCTGGCGCAGAACCCCGGCGTGGCGGTGCTGGAGAGCACCGATCCGGCGCACGCTCCCGGTCCCGGCGGACGCTGGAGCCCGCGCGCGGTGACCTGGGGCGAGGAGCTCGACCCGCTCCACGCCGAGCTCACCCTGCGGCTCGCCGAGGTCCAGGCCGGGGCCGAGGCCCTCGCCGCCACGGCGCCGGAGGCCGAGCGGCAGCGGGTGCACGCGATGCTCGCCGAGCTCGAGCGCATCGAGCGCGAGCGCGCCGCCGGTCGCCGCGAGCTGCACCAGGAGCGCGTGCTGGCGCTCGAACGGCTACGCCGCCGCAGTGAGCTCGACCTGCAACGGCTGGGGCGGCAGCGGGAGCGCGAGCTGGCCGCCCTGGATCGCCGCCACCAGGCGGCCGAGGCGATCCTGGAACGCGAGCTGGTGCCGGCGCGGCAACTGCACGATCAGCTCGGCCGCAGTGTCGGGGAGGCGGAGCTCGCAGAGGGCGCCCGGGAGCTGCCGGACGTCCGGCTCGGCTCCGCCGCTGCGCCGCCGGTGGAGGGCCAGCCGCGGCGGGCGGGGTTCCGGGCCGTGGTGGCGCTCGTTCTCGGCGGCCTGGCGGGCGTCGTGCTGGCGATGCTCCGTGATCTCGGTGCCGCCCGCTGGCCGCGGGGCGAGGAGGCAGCCGCCAGCCCGTCGACGCGCGAAGAGAGCGCCGCGTGATCGCGCTGCTGCTGGTCGGCGTGGCGCTGGCGCTGCTGGCGGCGGTGCACTTCTTCTGGGTCGCCGAGGGACGGGTGATCTTCGGGCCCGAGAGCTTCTTCCTGGCGCTCGCCCTGGGCACCTACGGGGCCTCCGCCTTCCTCGCCGGCCCGGTGTCGCGGCCCTACGTCCTCTACCTGGGCGCCGGCATCGCCGCCTTCCTGCTCGGCACCATGGCGAGCCGGCTGTTCCACCGTTTCGAACACCGTCGCGAGCTGGCCGCCTTCACCGCGGCCCCCTGGCAGGACGACCTGCGGGGAGCCCGCTGCGCCCTCGTGGTGGCCCTGGCGCTGTTCTCGCTGGTGGTCACGGCCTCCTACTTCTACCTGCTCGGGTTCTACGTGCCGCTGGCCGCCCTGCGCACGCTCGTCAGCGACGGGCCGCAGGCGATGATCGCCACCTACAACCAGCTGCGGGCGGCGACCTCGTCGGCTGCCGGCGCCTATCTCGGGCTCGGCTACGTGTCGCAGTTCAAGGACACCCTGCTACCCCTGATCACCATCCTGTTCTTCTTCCGGTGGCGCCTGCAGCGGGACCGCGTCAGCCGGGCGGTGTTCCTCGTCCTGATGGGATGCACCGCCCTGGCCGCGGTGGGCACCGGCGCCCGTTTCCACCTCGCCTTCTTCGGCGCCTCGCTCACCGTCATGGGGTTGGCGCCCTACATGCGGCCGTTGCGGTTCTCGCGCCGACAGATGGTGGTGGTGGCGGTGGTGCTGATGACGGTGCTGAGCGCGCTGACGCTGATGATGGGGGCGCGCGGCATGAAGACCCTCGACGTGCCGATCCTGTGGGCGCCGTACCAGGTGGTGGAGCGGGCGTTCATCTCGCCTTCCGAGCAGCGCCTCGAGGTCTACGAGCGCTTCCTGGTCGAGCAGCCGCCGCAGTGGGGCTTGGCGACGCTGCGCGAGCTGCGCAGCATCCTGCCGGGCCGGTTGCCGGTCACCCTCTCGAACCAGCTCCACGAGCTGCTCTTCGGCAGCCCCTACGGCAACGTCGCCCTGGACACCTGGGGTGCCCTCTGGTACGACTTCCAGTGGCTCGGCGTGCTGGTCGCCTTCGCCATCGGCTTCCTGATGAACGCCTACTACGTGTGGATGCTGCGCGGACCGAAGCGGCTGGTGCGGCTGGTGACCCTCGGTTATGCCGGGCTGATCCTGGGGATCTCCACCGATCTCCAGGTGCTCATCCTGCACGGATTCCTCACCTGTTTCCTGTTCCTCGCCGTGCTCGCCTTCGGCGAATCCCTCGGATGGTTGCAGCGCTGGGAGGACAAGCGCCTGTCCGACAGCGCGCCGGCCGGCGCCTGATCCCCGCCGGCCGCCGCCCGTGAGCCGGTC
>DATACC010000179.1:0-29470 GCA_036259255.1 Thermoanaerobaculia bacterium | reverse complement strand
GCGAGCACCCGGGCGCCGCGGCGGCGGGCCGACTCGGGGCTCTCCAGCACCAGCAGGGCGGCCGCCTCGGCGGGCGCGAAGCCGTTGCGGTCGGCGTCCAGCGGCACCGGGTGCTCGCGGGAGCCGACCGCGCCGGGGCGGCCGCCGCCGTTCGTCGCCGCCGAGCCGGCGGTGAGCCCCGCCCGGGCGAAGCCCTGGAAGGACTCGAAGCACACCTCGTCGGCACCACCGGCGAGCACCGCGTCGGCCCGCCCGGCAGCCACCAGGCCGGCACCGTAGGCGAGAGCGGCGAGGCCACCGGTGGTGCCTCCGGAGAGGGTGGAGTTGACGCCCCGCAGGTCGTGCCAGATGGCCGTCTGGCCGGCGGCGGCGTTGATCACGCTGTTGGCGAAGTCCATCGGCTTGGCATAGTTCGGCCCGGCGGTCAGCGCCCGGCGGTCGAACTCGGAGATCGTGTGGACGCTGCCGAACATCGTGCCGAGGGCGAGGCCGACCTCCGCGCCACGGCGGGCCTCGGCGTCCCAGCCGGCGTCGCCGAGGGCCAGGGTGGCGGCGGCGGCGGCCAGGCGGCCGGTGCGGTCGAGGGGACGCAGGTTGCCGTCGCCCAGGTAGCGGCGCGGCTCGAAGTCCCGCACTTCCCCGGCGAGGCGGCTCGGCAGCCCCTCCGGATCGAAGGCGGTGACCGGCGCCAGGGAGCTCTCGCCGCGGCACAGGGCGTCGAAGACGAGCTCCGGCCGGTCGCCCAGCGGCGAGACCACGCCGGCGCCGGTGATCGCCACGGGCGCCGAGCGCCGGGGGGCGGCGCTCACCGCACCCTCCGGAAGATCACGGAGGCGTTGTTGCCGCCGAAGGCGTAGGCGTTGTTCATCGCCGCCGCCACCGGCATCTGGCGCGCCTCGTTGGGCACGCAGTCGACGTCGCAATCCGGGTCGGGCTCCTCGAAGTTCATCGTCGGCGGTACCGCCCCGTGGTGCACCGCCAGCGAGCACACCGCCGCCTCGATGGCCGAGGCCGCCCCCATGGTGTGGCCGATCATCGACTTGACGGAGCTCACCGGCACCCGGCGGGCGGCGTCGCCGAAGACGCGGCGGAAGGCGATCGTCTCCAGCCGGTCGTTGGTGGGCGTGCCGGTGCCGTGGGCCGAAACGTAGCTCACCTCCTCGGGCGCCAGGCCCGCCTCGGCCAGCGCCCGCTCCATCGCCCGCGCCGCACCCTGGCCCTCCGGGTGGGCGCCGGTCATGTGGTGCGCGTCGCAGGACAGGCCGTAGCCGGCGACCTCGGCGTAGACGCGGGCGCCGCGGCGCCGCGCGGCGTCGAGGGGCTCGAGCACCAGCACCGCCGCGCCCTCGCCGGGGATCATCCCCTTGCGGTTGCGGTCGAAGGGCCGGCAGAGGTCGGGCGAGATGGCGCCGAGGCGCGCGAAGCCGGTGTAGGTGATGCGGGAGAAGGAGTCCGCCCCACCGGCCAGCATCACGTCGGCGCGGCCGGCGCGCAGCACGTCGGTGGCGTGGGCCACGGCGTAGCTGCCAGCGGCGCAGGCGGTGGGAATCATCAGGTTGGGTCCGGCGAAGCCGACCTCCTCGGCCACGCTGGCGGCGATCGTGTGGCAGGGATAGCGGGCGATGAACCCGTCCGCCGGCGTGGTCTCCGCGCGGCCACCGGCGGCCGCCACCAGGGCGTCGTCGAGGCGCTCGACCTCCAGCGGCTCGCCGGAGGTGGTGCCCATCGCGACGCCGCCGCGGCCGGCCTCGAGCTCGGCGGGGTCGAGGCCGGCGTCGGCGAGGGCCAGCCGGGCCGCCGCCGCCGCGAGCTGCGAGGCCCGCCCGACGCCGGACGGGTCGAGCCGGCGCAGGTGCTCCTCGGGCCGGAACCCCTTCACCTCGGCGCCGCGGTGCACGCTGTAGGCGGAGGTGTCGAAGGACTCCACTTCGGAGATGCCGGAGCGGCCGGCGAGCAGCGCCTCCCAGACGACGAGGCTGCCGCTGCCGACGGGCGTCACCGCTCCGATGCCGGTGACGGCGATGGGGACGGCGGTGCGGTCCATCCTCAGGCCACTTCCGCGGCCTTCTCGGCCAGTCGCTCCTCCACCAGGGCCACCGTCTGGTTCACCGAATCCAAACCGCGCATGCGCTCCTCGGGCAGGCCGAGCTGGAACTCGTAGTCGACGTCGACGCCGATCTCGAGCAGCGACAGCGAGTCGAGGTCGAGATCCTCGGTGAACGATGCCCCGTCGTCGATCTCGGACGGATCGATGTTGCTGACGTTGGCGATGATCTTCTTGATGCGCGACTTCATCTCGGCGGCGTCCATGGCTCCATGACCTCCTGGGATTCGTCCTCTTGTCACCGGCGAGCTGACCCGGCGAAAGGTATTCCCGTGCGCAGGCTGCTCCCTATGCATCGGCTCACGGGGAGTATGGGCGTGGATGCTATCCGGGTGTTACACCCCGGGGCGTAAATCGTTGTTTCTGTAGGTGGGTAGCTGCTCGATGCCGTGTTGGCGCAGGTGACCGGGAGGGCCTGCCGCGACGACGAATGCCGGCGCCGCGTGCGGTGGGGGACGGTGCCTCCGCCGCCACGACGAGCACGGGATCGGCGACTGCCGGCGGGGGGCGACGGGGAGGCCGGCGGCACGCAGGCGGGGGCCGGCGGGTTCACCGGCACGTCCGTGCTCGCAGCCGCTGCGAGGTGGCGGCACCGTCGCCGGCGTGAGCTAGAGTTTCGTCGTGGACTTCACCCCCTCCCCCCGTTCCCAGGACTACCTCCACCGCGTCCGCTCCTTCGTCGACGAGCGGGTGCTGCCGTGGGAGGCGGAGCGGCTCGTCGAGCTCGCCGCCAGCACCCACGGCGGCGACTGGACGAGGTGGCGGACGCTGCCGGGCCTCGAGGAGCTGAAGGCCGAGGCGCGGCGCCAGGGGCTGTGGAACCTGTTCCTGCCGGACCCGGAGCTCGCTCCCGGCCTGTCCACGGTGGAGTACGCGCCGCTCGCCGAGACGATGGGCCGGAGCCTGTTCGCCGCCGAGGTGTTCAACTGCTCGGCGCCCGACACCGGCAACATGGAGGTTCTCTGGAAGTACGGCAGCGAGGAGCAGAAGGAGCGCTGGCTGGCGCCGCTTCTCGCCGGCGAGATCCGCTCCGCCTTCTGCATGACCGAGCCGGAGGTCGCCTCCTCCGACCCCACGAACCTGCGCGCCACCGCCCGTCTCGACGGCGACGAGGTGGTGCTCGACGGGCGCAAGTGGTGGGCCACCGGGCTGGGTCACCCGCGCTGCCGGCTGCTCGTCTTTCTGGGTCTCAGCGACCCGCAGGCCGACCGCCACGAGCGCCACGCCATGGTGCTGGTGCCCGCCGACGCTCCGGGGGTGCGCATCGAGCGCATGCTGCCGGTGTTCGGCGAGTACGACGAGCCCGCCGGCCACGGCGAGGTGGTGTTCGAGGACGTCCGCGTTCCCCGCGCCAACCTGGTGGCCGGGCCCGGCCGCGGCTTCGAGATCGCCCAGGGGCGCCTCGGCCCCGGCCGCATCCACCACTGCATGCGCGCTCTCGGCGCCGCCGAGCGGGCCCTCGAGCTGATGATCCGCCGCGGCATCGAGCGCACCGCCTTCGGCAAGCCGTTGATCGACCTCGGCGGCAACCGGGAGCGGGTGGCGGACCTGCGCATGGCCATCGACCAGGCACGCCTGCTCACCCTCTACGCCGCCTGGAAGATCGACCAGGTGGGGGCGCTGGCGGCGCTCACCGAGATCTCCGCCATCAAGGTCGTCGCTCCCGGGGTCCTCCAGCGGGTCGCCGACGCGGCGATGCAGATGCACGGCGGCGCCGGCCTGTCCCGCGACACGCCGCTGGCCGGCATCTTCGCGCTGGCCCGCGTGCTGCGCATCGCCGACGGCCCCGACGAGGTGCACCGCGGCATGGTGGCGCGCCTCGAGCTCGCCAAGCACGGCCACGGCGGACGCCGACGCCGGGAGGCTGCCAGGCAGTGAGCGAAGCCGCAGCCCTCGACGCCGCCGGCCCGGTGCGCCCGGGCGAGGAGCTCGACGCGGACGCGGTGGACGCCTGGCTCAAGGCTCGGGTTCCGGACCTCGCCGGCTCCCCCGCCGTCACCCAGTACCCCGGCGGCGCCTCCAACTGGACCTACCGGCTGCGTTACGCCAACCGGGATCTCGTGCTGCGCCGCCCGCCCGCCGGCCGCAAGGCCGCCTCGGCCCACGACATGCGCCGCGAGTATCGGGTGCAGGCGGCGCTGGCGCCGGTCTATCCCTACGTGCCGCGGATGGTCGCCTTCTGCGACGAGGAGGCGGTGCTCGGCGTCGAGTTCTACGTCATGGAGCGCATCCCCGGCCTCATTCCGCGCACGCGGATGCCGCCGGGCGTGGCCGCGACCCCGCGGGAGGCCCGGGCCCTGTGCCTCTCCGTGCTCGACCGCCTGGTCGAGCTACATTCGATCGACGTCGAGGCGGCGGGCCTTTCCGGGCTCGGCAAGGGCGCCGGCTACACGCGCCGGCAGGTGGAGGGCTGGAGCGAGCGCTACGCGCGGGCCCGTACCTGGAACGTGCCGAGCTTCGCCGCCGTGCGCCGCTGGCTCGCCGAGCGCTGCCCCGAGGACACCCGCACCTGCGTCATCCACGGCGACTTCCGCTTCGACAACGTGGTGCTCGACCCGGCCGAGCCGACCCGGGTGCTCGGCGTCCTGGACTGGGAGCTGGCGACGCTCGGCGATCCGCTGATGGACCTCGGCTCGAGCCTCGCCTACTGGGTGGAGGCCGGCGACGACTGGATGACGCGCCGCACCCGTCGCCAGCCGACCCACCTGCCCGGCATGCTCACCCGCCGCGAGGTGGTCGCCTACTACGCAGAGCAGACCGGCCTGGCGACCGACGACTGGCCCTTCTACGAGGTGTTCGGCCTCTTCCGGCTGGCCGGCATCGTCCAGCAGATCTACTACCGCTACCACCATCGCCAGACCAGGAACCCGGCCTTCCGCCCCTTCTGGCTCCTCGTCCACGCCCTCCACCGGCGCTGCCGGCGCATCGTGCGCGGCGGCGCCCGGTGAGCCGCCGAGATCGCCGCCCGGAGGCCCCCGGCGCCGCCGTTCGCGCGGAGTCGTCCCGCGCCCCGTCGGCGGGGCCGCAGGCGGCGGAGCGTGTGGTAGAACGCGCCCCATGAGCTTCCCCGCCACCCGCCTGCGCCGCCTGCGCCGCTCCCCCGTCCTGCGCCGCATGGTGCGCGAGACGCGGCTCGCCCCGGACCAGTTGATCCTGCCGCTGTTCGTGCGCCCCGGCGAGGGCGAGGCGCGGCCCGTGGGATCGATGCCCGGCGTCTTCCAGCACTCGGTGGACCGGCTGGTGGAGGCGGCCCGGGAGGCGTGGAACGAGGGGGTGCCGGCGGTGCTGCTGTTCGGTCTGCCGGAGCACAAGGACGCCGTCGGCAGCGCCGCCTGGGACGACGACGGGATCGTGCAGCGGGCCGTGCGCGCGCTGCGGGAGGCGCTGCCCGAGCTGGTGACGATCGCCGACGTCTGCTTCTGCGAGTACACCGACCACGGCCACTGCGGTGTGCTGGCGGACGGCATGGTCGACAACGACGCCACCCTCGAGAACCTCGCCCGCCAGGCCGTGTCGCTGGCCCGCGCCGGAGCCGACGTGATCGCCCCGTCGGACATGATGGACGGCCGAGTGAACGCCGTGCGCGAGGCCCTCGACGCCGAGGGCTTCCCGGAGTTGCCGATCCTCTCCTACGCCGCCAAGTACGCCAGCGGTTTCTACGGCCCCTTCCGCGAAGCCGCCGAGTCGGCGCCGGCGTTCGGCGACCGCCGCAGCTACCAGATGGACCCGGCCAACCGCCGCGAGGCGCTGCGCGAGGCGGAGCTCGACATCGAGGAGGGGGCCGACATGCTGATGGTCAAGCCCGCCGTGCCGTACCTCGACATCCTGGCCGACCTGCGACAGGCCTTCGACCACCCGCTCGCCGCCTACCACGTGTCCGGCGAGTGGGCGATGCTCCAGGCCGCCGCGGAGCGCGGCTGGATCGATGGCGACCGGGTGCTGATGGAGACGCTGGTGTCGATCCGCCGTGCCGGCGCCGACATGGTGATCACCTACGGCGCCCGCGACGCGGCCCGCCTGCTGCAGGAAGGATGGCGCGAATGAGCACCCCGCCTCCCACGACACCCTCGGCCACCTTCGCCCGCGCCGAACGGGTGATGCCCGGCGGCGTCAACTCGCCTGTGCGCGCCTTCCGCGGCGTCGGCGGCGAGCCGGTGTTCGTGGGCGCCGCCCGCGGCGCCTGGCTGGAGGGCGAGGACGGCCGCCGCTACCTCGACTACATCGGCGGCTACGGCCCCCACATCCTCGGCCACCGCCACCCGGCCGTGGAGGCGGCGGTGCGCGAGGCGCTGGAGCGCGGCACCGCCTTCGGCGCGCCCACCGTCGCCGAGATCGAGCTCGCCGAGCGAATCGCCGCGGCGGTGCCGTCGATCGAGATGGTGCGCCTGGTCAACTCGGGCACCGAGGCCACCATGTCCGCCCTGCGCCTCGCCCGCGCCGCCACCGGGCGCGACCGCTTCGTCAAGTTCGTCGGCTGCTACCACGGCCATGCCGATGCCTTCCTGGTGGCGGCCGGCTCCGGCGCCGCCACCCTCGGCGTGCCGTCGTCCCCCGGCGTACCGGCCGCGGTGACGGCCGACACCCTGCTCGCTCCCTACAACGACCTCGCCGCCGTCGAGGCGCTGTTCGCCGAGCAGGGCGGCGCCATCGCCGGCGTCTTCGTGGAGCCGGTGGCCGGCAACGTCGGCACCGTGCCCCCCGTGCCCGGCTTCCTCGAGGGGCTGCGGACGCTGTGCGATCGCCACGGTGCGCTGCTCGTCTTCGACGAGGTCATGACCGGCTTCCGCGTCGCCTGGGGCGGCGCCCAGGAGCGTTACGGGGTGACGCCGGATCTCACCACCCTCGGCAAGGTGATCGGCGGTGGGCTGCCGGTCGGCGCCTACGGCGGGCGCCGCGACCTGATGCAGCAGGTGGCGCCCGCCGGCCCCGTGTACCAGGCCGGCACCCTGTCGGGAAACCCGCTGGCGGTGGCGGCCGGCAAGGCGGCCCTCGACGTCCTGGGCGCCGACGGCGGCGCCGCCTACGATCGGCTGGAGGCGGCGAGCGCCCGACTGCAGGCGGGCCTCGAGGAAGCCTGCTCGCGGCGGGGCGTGCCGGTCCAGGTGCAGCGGGTGGGCTCGATGCTCGGCCTCTTCTTCCTCGATCGGCCGGTGCTCTCGATCGCCGACGTCGACGCCTCGGACCGGGCGCTCTTCGCGCGCCTCTTCCACCGCCTCCTCGCGCACGGCGTGCACCTGCCGCCCTCCGCCTACGAGACGCTGTTCGTGTCGCTCGCCCACGGCGACGAGGAGATCGGCCGCACCCTCGAAGCGTTCGACTCCGCCCTCGGCGAAGCCCTGGGATGAGCTCGCCCGCCGCCGCGCCCGACGTGATCGTGGTCGGCGCCGGCATCATCGGCCTCGCCTGCGCCCGCGCGCTGGCCGGGCGCGGCCTGGCCGTGGAGGTGCTGGAGCGCGGCACCGGCTGTGGCGAGGCCTCGACCGCCGCCGCCGGCATGCTGGCCCCGCTCGCCGAGGTGCCGGAGCCCGGCCCGATGCTCGAGGCCTGCCGCGCCTCCCGCGACCTGTGGCGGACCTGGGCCGCGGAGCTGGAGGCGGAGAGCGGCGAGAACGTCGACCACGACACCTCCGGCACCCTGTCGGTGGCGCGCACGGACGACGAGTCGGCGTGGCTCGACCGGCTGCTGGCAGCGGCGCGGCGGCTCGGCGAGCCGGCCGAGGAGATGCCCCTCGAGGAGGCGCGCCGGCGCGTGCCGGACCTTTCCGCCGACGTGCGCAGGGTGCTCCACCTGCCGGGAGAGCACCGGGTGGACAACGAGCGCGCCTGCGCGGCGCTGCTGGCGAGCGTCGAGGGGCGCGGAGTGGCGGTGCGGCGGGAGACGCACGTCGAGGAGATCGCCGCCGGCCGGGACGGGGTCACCGTCACCGGCACCACGGGCGGTCCCACCGCCGCGCCCTGGCGCCGGCGCGCCCCCGCCGTGCTCGTCGCTGCCGGCGCCTGGAGCGGCCGGATTCGCGGGCTGCAGCCCCTTCCGGTGGGGCCGGTACGCGGTCAGATGCTGCGTCTCGCCGAGGTCGACTGGCCGTGGCGCGGCGTCGTCCGCGCCGGCCACCACTACGCCGTGCGCCGCGCCGGCGGCAGGCTCCTGGTGGGGGCGACGGTCGAGCGCTCCGCCTTCCACGACCATCCCACGCCCGCGGGGTTGGCCGAGCTGCTCGAGTTCCTGCGCTGCTTCCTGCCGGGCCTCGGCCAGCACCCGCTGGACAGCGTCTGGGCCGGCCTGCGTCCCGGAACCCCCGACGGCCTGCCGCTCGTCGGCCCGCTCCCCCATGCGCCGGGCGTGTGGATCGCCACCGGGCACTTCCGCAACGGCATCCTGCTGGCCCCCTGGACCGCCGAGCGCCTCGCCGCCGCCCTCGACGCCCAGGCGGTGCCGGAACTGGCCTCGTTCTCGCCCGGCCGCTTCCGCTGAGCTGCCGGGGCGGCCCGCGTCCTCTATACTTGCCGCATCCGGGTTTTCGGAACCCATCGTTCGACGAGTGATCAGCGGAGGACTGCGTAGACATGACTCACATCATCGCCGAGCCGTGCATCGGGGTGAAGGATCTCTCCTGCGTGGACGTGTGCCCGGTGGACTGCATCTACGGCAAGGACGAGGACTGGGAACAGCTCTACATCCACCCCGAGGAGTGCATCGACTGCGGCTTGTGCGTCGACGCCTGCCCGGTGGAGGCGATCTTCCCCGAGGAGGAGACGCCGGAGAAATGGAAGGCCTTCATCACCAAGAACTACGAGCACTTCGGCCTCACCCCTCCCTAGCCGTCCTCCACCGACTGCGGCACCCACCGCCCCCTCTCCGCTGCCGCGGGAGGGGGCGGCGCCGTTTCGGGTGATCGTTCGGAATCGCGCGCGCCTCCCAGGCGTTGTCATATCTTAGTGCGTCGCACTCAAGTCGATTCTGCGGCAGGTTCAGTGCATGCGCTGCTCGTGAGGAGGGAAGCACCCGGTGGATTTCAAGGACTACTACGAGGCTCTCGGCATCGACCGCAAGGCGTCGGCCGACGAGATCCAGCGTGCCTACAAGAAGCTGGCGCGCAAGTACCACCCGGACATCAACAAGGAGCCGGGGGCCGAGGATCGGTTCAAGGACATCGGCGAGGCCTACGAGGTGCTGAAGGATCCGGAGAAGCGTGCCAAGTACGACCGCTTCGGCCAGGCCTGGAAGCAGGCCCGGCAGCGCAGCGGCGGGGTCCCCCCCGGCTGGGAGAAGGTGCGGGTGGAGTACGGCCCCGGCTTCGAAAGCGACTTCGGCGGCACCGGCGGGGAGGACTTCGCGTCGCTCCTCGAGCAGCTCTTCGGCGGCCGCGGCGGCTTCGGCGGCCCGGGCTTCGGCGCCCGCGGTGGGTTCGGTGGCTTTCGCCCGGGCGGCGCGCGCGGCGGCGGTGGTCAGTGGGCGCAGCCGGGCGGCAGCGTGGAGGCGGAGATCGAGCTGACGCTGGAGGAGGCGGCCCGCGGCGGGACGCGCACCATCACCCTGCAGGACCCGGCCACCGGCGAGCGCGACACGGTGCAGGTGACGGTGCCCCAGGGGATCCGGCCGGGGCAGCGCCTGCGACTTGCCGGCAAGGGCGGCGCCGGCACGGGCGGCGCGCCAGCGGGCGACCTGCTGCTCAAGGTGTCCGTGGTGCCTCACCCGCGCTTCCGCCTCGAGGAGCGCGACCTGCACACGCGGGTCGAGGTAGCGCCGTGGACGGCGGCCCTGGGCGGCGAGGCGGAGGTGCCGACCCTCGACGGTGCGCTGCGCATCAAGGTGCCGGCGGGAACCTCCTCGGGGCGGCGCATCCGGCTCCGCGGCAAGGGCTTCCCCGCCGGCGGCGAAGCGGGCGACCTGATCGCGGAGATCTCGGTCGCCGTGCCGGAGACCTTGAACGAGCGCGAGCGCGAGCTCTTCGAGGAGCTGGCGCGGGTCTCGGAGTTCCGGCCCGGCGGCGCGGCGGGCGCCTGAATTCCGAGCCGACGGCAACCCACTCTTCGACTTTGCAAGGAAGGACAGGATGGATCTCAACAAGCTGACCATGAAGAGCCAGGAAGCGCTGCAGGCGGCCCAGGCCCGGGCGGTGCGCCACGGCCACCAGCAGGTGGACGGCGAGCACCTGCTGCTGGCGCTGCTCGAGCAGCCCGACGGGCTGGTACCGCGGCTGATGCAGCGCGTCGACGTGCCGGTGGAGGCCGTCCAGGCGCGTCTCGAGGACGAGCTGGGGCGGCGGCCGAGCGTCTCCGGCCCGGGTGCCGAGCCGGGCAAGATCTATCTCACGCAGCGGCTGCAGCAGGTGCTGGTGCGCGCCGAGGACGAGGCGCGCCGCCTGAAGGACGAGTACGTCTCCGTCGAGCACCTGGTGCTGGCGCTGCTCGACGAGGGCACCACCACCGGTGCCGGCCGGGTGCTGCGCGAGCACGGGCTCGATCGCGACCGGTTCCTGTCGGCGCTCACCGCCGTGCGCGGCAGCCAGCGGGTGACCAGCGCCAGCCCCGAGGCGTCCTACGAGGCGCTCGAGAAGTACGGAGTCGACCTCGTGACCCAGGCGCGGCGCGGCAAGATGGACCCGGTGATCGGCCGCGACGCCGAGATCCGCCGCGTGGTGCGGATTCTGTCGCGCAAGACGAAGAACAACCCGGTGCTGATCGGCGAGCCCGGGGTCGGCAAGACGGCCATCGTCGAGGGCCTCGCCCAGCGCATCGTGCGCGGCGACGTGCCCGAGTGGCTCAAGGACCGGGCGATCTTCTCCCTCGACATGGGCGCGCTGCTGGCCGGCGCCAAGTACCGCGGCGAGTTCGAGGAGCGGCTGAAGGCGGTGCTCAACGAGGTCAAGGAGAGCGACGGGCGGATCCTGCTGTTCATCGACGAGCTGCACAACATCGTGGGGGCCGGGCGCACCGAGGGCTCGACGGACGCCGGCAACCTGCTCAAGCCGATGCTCGCCCGCGGCGAGCTGCACTGCATCGGCGCGACGACTCTCGACGAGTACCGCAAGCACATCGAGAAGGACGCGGCGCTGGAGCGGCGGTTCCAGCCGGTGCAGGTGGACCCGCCGAGCGTCGAGGACACGGTGTCGATCCTGCGCGGACTGCGCGAGCGCTACGAGGTGCACCACGGCGTACGCATTCAGGACAATGCGCTGGTGGCGTCGGCGGTGCTGAGCCACCGCTACATCACCGACCGCTTCCTGCCGGACAAGGCCATCGACCTGGTGGACGAGGCCTGCGCCATGGTGCGCACCGAGATCGACTCGATGCCGTCGGACCTCGACGAGGCGACCCGCCGCGTGATGCAGCTCGAGATCGAGGAAGCGGCGCTGACCAAGGAGAAGGACAAGGCGTCCCAGGACCGGCTGGTCGACCTGCGCCGCGAGCTGGCGGACCTCAAGGAGCGGGCCAACGCGATGCGCGCCCAGTGGGAGAGCGAGAAGGAGGCCATCGAGCAGGTGCGCGGCATGCGCCAGCAGATCGAGCAGGTGCGCCTGGAGATCGAGCGGGCCGAGCGCGACTACGACCTCGACAAGGCGGCGGAGCTCCAGCACGGCCGGCTGCCGCAGCTCGAAGCGCAAGTGCGCGAAGCGGAGGCGAAGCTCGCCGAGCAGGCGGCCGGCGGCGGCCAGCTCCTGCGCGAGGAGGTGACGGAGGACGAGATCGCCGAAATCGTGAGCCGCTGGACCGGGGTGCCGGTGACCCGGCTGGTGGAGGGCGAGCGCGAGAAGCTGCTGCGGCTCGACGCGATCCTCCACGAGCGGGTGATCGGCCAGGACGAAGCGGTCCAGCTGGTGGCGGACGCGGTGCTGCGGGCGCGCTCGGGCATCAAGGACCCGCGCCGGCCCATCGGCAGCTTCATCTTCCTGGGGCCGACCGGCGTCGGCAAGACGGAGCTGGCGAAGACCCTGGCGCAGGCGCTCTTCGACAGCGAGGAGAACATCGTGCGCATCGACATGTCGGAGTACATGGAGAAACACACGGTGTCGCGCCTGATCGGGGCTCCGCCGGGCTACGTGGGCTACGAGGAAGGCGGGCAGCTCACCGAATCGGTGCGCCGCAAGCCCTACTCGGTGCTGCTCTTCGACGAGATCGAGAAGGCCCACGGCGACGTCTTCAACGTGCTGCTGCAGATCCTCGACGATGGACGGCTGACCGACAGCCAGGGGCACCTGGTGGACTTCAAGAACACGGTCATCATCATGACCAGCAACATCGGCAGCCATCACCTGCTGGAGGGGGTGACGGACACCGGCGAGATCCGCGACGCGGCCCGCGAGGCGGTGATGCGCGAGCTGCGCAGCCACTTCCGTCCGGAGTTCCTCAACCGGGTGGACGACATCGTGCTGTTCAAGCCGCTGACGCTCTCGGAGATCGAGCAGATCGTCGTCCTCCAGACCGAGGACCTCCGCCGCCGCCTGGCCGACCGCAACATCGGGCTGGTGCTCACCCCGGAAGCCCGCGAGCTCGTCGCCCGCCAGGGCTTCGACCCGGTCTACGGCGCCCGCCCCTTGAAGCGCTTCCTCCAGCACCGCTTGGAGTCGAGGATCGGCCGAGCGATCATCGCCGGCGAGGTGACGGACGGCTCGACCGTGCGGGTGGGGGTGGAGGGTGGGGAACTGGCGGTGGAGGTTGGGGAGCCGGTGGCGGCGGGCGGGTAATCGCACCGCCGCCAGCGCTACGCTCATCCACCCTCGCCGGTGATGATCGGGCAGATCGGGCGGTTGCCGGGATCTCCTGACGGCTCGAAAGAATGGATGGGCTCAGGAGCCCACAGCAACTGGTCCGGGAGGTTCGGCCAGACGTTGCTATGTGGTTGCCGAGAGTTCGGTACCCCAGTCGGCAAGATGTACGGTGTCGTCAAACGCGGCGGAGGATCGAACAGCCGCGCGTACATCCCGAAGTGGGGGGCCGACCCCAGGTCCCCTGCCGTCCGGGTCGCATTGCTCACGACGATGTCGATGTAGGACTGGCCTCCTTGGCGATAGCTCGGCACCTCCCACCTGGTGGTCAGAGCACCATCCATCTTCTGTTCCGAGACGTGAACCTCCTTGACTGCCTCCTGCGCGATCATCGTCCGCTCGAGCACCAGGACGACCGAGGTCGCGCGCCGCAAGATCCCGAAATCGATATCGACGATCAGGCCACCGCGCTCGGCGAGGTGGTGCACGCTGAGCGCTCCTCCTTCGAGGGCGACTTTCGCTGCGACCTCACTGGAGGGGCTAGTTTGTAGGACGCTCGTCTTGAACTTGCTTGTTCCCCCGAAGCTGGCGACATCCATCAGCCAGTGCAGGTTGGTAGCCTCGACAGGGTCGCGGGGACCCGTGCCGAATCCCGAGGGCTCGTCGATTAGCGAGACGGGCTCTCCCCTACTCTCCTCGATGTCGATCCGAACCCGATTGAGCGGACGCGGCTCCTTCCAGAGGCCATCGCTGCCACGCCAGAAGATCAACGGCTCGTGCCCCATGGAGTCGTGTAGGTCCGTAGTGCTCACCAGAATTGCATCCGCCTTGTTGTTCGGTTTCCTGGCGATCGCGATGAGTCCGGTGAGGTAGAGGCGCAGAGTGGTGACGTATTCCATCGCAGCTCCTTTGGTCCGTTCCCTCGTTTGACGGACCTGTCGAAGGTGCTTCTCCGGGAAGCAGTCAACCGCCTGCTGATTGCTGCCGCCTACCGGTCCGGAGCGGCCAAGGTGCAGGAGGTCGATGTGCACTCGTCGACGAGAAGGAGTATTGAATGTGGTCCCGTGGCGTCCAGGAACTGCCACGGGAAGGCCTCGTACGCTACGCTTCCTCAGCGCAGGGGCTGACGAGACTCCGGCGAGATGGCGTTCTCGACGAGTGTGCCGTCCGGCGGTTCGGCCAGCGCGATCGGGCAGATCGGCCGGTTGGAACCACTGAAGATCTCAACGATGAATCGCTTCAATCGGCTCGGCTTCAGGAACCACCAGATGGAGTGCCCATGATGATCCCAGCCTTCACAGGTCATCACCTCAGGATCTTTCGTCCAGCGGGAGGTGATAGCTTGCGGTATCGGAGGAGAACCAGGTTGTCTTAACAACTTCTCGTGATGCGAAAAGTGATAAGAGAATATCTTGTTCCCGATGGTGACTTCTGGGTGACTTCCGAGAGAGATCTTCACCACCTTGCTCGCCGGCTCTGGCACCAGCTCCACCGTCTCATCCCTGCGTCCAAGCTGCAGAGATCCAGTGAAGTCTGCGCGTACGACCATGACTTCTGCCATCGCTCTGGTCTTGCCGCCGATGTCGATCGGAACAACCGCCAAGTCTCCGTCCACCGGATACTGCACGCAGTGACAGGTTTCCAGGACTCCGGAAGGGATCCGCGCACGACTGTGCAAACCCGCGGGCCAGTTGGCGATCGCCTTGGATTTGACCGGCTTTCCCAAAGACGCAATCCACCACCACGCCGAGGCATTGTTCGCACCCGGCAACTCGGGAAAGACCTTCGGCCGAGGCGATAGCTGAATCGGAGACGGCTGCAGGTCTCCGGTAATCGTCAGTTCTTCCCGTGAGCGCAGAGACTCGGTTCTGAGACCACTATGGTCACGGAATGAAACCTTCGGAAAGTGCCGATCCTTGACCGCCGACTCCGTCGTGGCATCCGGGAACAACACGAAGAGCTGTCCTCGATGCACGACCAGAGTGATTAGACCGTGCATGAAGATCAGTAGCTTGCTGGGCTCTGTTCCTTGACTCATGTTTCCTCTAGGTCGGTGGGTGGCTACGGCCCCTTACCCTCGACGATCGGGCAGATCGGACGATTGCCGGGGTCGCCGATCGGGCCCGGAGGGCCGGTGTGGGCGGGGGTGGGGCCGTTGCTGTGGTTGTGGCCGTTGCCGGGGTTGAGGATCTCGTCGGGCAGGTTGGTCACGCCGCCGCCGTGCGGCTGGCGCACCATCGGAGCGCCCTGCCCGAGGACGACCTTCGGCGTCGGGAAGTTGACGTGGCCGTTGAACAGTCGGCTGTACATCTGGAAGTGGTGGGCCGTGTCGCTGTTGTGGCCCGCCACGGCCGTGTTGCTCACCAGAACGTCGATGAACTGCTGGAGACCGAGCTTGTAGCTCGGGATCGGCCAGCTTTCGACCGCTCCGCCGTCGAGCGGCTTGGAGGTGACCTTGAAGGCGGCGGTCTCCTCGTCCGAGAGCTCCCGCTCCACAACCAGCACTACCGGCGCCGAGCGGCGAAAGTGCCCGAAGTCGATCTCGGCGACCTGGCCGTCGTAGTCGATCAGGTGGTGAACCGACAGACACCCCCCACCCAAGTCCACCTGCGCGATCACGTCCCGCGAAGGCTCCTCCTGCCGCAGGACATCCCTGCGAACCTTCTGATCCACCCCGAGATCCGCCGTCTTGGGAAGCCAGTGGAGGTCCAGCGCTTCCAGCGGGTTGCGGGGACAGGTTGCGAAGCCGTTCGTACCGCGGACGTCCTCGAGGGGCCCCTGCCCGCGCGGCTCGCTGAAGCTCAACCGCACGCGGTTCAGCGGGTGCGGGTCCTGCCACATTCCGCGCTCGTCGCGCCAGAACAGCAGCGGCCGGTGCTGCAGGTGGGCAGGCTCGTCGCGCGTGCTGATCAGCACGGCCTCCGTCTTCTTGGTATCCGTCCGCTTCACGATCGCCATCAGGCCTGTGAGGTACACACGCAAGATCGTCATCGGTTCCCTCTCCTCTCTGTGTCTGTCCGACAGATCTCTGTAACGGTCCGACAGAAGAAGACGGACACCTGCCCTCGAGTTCGTGATCTGGGCTGCAGGTGCCGATTCATGGTCCTGCCTGGAGATGTTGATAGGCCGCCCAGTGGCGCAGCGTGCCCGGATCTCCCGCTCCGCGCCGTAGCGCTTCTACCTGGACCGACCGAAGGGCCGACGCCGCCGACCGTCCTCTCGCCAGATGCTCGTGCAATCGGCTCGCGAGCTCGGCCGATTGATCGTCCTGGACCTCCCACAGCGTCGCCACGGCCTCTGGGATACCTGCCATCAGGAACCCGCCCGCCAAGCTCACGGCCCCGGTGGCGGCGGTGCTGCCGCCTTGTGCCGTTCCGCAGGCGGACAGGACCACCAGGCGGGTCGAGGGAAACGACTGCTCCAGAAATCGCGTGACCGGCAACTGGGCGGTTCCATCCTGCGGATCCGCCGCCAGAACCACAGAAGCGGTGAACGGAGCCTGTGAGCTACCCCATGCATGGGCAGCGATGTGAAGGACATGGCTGTCCGGTGCCCGCGCCAGCAGCTGGGACGAGGTCGCCTGGGCACCGGTCAGGAGCGTCGCCCGCTCCCTCCAGACGGCCTGGACGGCCCGCCCCTCCCGGAGGGCAGCCGGCAATCGGGGCATGGCGGCACCCGGCTCGTTGGCTGCCACTACCAGCACCGAGTCCATGGGACCAGACTGACCCCGCGGAGCCGAGCTGAGACTTACGGCGGGCGTCGTTCCCACCTCCAGCGCCTCGATCAGGAAACGCTGGGGCGACCCGATGCGCAAGGCTGCGAACGGCAGCCGGTGGAGCGAACCATCTGGAACGAAGATGACCTTCTTCTGCCGGAGCAGCCGATCCGCCAGGTCGCCGAGCAACAGATCCCCGATCACTGCAGCCTGGTCCCCAGCCCCCGGTGCGCCCGCCTTGATGGTAGCCAGCCAGTCGTCGACCTGCTGGCCGAGGTCGACCGCTGTGATCGGTTCTTGCCGTAGCTCGATCCCATGTGCGTCGAGATGCCAGATCAACAAGCTCTGCGGTAGAACGAAGTAGGCCACCACCGACGTCCCCGACGGAGGGTGAAGCCATTTGGAGCCCGCAGAACGGCGCAGCAGCACGAGGTGCCCCCGCTCGGCCACCGCGAGTAGCTTCTCGGGGTCCTCCCCCAGCTCTAGACCGAGTTCCAGACGCCGGGAGTAGACCTCTCGGACCTGTTCGGCGAAAGCAACGTGGATGTCGCTTGGTGGCTTGTCGCGGGCCACAGCATCGAGCCGGACGATGGCTTCGTCCAAGTTACGACGCGCCTCTTCCGGCCGACCGAGACGCCGGAGCAGAACCGATTGGGCGGCGAGCGTCGTCGGAGCCACAACGTCGTAGTCGGTTTCTTCGACCAGCATCAAGGCGCTGTCGAATGCCGCGAGCGCCGCCTCGGGATCCGTAACGGCGAGCACCGCGGCTTCGACCAAGAGCAGGTCACCCTCCTTCGTTCGGCGAACACCAGGGTCCGTGATCGTCGCTATGGTCTCCCGGGCTTGCCCCACCGCCCTTCGGGCCGTGAGGAGGTCGTCGGCATCGAGGCTCCCCTGCACCCGCGCGATCAGGGCGCTGCTGCTGTAGACCGGGTTCGCGACCTCCTCGGCCAGACGCAACATCTCCTGAAGGACCACCTCCCCTACCCTGGCTCGCAGCTCCGCCGGCAGGGCGGAATAGGCGATCTCCAGCAACCCGTACTCGGAGCGGGCGCTCTGCGGCGCATCGCTGCGTAGGCACGGGAGCAGCACCCGCCAGGTCGCCTCGACATCACCCATGAGGCGTAGCGTGTCGGCCTGCGCTCGGCAGGTGTTCAGGTCGCCTGCTGCGTCGCCTGTCTGGCGAAACAGGCGCCGCGCCTCCTCGTAAGCGTCGAGAGCCGCAAAATGCTGCCCTGCGATCGCCTGGAGCAGACCACGCCAGCGCCAGATGCGGGCCCGCAGAGCCGGCTCGGGCAACTCCTCCAGGCTTCGTTCCGCGGCGTTTACCGAGGCCATGGCGGCTCCGTACTCATTGTCCTGGTACTCGACCTCGCAGACGGCGAGGTGCAACTCGGCCTCGAGACTCGTGCTCGGCGCCACCTGCCCCCACAGTCGCTCGATGGCGCCCCGTGCCGCCTGGAGCTGGTGCTCCCGCAGCATCAGGCGGACCTCGGCGAGTCCGGCGGCCAGGGGGTCGACCGACGGAGGTACGGCAGGACGTTCGATCAGCCGTAAGGCCGTCAGATGCTTCCTCGCCTCCGCGACCCACTGTGCCTCGGGTTCGACCCTCAGGTACTGTTGCCAAGCGTCCCGGGCGAGCCGCGAAAAGCCAAGGGTCTCGAGCAACAGGGCGTGATTGAACAAGCTTTCCGGCCCCGGCTCGGAGATTCGCTGGTTGGCGGCCAATGCAGCGAGGAGATCGAGTGGCCTATCGCGCCGGAAGGCACGTTCCAGATAAGCCACCGAGAGGTCGTTCCAGACCTCCGCCGGAGTCGTCCCAGGTCTGCGTGTGAGGTCCTCCAGTCGGAGAACGGCGGCGTCGAGCGCCTCCGGCGTGACGCTCCAGGCGAGGTGCCAGAGCGCGGCGGCCCGCCTCTGATCGGCGTTCGCCGGCTTTCGTAGCCAACTCGGCAACTCGCCAGCCTCGACCACACCGGGCGACAGGCAGACGGTCAGAGGCAAGATGCGGTCTGGCCCTGGTTCCAAGGCGCAGGGCGCATGTCCGTGCGCCCCGATCAACCGCCCGTAGACCGGCCGCGGGGCCAGCGCCAGGACCTCCGCTACCGGGTCGGCAGGCGGGTCCGGGGCGCACGAGGCACCGAGCAGCAGGCCGGCGGCGAGGGCCGTGTTGCGCAACAGCGTCACAGGGGTTTCTTCGTACCGAGGTTCGGCGGTAGTATAGTCCTGTTCCTGCAGACATGAAAGTTCTTGTATCAATAGCCATCGCCGCATGAATCCACTGGCCCGGCGCCCCAAGCCGAAGGGTGGGACGAAGGCTTCCGACGAGGCCGGCGCCGAGCTCGTTCCGCACCTTCCCCTGCTCGAGAAGACCGTCCGTTCGTTGGCGCGGCGCAAGGGTCTGCGAGAGGACGAGGCCGAAGACTTCCAGTCCTGGCTGTGGGTGAAGCTCATCGAGCGCCCCTCGGTGCTCGAAGGCTTCAAGGGTCGCAGCAAGTGGTCGACCTATCTGCTCTCCGCCGTGGGCAACCTGTACAAGGATTATCGGAACGCCCAGTGGGGCAAGTGGCGGCCTTCGGCGGCCGCCCGCCGGAGCGGACCCACCGCGGTGCGCCTCGAACAGTTCCTCTACCGCGACGGGATGCCCCTCGATCACGCCATCCGTTCGCTCCGGGAGAACTTCGGCGCCGGCGAATCGACCCGCGAGCTGGAGCTCCTGGCGGCGCGCCTGCCGCAGCGCACACCGCGGTCCTTCGAAGGCGAGGAGACCCTCGACCGGATCCCCGCCCCGGAACGCACCGAGGCACGATTGGAGCAGGCGGAGACCACCATGGCAGCCCGTCGGGTCGAGGATTGCCTGAAGGAGGCGCTCGCGGCATTGCCGCCGGAGGATCGGCTGATCGTCAAGATGCGCTGGCTCGACGACCATTCGGTGTCGACCATCGCCAGGCGTCTCGGCCTCGAGCAGAAGCCGCTCTATCGGCGCAGCGAGAACCTCCTGAAGCAGCTTCGCGGCCACCTGGAGCGCCAGGGGCTCACCCGAAAGCAGGTCCTGGAGGTCTTCTCCAGCCAGCGGGCGGAGCTGTCCCTGGAGTCCGACCTCCGGCAATCGACCCCGGTGGGTCCGTCTCAAGGGAGGGAGGAGGCGTGAGCGGAGTGACCACACAGCAGGGTGAGCATCTGCACCCGGAGATCCTCGCCGCCTTCCTGGACGGCAATCTCCGGGGCGCCGAGCGCAGCCGGGTGGTCGCCCACCTCGCCGCCTGCGAGGACTGCTACGAGGTGTTCAGCGATTCGGCCCACATCCTCGAGGAGGAGGAAGCGGAGGAGCTGGAGGGCGATCCGGCCGCCGCGGCCGCACCGGGTGTCCTCCGTCCACCGCGATCTCGCTGGCGCACGGCGCTCCTCTGGACGCCCCTCGCCGTGGCCGCCCTGCTCGCCCTGCTCCTGGTGCCGTGGCGCGGTCCCGGCATCCTGCCGGTGGACGAGCTGACGGCCGGCCTCGGCGAGGCCGGCGGCGAGGCGGTCTCCGGCACCCTCGACAGCCACTGGTCGCCCTACCGCGACGAGGACATCGTGGTGTCGGACCCCGACCAGGTCGCGTTCCGCCTCGGTGTCCGGGCCGTGGGCGTGGAGATGGCGCTGCGGGCCGACGACTCCGATCTGGCCCGCGGCCTCGCCGTCGAGCTCGCCGAGCTGCTGAGGAACGTGCCCCTTTCCGAGCCGGTGCAGGTGCACTACGTCGGCCCGACGGGCATCGCCCAGCGCCTCGCCGCGGGCGACCCTCCCCGGGACCTCCTCCCCCTCCACCACCAGGGCGACCGCCTCCTCGGTCCCGATCCCGACTCCGGCGAGGCGGGCTTCACCGATCCGTTCTGGTACCGCTTCGGGAAGTGGGCGGGCGCAGCGCAGCTCGCGGCCCTCACCGGCAACCGCGAGTGGTTCGAGCAGACCGGCTCCCGGCGACTGCTGCGGGAGCTGAGGCAACGGGAAATGCCGCCGGACCTCGAGGAGCCGCTGGACCGCCTGGCCCGCGAGCTCGAGGCCGCCCCCCCCGAGCGCGACCTGGGCGCCATCGCCGAGCTGCTGGGTGTCGTCATCCGCACCGCCGGCAGCTCGTAGTTGCACCGCCGCGACGGCGCACTTGCGCGTCGGGGTCCGCGGCCCGCCGTCCCCCCTCCTGCACCTCCCTCAGGGCGGGACATCCCTCGTCTCGCCCCGCGCTCCTCCCGCGGCGCCCGTCCAACGCGCTCCGCTTCCCCGCCACCCGCGCCTGAATTGAAATCCGTAAGCTTGTACTTATAATTTCTTCCCGTCCTGACGTACGCGCTTGGCAGTGCCCGCGGCGCGCCCTCTATGCACTCTTTTCCCTTGCCTCCGGGAGGTATGCCCATGCCCCACGTCCGTCCGTTGGAACCGTCCGTCCGCCCGTCGTTCCTCGATCCCTCCACCACCGGCGCCGTCACCCGCTCGGGCCGCGGCATGGAGACGTGGTCCCAGGCCCTCGACCTGCGCGACCTCGCCGAGAGGTTCGGCTCGCCGGTCTATCTCCATCACCCGGCCACCCTGCGCCGCAACTTCGAGGCGTACGTGCGCCTGGTGGGCGAGCCGGGCAACGTGCGCTACCCGGTGAAGGCCAACCCGTCGCCGCTGGTGGTGGAGGCCCTCGCCCGCTGGGGCGGCGGGGCCGACTGCGCGTCGCGCAACGAGGTCACCCGCGCCCTGGCCGCCGGCATCCCGGTCGAGCGCATCAGCTACAACACGCCCGCCCCCGACGTGCGCCTCGCCGCCTGGCTGCTCGCCACCGGCGGCACGGTGGTCGCCGATTCGGCAGAGATGCTCACTGCCCTGCGCCAGGAGCTCACCGGCGGCCCCGAGTTTCCCGGCCGGCTGTTCCTGCGCATCAGCCCGGGCGGTCTGCCGGGCTACCGCCACGCTTCCGACGTGCAGCGCTACACCGCCCACGGCGCCGCCACCAGCCAGTTCGGCGTGCCCTCGGAGGAGGCCGGGGAGGCCCTGCGCGACTACCCGCTCCCGGTCTCCGGGCTCCACGTCCACGTCGGCACCCAGATGGACAACGTGGAGACCTTCGTCGCCGGCCTCGATTTCCTCCACCGCCTTGCCGACCACCTGCGGGAGGCCACCCTGCACCCGATCGCCACCCTCAACCTCGGCGGCGGCCTGGGCATCCCGTGCTTTCCCGAGCAGACCTTCCCCACCATCGACGAGCTCGCCGCCGCCCTGCGCCCCCTCCTGCGCCCCGACCTGCGCTACGAGGTGGAGCCCGGCAATTCGCTGGTCGGCGAGAGCTTCGCCCTGCTCACCCGGGTGATCGCCACCAAGCGGGTGCGCGGCCGCCGCTGGGCCATCGCCGACGTCGGCACCGATCAGCTCGTCAAGCACACCGTCGCCCGCTGGGAACACCAGGTGGTCGACGCCGACCACCGGCCGCTGCCGAGCGACGGACCCGACGCCCTGGCCGGTCCGTTGTGCTTCGCCGGCGACGTGCTCCTCCCCGCCACCCGCCTCGACACCGTGGTGGCCGGCGATCCGCTCCTGGTGCGCCACGCCGGCGCCTATTGCGAGGCGATCGCCAGCCGCTTCAACGGTCGCAGCGGCCCGGCCACCTTGGTGGTCGGGGACGACGGCGGGGTGCGCCCCGGGCAGGCCGCCGAGGACCCGTTCTTCGAGCCCGCCCTCCAGGGATTCCGCCCCGAGTCCCTCGCCCCTCGCGAGGCCGAAGCGGCCGCCGCCGAGCCCATCGCCGCCCCCCGGGTGGCGGCGCTCCAGAGCGAGTACATGCACCGCCTCGCGGCGGAGGACGGCTACACGGTGCGGGCCATGGAGCGCACCGGCCCCCACAGCTACCGGTTCTCCGTCGAGCCGCGGGCGGCGGTGGATTTCGTCGCCATGCCGTTGGCGCTGCGCGTCATCGGCGACGCCGCCATCACCGCGGTGGGTTGCGAGCTGGGTTGGGAACGCAAGGAGGCGCCGGTGTGGGCCACCCGGCTGGCGCTGTCGTGCGACCGCTCGCTGCCGGCCGGCGTGCCCCTCGATTGCCAGGTGGTGGTGAGCGAGCTGGCGCCGAGCCGCAGCCCCCAGGCGCTGTGCGAGGGGCACGTCCACTTCCGGCTCGGTCCCGACGGCGAGTTCCGGGGAACGGCCAAGGTGGTGGTGCCACGTTCCGGCGGCGCCTGCTGAGTCGGCGGCCTCTCCCCGCCCCGGGCCCGGCAGGCGCTATGCTCGGGGCGGGAGGTGCTGCCGATGATCCGCCGGTTGACGATCGAGGTGCCCGGACCGGGCCTGCACGACGTGACGCCCGAGGTCGCCGAGGTGGTGCGCGAGAGCGGCGCCGCCGAGGGGCTGGCGACGGTGTTCATCCAGCACACCTCGGCGAGCCTCACCATCCAGGAGAACGCCGACCCGTCGGCCCGGCGCGACCTCGAGCGCTGGCTCGCGCGCCTGGTGCCGGAGGCCGATCCGCTCTACACCCACACCGCGGAGGGACCGGACGACATGCCGTCCCACATCCGCGCGGCGCTCACCGCCACCACCCTGTCGATCCCGATCCTCGAGGGCCGGCTGGCGCTCGGCACCTGGCAGGGGATCTTCCTCTGGGAGCACCGCCGGCGCCGGCACTCGCGGAACCTGGTCGTCCACGTCGGGGCCTAGGCGAAGCCTCCGCCGTCGTCGTCCGCATCGGCGCCGGCGTCCCCGCTCCCTCCGTCGCCGGCCCCCCCACCACCCTCACCGTCGTCCTCCTCCGGCTCGTCCTCCTCGTCGGGGCCCGGATCGGCCACCTGCTCCTGGTCCTCGACGCCCACCGCGGCGGGCGGCGGAAGCTCCGGCTCGGGAGGCGGCAGGGGCTCCACGTCCAGCGGCTGGCCCGGCTCCGCTGCCTGGACCTGTCCCGGGTCCTCGACCCGCCCCGTCGCCTGCCCCACGCCGGAGGGTTGTCGCTGGCTTGGCGGCCGTGGCCCCCCCACGGGGGGCGGCACCAGCCCGGCGGCCTGCTGCGCCTCGAGCAGGCGCTGCTCCTCCTCGCGCTCGGCCTCCGCGGCGACGCGGGCCAGCTCCTCGTCGGTCATCGTGCGGTAGATCTCCTGGGCGAACCGGCTGATCTCGGCCACCTCGTCTTCGCCGGCCTCCTCCCCCCGGCCGACGAACAGGACGCGCACCGAAGTGGCCTCGCGCTCCCCTCCGTCGCCCTCCCCCGACCCGCCGGACCCCACCACCTGGAACGGCCGCAGGCGGTCGACCCAGTCGTAGAGGCGGGCGAGCTGCTCGGGGGTGAGGCTCGCGGTGACCTCCACCCCCCGGTAGGCGCAGGAGGAGGCGACCGCCTCGCCGGAGAGGTAGATCGCCAGGTCGTCGCACGGCTGCTCGCCGCTACCTTGCCGGTGCCAGGCGAAGGCCAGCCGATAGGCCTCGGTGCGGCGCAGGCCGAGGGATTCGGTCATCAGGCGGCGCGCCAGCTCGAGCACCATGCGCTGCTCGGCCGGGCTCGGCACCTGCTGCCCCACGCCGTGGAACTCCAGCTCCTCGCCCTCGCTCTCGAGCTCGAACGAGGTGTAGGTGAAGGCGAGCTCCTGCACGCGCTCGACACGCTCGGGACGGGCGTAGACGCGGGGGGAGAGCTCGCCGCCGCAGGGGCCGGCGGCGAGGCCGGCGGTGCCGGCGAGGAGCACCTCGCAGGGCCCGGCGCCGCGGCGGTAGAGCAGCACCGCGTCCGCCGGCTCGATCCCGCCGCGCCGAGCGCCCGGGGCCTCCGCGGCCGCGGCCTGGCCGTAGCGCACCGGCGCCTCCAGCTCCACGGCGCGCTGGCGGCCGCAGCCACCCAGCACGACGGCGGCCAGCCCCACGGCGGCGAGGACGGACAGGTCCAGCGGCAGAGATCGGAAGGGCGACGGCATCTCAGGTCTCCTCGTCCACGTAGGCGATGTGCCGGAAGTAGATCTCCTGCTCGAAGGAGGCGCCGAGCGCCCCGATCAGCAGGCCCAGGGCGGCCACGAAGCCGGCCAGCACCAGATAGTGGGCCAGGCCCACCGCTCCCTCGAGGGACGCCGCCCACTGGGCCACCAGGGGCCCGGGGAACAGCACCCAGGAGAGCAGCAGGGTGACCAGGAACAGGCCGGCGTAGGTGATGGCGAGCCCCAGCAGCACGACGAGGGTGATCGAGACGTTGGTCACCACCACCTGCTCGGTGAGCGTCCCGGAGCTGCGCCGCACCAGCAGGCGCTGGCGCGCCAGGATGTACACGGTGGTGGCGAGCAGCGTCGCGAGCGACAGTGCCAGCACCAGCGCCGGACGCTGGCTCATCCCCAGATCCCAGGCTTCGGCGGTGATCAGGAGGATCACCATCGCCGAGGCGGCGGCGGTGGTCAGGCGCGACAGGCGCACCGGGAAGTACCACGGCTGGGCTTGGCGCACCGCGCTGGCAATCTCTCCCAGCCCCATCTGCACGGCGCGCAGGTAGAACGCCCAGACGGAGCGCCGGGTCCCGTCGACCTCCTCGAGGCGCAGGTCGGCGACGGCGGCGAGGCGCTCGGCGAGGGCGCCGGTGTGCTCCGGCGAGTAGCCGCCCATCCCGTCGAGATCCTTCACCTCCTGCGGCGGGTACATCGCCCGCGCCGGGTCCTCGTCGTGCTCCAGACCGTTGAGATCGCCGAACAGGTGCAGCGCGAGAGCCACCAGGCGCCGAGCCATGCTCTCGCGGCGCTCCTCGGCGGTCGCCTCCTCGCCCACCGCCTGGGGATCGATGCGCGAGGTCGACAGCACCGCCACCCCCATCCCCCGCGACGGCACGCCGAGGGCGAAGGGCTTGTAGTGGCTCTCGAGGTCGGCGCCGGTCACCACGAGGGAGAAGTCCCAGTGCTTGGAGTCGCGCTCGGTGAGGCCGTAGTCCAGCAGGTTCACCGGCTCCTCGCGAATGGCCTGGGCGAGGTCGCGGCGTTCGAGCATCGGCATCTGCCAGTGGAAGCGGGGGAAGATCTCGCGCAGCCGGGAATGGAGCCGACGGCGGGCGGCGTGGACGGCCTCCCGGTCCACGGGATCGAGCCGCCCCACCACCAGCCACCCCACCTCGATCAGCGGCACCTGGGCCGTCCTCGTCTCGCGCTCGCCCGTCACACCGGGAGGACCTTCCAAGAATCGTACCCGGCCCCCGGCCGGCCCGGACCGGCGGCGCCGCCGCGGCGCGGTTGACAGGCCGCGCGGCCGGCAGGCAGACTGCCCGGCGATGGCCGCCCACACCACGCTGACCCTGCGCGTCAACGGCGAGGAGCACACCGCCGTCTTCCCCACCCACCACACGCTGCTCGAGGTGCTGCGCGAGGAGCTCGGCCTGACCGGCACCAAGCACGGCTGCGAGCTGGGCGAGTGCGGCACCTGCGCGGTGCTGGTGGACGGCCGGCCGGTGCTCTCCTGCCTGGTGCTGGCGGCGGAGATGGACGGCCGGAGCGTCGAGACGGTGGAGGGCCTGCAGCAAGGTCTCGCGCTGCATCCGCTGCAGGCCGCCTTCGCGGACCTCAACGCCGCCCAGTGCGGCTACTGCACCCCGGGCCTGCTGATGACGGCCAAGTCACTGCTGGCCGACAATCCCGCCCCCAGCCGCGACGAGATCCGCCAGGCCCTGGCCGGTAACCTGTGCCGCTGCACGGGCTACCACAAGATCCTCGAGGCGGTGGAGCGCGCCGCCGCCGAGCTGCGCGGCGAACCGGCGGCCACACCGGACGAAGCGGTGTACGGCCACCGCGGCTGACCCCACCCTCCTCCCCCAGCAGCTCTCCTTTCCGCGGCCGCGGCGCCGTCGGCGGCTTCCGGGAATCGCGCGCTCCAGGTCCGTCCACTGGCCGTGAAGGCGAATCACCGACGAGGAGGAGCCCCGATGCGACCGACCGCCCTGCCGGCCTGCACCGTCCAGGTGGGCCACCGCGAGTTCGTGCTCGACGCCCAGCCCGACCCCTTCGACGAGCGCGACCTGCCGTACCGTCCGCTGCTCGAGCCGCTACCCGCGGCGATGGACGAGCGGCCGGAGACCCGCCGGCGGATGATCCTGCAGCAGGAGGGGGAGTCCTGCGTCGGCCATGCCCTCGCCTCGATGATCGGCGTCGTCCTCACCCGCGCTGCCGAGGTCGATGCTGCGACCCGGCCCGACGCCCCGCCGCCGCGGCCGGTGCTGGTGAGCCCCTACATGCTCTACCGGCTGGCCCGCCGCTACGACGAGTTCACCGGCGAGGCCGACATCGGCTCGTCGCTGCGCGGCGGCCTGAAGGGATGGTTCCACCACGGCGTCTGCGAGCTCGATCGCTGGAGCATGCTGCGCATGGCCCAGGAGCCGGATTTCGAGGACGAGCTGTTCCGCCGCCACTGCCGCGAGCGCCCGTTGGGTGCCTTCTACCGCGTGCAGACCCAGCACCTGGACCACCTCCAGTCGGCGATCCGCGAGCTCCACGCGGTGGCCGTCGCCTGCGCGATCCACGAGGGGTGGACCCGACCGCGGGTCGTCCAACGCGGCACCCGGACACTGCACGTCATCGAGCGCACCAGCACCTCCCGCACCCTGGGCAATCACGCGGTGGTGCTGGCCGGCTACAACGATCTGGGGTTCCTGGTGCAGAACTCCTGGGGCACGGGCTGGGGCCGGGGCGGCTTCGCCACTTTGCCGTACGAGGACTGGCTGGTCTCCGCCTTCGACGCCTGGGTGGCGCGCCCCGGCGTGCCCCAGACGCCGACCTCCGTGGGGGAGCGCCGGCTGGTGGCCTCCACCGGCACCGGCCTGGTGTTCGAGCACCAGCGGGAGCGCCGGCGGCTGCGGCACCACGTGGTGAAGCTGGGTCCCGACGGCAGGCTCTCCTCCCGCGGCCACCTGGTGAGCGGCCCCCGCCAGGTGGAGAGCCTGTTCCAGACGATGGACCGTACCCACCGACAGTGGCTCGCCGGCGGGCGGGCCAGCGCGCGCCACGTGGTCGTCTACGCCCCCCGCGGGCCGGCCACCGAGCTGGAGACCCTCGACATCGCCGAAAAGCACCTCGACTGGTGGCTCGCCAACGGCGTCTACCCCGTGAATCTGTTCACCTACAGCCAGCCGCTCGAGAAGATCCACGACGAGATCCGCCTGCGCCTCGCCGAGCGTGCGCCGTCGCTGGCGCAGCGTCCGGACCTCCAGGAGCAGGGGGACCGCCTGGTGGAGCGCTTCGCCCGCGACATCCTGGCCTGGGGCTGGCATGCCAAGAAACAGGCGGCCCAGCGCGCCGCCGCGGCCCTGCCGCGGGGGACGGCGATCCCCTGGGGATCGGCCGCCTCGGCGGATCTCGACGCCGTCTCGCGGCTGCCCGGCGGCAGCCTGCTGATGCACCGCCTGGCGCTCTATGCCCGGCGGCACCGCGACGTCAAGGTGCACCTGCTGGGTCACGGCACGGGCGCCCTGTTGCTCGCCCCGCTGCTGGCGCGCCTCGCGGAGGCGGGAGCCACCCCGGCGAGCGTCCACCTGCTCGCCCCCACCCTCACCCACGACGAGCTGCGCCGCCAGGTGCTGCCCCACGTCGAGCGCGGCCGACCCGCCGGCCTGTTCCTGCTCAACGACGCCGAGGAGGCCGCCGACGCCTGCCGCACCGGCTCGCGGACCGTCTACCACAAGTCGCTCCTCTACCTGGTCTCGCGCGGCCTCGAGGCGGCCATCGCGGGCGGCTACGAGGCGCCGATCGCCGGCATGGAGCGCTTCCTCGACCACGCCACGGGCCACGGCGGCGGCCCGCTGCGGCGCCACCTGCAGGATGCGGGGTGGCACGTGATCGTCTCGCCCGCCTGCAGCCATCCCTGGGACTGCTGCGAGGCGCGGACCCACCACGGGTTCGACGAGGACGCGGCCACCCTCACCTCGGTGCTGCTGAGAATGCTCGGCGAGGTGGAGCCGCGAAAGCGCCGGTTCAGCGTCCCCCGCGCCTCCACGCCCGGCCTCTCCACGGTCGAAGTGATCGCGGACTACGCCGAAGGGTGCTGCGAGCAGCCGGCCGCCGAGTAGGCCTCCTGCTCTCGTCGCCTGCGCAGCCGTCCTGCTAGGCTGCCACCCCCTCGAAAGGAGGCGACACGATGCGAACCATCGCAGCCCTGCTGCTCACCGCGGCCGTTCTCGCCGGCTGCTCCGAGCCCCGCGAGATGGACTCCCTGGCCGAATCGCCCGAGACCGTCGGCAGTGCCAGTGACCCGCGGGTGGACGCGCCACCGGAGGACGCCTTCGCCGCCGCCTTCGCCGGTCCCATCGAGGAGAGCCACGGCGCCGAGGCCTGGCGTCGCCAGGAGGCGGTGGCGGCGGACGTCGTGCTGGAGTTCGGCGGCGACCGGGTGTTCGAGGGGCGGCTCCTGTTCCCGCCCGACATGTCGGCGTCGCGCCTCGAGCTGGCGGGCGGCACGGTGGCGGTGTGGGACGGCGAGGCTGCCTGGGTCTCGCCCGCCTCGGCCGAGCTGCCGCGGGCCCGCTTCCACCTGCTCACCTGGCCCTACTTTCTCGCCCTGCCGTTCAAGCTGCGCGATCCCGGCACGCGGCTCGAGGACCTCGGCGAGCGCCCGCTCTCCGGCACCGCCTACCAGGCCGCCCGACTCACCTTCGAGCCGGGCACCGGCGACACGCCGGACGATTGGTACGTGCTCTACCGCGACCCGGCGTCGGAACGCCTGATCGCGGCGGCCTACATCGTGACCTACGGCACGCCCGCCGAGCAGGCCGAGGCCGAGCCCCACGCCATCACCTACGAGGACTTCCAGGAGGTCGAGGGCGTGCAGGTGCCCACCACCTGGCGCTTCTGGTCGTGGAACGAGGAGGAGGGCGTCGACGGTGAGCCGATCGGCCGGGTGGCCCTGGAGAACGTCCGCTTCGGTCCGGCCCCCGCGGGCGCCTTCGAGCGCCCGGAGGACGCGCGGGAGGACGCCCTGCCCGCCGCCCGCCCC
>DATACC010000178.1:0-30317 GCA_036259255.1 Thermoanaerobaculia bacterium | reverse complement strand
GGCGCCGCCGCTGGCGGGCGACGGGGCGCCGAGGCCCAACGCGCCGGGCCGGCGCAGGTCGTAGAGCACGATGGCCTCGGCGGCGTGATCCGCCGCCGGGTCCTTGGCGCGGGCGATGGCGATCACCCGGTCGCGGGCGTTGTCGTCGGGCCGGTACTTGGCGTGGGCGGCGCGGTGCTCGGCGGCCTTCTCGGCGTCGCCCAGCTCGCGGTAGGCGAGGGCCAGGTTGTAGTGGGCGACGGCGTCCTCCGGCTCCAGCGTCAGGGCGCGCTCGAACCAGCCCACCGCCTCGCGCACCAGCGCCTCGCGCGCCTCGCGCCGGGCCGGCCCGCGCTCGCGCCGGGCGCGCTCGAGCAGCGTCTGCCCCAGCTCGTCGAGCACCCGCCAGTCCTGGCTGAAGTCGAAGTCGCGGCGCCGCGTCTCGGCGTCGTCGAGCTCGACGATGGAACGGAAGTTGGCGATCGCCTCGTCCAGGTGCCCGTTCTGCTTGTTGACGATGCCGGTGAACCACGCCACCGACCAGCTCGGCGCCGGCTCGGCGAAGCGGGTGGCACGCTCCAGGGCGGCGATGGCCTTGTCGCGCACCGTGCCCTGGGCGATGTAGACGCGGGCCAGGTTGAGGGCGCCGTCGGCCCGGCCGAGCTCCTCCACGCGGGTGAAGGCCTCCTCGGCCTGGCGCAGCTCCGCCTGCCCCTTGGTGCCCTTGAGCAGCAGGGCGATGCCATAGTCGTTCCAGCGCTGCCACTCCTCGATGGCCGAGGGCGGGTTGGCGGCGGCCGGCGGCGCGCCGCGCCCCGCCACCGGGAAGGTCACGCGGTCGGCGGCGAGCTCCAGCACCGGCAGGTCGTTGACGTAGTCCGGGCCGTAGACGAGCTTCATGTAGGTGGTGTCGAACTTGCGGTAGCGCAGCCGCACCTCCACCGTCACCGGGCCGGTGATCTCCGCCGGCAGGTCGAGCCGGTAGTGCACCACGTCGGCGGCTCCCGGCGGGATCTGGTGGTTGTACAGCGGCGTGAAGATGTCCTGGGCGTTGCGCCGGTCGATGCGGTTGCCGTGGCGGTCGAGCATGTAGACGTTGACGAAGTGGGACCACGGGTCGACCCGGCCCTCCTCGTCCATGCCGCCGCTCCGGCCGATCACCCGGCCGTCCGCCGTCACCGTCACGTCGAGCCACACCTCGTTTGAGTCCGCCGTGCCCTGGGTGAAGTGGTGCCCCATCTTCACCGTGCGGATCACCGTCTCCAGCAGGTAGCTGCGCCCCGGCACCAGGGCCGGCACCGCGGGGCGCAGCGGCGCGACCAGGGGCGAGTCCACCAAGCCGCCGTCGCGCACGCCGAACAGGTCCACCCGCATCACGCCCTCGTTGAAGCGGCGGTGCTCCTCGATCACCCAGTCGGGCATGTCGAGCAGGTGGGGGATCGCCGTGTTGGCCGCCGGGAACAGGTGGTCGTGCACCTCGAGGCCACCCTCGCCGTCGTAGTCCTTGGCGCCGAAGTCCTCGGAGGCGAGCAGCCCCATGTGGCAGCCGTTGCAGCTCGTCTCCGCCTTCGGCGGGTAGTAGAAGCTCTGCACGCCGTGGCCCGAGACGCCGGACAGCAGGTAGCTCGTCTGGTGGTCCTGGCCGCGCAGCCACTTGTACTTGTTGAGCTCCTCCGGCAGGTGCACCTTGTGGCAGGCGCCGCAGAACTCGGGGCTCCTGTGCAGCGGCTTCAGGAAGGTGCGCTTGTGCAGCTCCGGCTTGGCCTTGACGAGCTGGCGGTTGATCGAGCCGAGGACGGCCGAGTCGCTGAACGCGAAGGGATAGTGGAGCGGCTCCTCGATGGTGTAGTCGGAGTTGCCCCGGGGCGCCACGTGGGTGATGGCGTGGCAGGTGGTGCAGGTGATGCCGGAGTGGGCGGTCGGGTCGTTGACGTCGTCGAACTGGGGATCGTCGAAGCGGCCGCTGAAGAACGGCACCGGATCGTGACAGCCGGCGCAGAAGCGGCTCGCCGAGACGTCGCCGTCGCGCTCCAGCGACACGCGCCGCGTCTCCCGCACGGAGAACAGGTACGGCGGGTTGTTGAACGAGCTGAAGCGGTGCACGCTGTGGCTCCAGCGCTCGTGGACGTCGGCGTGGCACTCCTGGCAGTAGGCGTCGTTGGCGAGCACCCGGGCCGGGATGAAGTCGCCGGTGGCGGTGCGGGCGAGGGAGGGGAAGAAGTACTGCTCGCCGGACTCGGGCCCCTGCACGTTCCACTGCCGCGGGTCCTGGGCCTGGAGCGCCACCAGCACCGCGGCGAGCACCGCCGCCACCACGGCCCAGCGCAGCCCCAGGCGCCACTGGATGCGCTTGCCGGCCAGGCGGTGGAGCACGAAGAGCCAGGCGGCGGCGATGGGCGTCAGCACGTGGAGCCACCAGGCCACCGAGCGCACCGCCGGGTCCTTCACCACGATCACGCCCTCGATGCGGGTGAGCACGATGCCGCTGGCCAGCAGCACCAGGGCGACGGCGAACAGCGCGTAGCCCACCCGCACCGCCCGCCGGTTGCGCCGGTGGCGGGCGTTGGCCATGTGGACGAACCCGAACACCACCACCGGCACCACGAACAGCAGCCCCAGGGCGAGGTGACCGAGGAACATCACCAGGTAGAACCAGTTCTGGTAGGTCCGGCCGGTGGCGCCCTCCAGCAGGCGCACCGCCAGCAGGTAGGCGGCGTTGACCGCCAGCAGCGCGAAGAGGCCGAAGACGACGTCGAGCACGCGGCGCAGGCGCGGCCCGACGGCCGGCACGTAGCGGCGACGGGCGGCCGAAGCCGGCTCGCTGCCAGCACCGGCCGATGGCGTAGCCGGGCCCGGCGAGGGCGGACCCGCCGGGGGCGAGGGGTGGGACGTGGTCATCGTGCGACGCTCCGCAGCAAATCGCGGGGATCTCTGGACCGGCGGCCGGACGAGGGCGTCGCCCGGCGGACCGTCAGTCCGCGCGGTGCTGCCAACAGAAACCAGAGCCCGGATCGGCCTGACGGCTGCACCGCTCGCCGCTCCGGGTGATGCCTGCACACTGGATCGGCTCGTCGGCCGGCTCGGCTTCGGAGGCGGGCGACGCCACGGGCTCGGCCGCACGGGCCGGCCCGCCGCCCGGCGAGGTGTCGGGCACCTCGCCGACAGCGGCCGGCGGCAACGCACCGCGGCGCTGCAGCAGCGCACCCACCGCCACGGCAGCGCCGAGGCCGGCGAAGATCCACAGCAGACGACGGATCATGGGACCATCATACCCCGGCCCGGAGCGGCGTGGGAGCGCCTAGACCCGCAGCAGCACCGAGCCCCAGTGGAGCCCGGCGCCCAGCGCCGTGAAGGCGACCAGGGATCCCTCCGGCGCCTTGCCGGCGGCGCGCGCCTCGTGGAAGGCCAGCGGCAACGTGGCGGAGGTGGTGTTGCCGTACTTCTGGATGTTGTTGTGCACCTTCTCGTCGGGCAGGCCCAGGGCCTTCTGGGCCACCTGGTTGATGCGCAGGTTGGCCTGGTGCATCACCAGCAGGTCGAGCTCGTCGAGGCCGTGGCCCGAGCTCTCCAGGAGTTCGCGGGTGACCTGCGGCATGCGGGTCACCGCGAGCTTGAACACCTGGCGCCCGTCCATCACCGGCACCGACCCGCCGGCGGCCACCATCTCGCGGGTGACGAAGGGCCGGCTGGCCGAGCCGACCCCGGGGACGTAGAGGATGTCCTTCTCGCCGCCCTCGCCGAACAGGGCGGAGCCGAGGATGCCCCGGCCCTCCTCGCGGCCGGCACGAAACACCATCGCCCCGGCCGCGTCGCCGAACAGCACCACCAGGTGGCGGAAGCGGGAGTTCCACTCGTAGTCCTCGGCCGGCAGCTCGCCCTCGTCGCGCCCGTCGAGCACCGCCCAGGTGCGCTCGGAGAACGGCATCAGCGCCGTGTGCACGTCGGTGCCCACCAGCAGCACGGTGCGGGCGACACCGGAGCGCACCAGGGCGTCGACGAGCTGCAGCCCGTAGGCGAAGCCGGCGCACTGCTGGCGGATGTCGAGGGCCGGCAGCGGGCGCAGCCCGAGGCGCTGCTGGATCAGCGTGCCGGAGCCGGGGAAGTAGTGGTCCGGCGTCATCGTGGCGCACACCAGGTAGTCGACCTCGCCCGGCTCGACGCCGGCGTCGGCCAGGGCCGCCCTCGCCGCCTCGGCGCCCAGCTCGGCGGAGCCGACGCCGGCCTCCACGTAGCGCCGCTCCTCGATGCCGCTGCGCTCGCGGATCCAGGCGTCGTTGGTGTCCAGCACGCGGGACAGGCGGTGGTTGTCCACCACCCGCTCGGGCAGAGCCACACCGCTGCCGGCGAACACCGCTCGCAGCTCGTTCACGAGGGAATGCCGCTCATCGGTAGGGGAACGGCTCGCGCACCCGCGGGTCGTCGAGGCTGCGCGGCCGGTAGAAGGTGGTCACGTCGCCGCGCTTGACGAAGCGGTACACGCCCTGCGGTCGCTCGCCGCCGAGGCCCGCCTCCGCCTGGTCGTAGAACCACAGCTCGAGGGGCGGGTCGCCGGGCGTCGGCGAGATGTCGCGGTCCTGCCGGGTCGGCTCGCCGAAGAGCACGTAGATCGTGCCGCGATCGGTGCGCCGGCCGCGCAGGCCTCCCTCGCTGTAGCGGCGGTCGGCCTCGGCAGCGCGTTGCTCGAAGGTCTCGCGCAGCGGGTTGTCGGGCCGGTTCGGGTACGGGTTGCGGCCGGCCCAGAACTGCTCGATGAACTCCGCCGCGGCGGCGTCGCTGCCGAGGGCCAGGTAGCGCTCGATCTCCTCGCCGGTGGCGAGGACCGCCACCGGCCCCACCAGCCACTGGGCGTGCTCCGGGCCGAGCCGCGGGTTGATCAGGTCCTCCGGCGCGCCGGCGGTGGGGCTGGAGGCGCAGCCGGCGGCCAGCAGGGCGGCCACCACGAGGGCCGGGACCAGGCGCGCCACGGTAGGGCGCGACACGATGGGGCGCGAGCTAGGGGCGGCGCAGCAGATCAAGGAACTCCTCCCGGACGGGACGTTCGTGGAAGATGCCGCGCAGGGCCGAGGTGGTGGTAGTCGCCCCCGTCTTCTTGACGCCGCGCATCTCGACGCACAGGTGCCGGGCCTCGATGACCACCATCGCCCCCAGCGGGCGCAGGTGCTGCTCGAAGTAGTTGGCCACCTGCTCGGTGAGCCGCTCCTGGAGCTGCGGCCGCTTGGCGTAGAACTCCAGGATGCGGGCGAACTTCGACAGGCCGAGGATGTGGTCGCGCGGGATGTAGGCGATGTGGGCCTGGCCGTAGAACGGCACCAGGTGGTGGGCGCACATCGAGTAGAAGGGGATGTTGCGCTCCATCACCATGTGGCTGTACCCCTCCTCGTTGGGAAAGGTCGTCACCTTCGGCTCGGAGCCGCCGTCGAGGCCGGCGAACATCTCGAGGTACATCCGGGCCACCCGGCCGTCGGTCTCGCGCAGGTTGGGGTCGGACAGATCCAGCCCCAGCTCGGTCAGGATGCCGCGTACGTGGGCGGCGATGCGCTCCACCCGGGCGTGCCGGAAGGCGCGGGGGGCGCTTTCGGGCCTGGCGTCGTCCGGGTCGAGGAGGTCGTCCGCCTGCAGGGTCTCGGGCTCGCTCATCGGAGGTGGATCTTACACCCCCGCGCGACGCCCGGCCGCCCGCCGCCCGTGGCGTCGGGATTGCAGGCATTCGGAGTCCCTACCGAAGACCGGACAAGGGAGGGTGCATGGGACTGCTCGAGCTCGCCATCATCGCGTTCGTCATCTCGCTCATCGCCGGGTTCCTCGGCTTCAGCGGAGTCGCCCGCGGCGCCGCCAAGGTGGCCAAGATCGCCTTCGCGATCTTCCTGGCCATCGCGCTCGTCCTGGTGCTGCTGCTGGTGCTCGGCATCGGTGCGGTGACCTGAGCGCTCGACGCCATCCCGCCCGCGGTGCCGCCCGGACGGCGGCGCTGCTGCTCGTCTTGGCGGCGGCCGCCTGGCCGGCACCGGCGCAGTCCGTGGAGGGCGGCGGCCAGGACGTCCCCGACGAGCTCACCGTCGAGGACGAGATCACCGTCACCGCCAGCCGGGTGGAAACTCCCTCCGCCCGGGCGGCGGCCGCCGTCACGGTGGTCGACGCCGGGGAGCTCGATGCTTCGGCGGCGCTGACCCTCGACGACACGCTGCAGCAGGTGCCGGGCTTCACCCTCTTCCGCCGCTCCGGCAGCCGCACCGCCAATCCGACCACCCAGGGCGCCAGCCTGCGCGGCGTCGGCGGCAGCGCCGCCAGCCGGGCGCTGGTGCTCGCCGACGGCGTGCCGCTCAACGACCCGTTCGGCGGCTGGGTGGCCTGGGGGCGGGTGCCGCGGGCGGCGCTGGCGCGGGTGGAGGTGGTGCGCGGCGGCGCCTCGGACCTCTACGGCAGCTCGGCGCTGGTCGGGGTCGTCCACCTGCTGCGCCGCGAGCCGGTGGACGCCGGCGCCGTCGAGGTGCAGGCCTCCGCCGGCGAGTTGGGCACGGCGTCCCTCGGCACCTGGGCCTCCCTCGGCCGCGGCGCCTGGGACGGCAGCGTCGCCGCCGACCTGCTGACCACCGAGGGCCATGTGCCGGTGGCCCCCGCCGAGCGCGGCGCGGCCGACGCGCCGGCCGGCGTCGAGCACCTGGCCGCCGAAGGCACCATCGGCTGGAGCCCGTTGCGTTCCGACGGCGGCGGCGCTCCCCGCCTGTTCCTGCGTGCCGGCTTCTTCGACGAGGAGCGCACCAACGGCACGCGCCTGCAGGACAACGACACCGTCGCCCGTGACGTCACCCTGGGGGCCGACGGGGCGCTGGCCGGCGGCGCCGGCACGCTGCGGCTGTGGCGGGGCGAGCAGGACTACCGCCAGACCTTCACCGCCGTGGCCGACGACCGCGACAGCGAGCGCCTGGTGCGCGCCCAGCACGTGCCGGCCGACACCCTGGGCCTCACCGGCCACTGGGCGCGCCCGCTGCCGGCCCGGACTGGCGCGGAGCACACCCTCGTCCTCGGCCTCGACCTGCGGCAGGTCGAGGGGGTCAGCCGCGAGCGGGTGTTCCTGCCGGATCGGGTGCTGGCGGTGGCGGCCGGCGGCGAGCAGGTGCTGGCGGGGCTGTTCGCCGAGGACGTGGTGCGCCTCTCCCCGCGGCTCACCGGCCAACTCGCGCTGCGCTGGGACCGCTGGGAGAACCGGGCCCTCGAGGGCGGACCGGTGCGCACCGAAGACGCCTGGTCGCCGCGCCTCGCCGTGCGCTGGCAGCCGACGCCGGCCTGGGGCGTGCGCGCCGCCGCCTACCGCTCCTTCCGCGCCCCCACTCTCAACGAGCTCTACCGCGGCTTCCGGGTGGGCGACGTGGTGACCGACCCCAACCCGGAGCTGACGGCCGAGACCCTCGCCGGCTACGAGCTGGGCGCCACGCTCACGCCGCGCCGGCTCGCCGCCGGCGGCTGGCAGCTCCGCGGCACCCTCTTCTGGATGGAGCTCTCCGACGCCATCAGCAACGTCACCCTGGAGATCACGCCGCAGCTCGTGCAGCGTCGGCGCGAGAACGTCGGGCGCAGCCGCTCGCGGGGCGTGGAGCTCGAAGCCTCCGGCCGCCTCGGCCCTCGGCTCACCCTCACCGCCGGCTACCTGTGGGCCGACGCCGAGGTGCTGCGCTTCCCCGCCGACCCCAGCCTCGAGGGGCGCCGTCTGCCGCAGGTGCCGGAGCACCAGGCGACGCTCGCCGCCGGCTGGCGGGCGCCGGCCGGGTTCCGGGTCGACCTCCAGGCGCGCTGGGCCGGCGACGCCTGGGACGACGACCGCAACCGTTTCCCCCTCGGCGAGATGACGGTAGTCGACCTGCGCCTGGCGCGGGAGCTACCCGGCGGGTTCGCGGCCTTCGTGGCGGTGGAGAACCTGTTCGACGAGGAGTCCGTGGTCGGCCGCACGCCGGTGGCGACCCTCGGCGCGCCGCGCCTGGCGCGGGTGGGGGTGCGGTTCCGGCGCTGAGCCGCGGCCTCGGAGAAGGGGGTTCCGCCGGAGGGCCAGCCGGGTGCGTCAGCCGGTGCGGCCGCGGCGGGCCTGGGCGACGACGTGGCCCGCTTCGGGCAGCACCAGCTCGGCCAACGCGAGATCGACGGCGGCCGGCGAGCCGGGCAGGGCGAACACGGCGCGGCCCTCGGCGACGCCGGCGGTGGCCCGCGACAGCATGGCGGCGGCGCCGATGTCGCGGTAGCTCAGCATCCGGAACAGCTCGCCGAATCCGGGCAGCGTGCGGTCGAGCAGCGGCTCGACGGCCTCGATGGTGACGTCGCGCGGCGCGATGCCGGTGCCGCCGGTCACCACCACCACGTCGACGTCAGTGCGGGCGAGCACGGCGCCCAGGGCCTGGCGGATGGCGGCGGTCTCGTCGCGCACCACCAGCGCCTCGACGACGTGGTGGCCGGCGGCCTCGACGGCGGCCCGGGCGCGGCGGCCCGACTCGTCGTCGGCCGGAGTGCGGGTGTCGGAGACGGTGAGGAGGGCGAAGCCGAGGGTCTCGGGGGCGCGGTCGCGGTGCTCTTGCGCTACAGTCACGGCAAAACGCTAACACGGGTCGGGCGCCGGGCGACGCAGGGGCGGCGGCGGCGCACGCCGGGGAGGGTCTGATGCGCTTCGAGGTCGCCTTCGGGCTTTCGCTGCTGGTGGTGGTCCTGCTGGCGGTCTGGGCGGGCCGCCGCGCCGTGGTTCCGTCGCTCGGCCGACGCGCCTGGTTCGCCGTCCTGATCGACGAACGCGAGCGCTACAGCCTCAACCGGCTGCAGGTGGTGCTGTGGACGGTGCTGATCCTCTCGACCTTCCTCGCCCTGCTGGTCTCCGGCCTCGGCGACCCGGTGGCCCGCGCGGCGGCCTTCGACATCCCCCCGAACCTGTTGATCCTGATGGGCATCAGCGCCGGCACCGCGGCGATGGCCGGAGCGGTGAAGGACGGCAAGAACACCACCCGACCGCACAAGGTGTCGGGCTCGGCGGCGTTCCTCGCCACGGCCCGCCAGGCGGCGCCGGCGCCGGCCGCCGAGATGGCGGCGGGGGTCGCGCCGGCAGAGGCGGCCATGGCCGCCGCCCCGGCCCCGATGGCCGCGGGTCCCCACTTCTCCCAGGTGGTGCTCGAGGAGGAGGGGCAAAACGCCGGCCAGATCGTCAGCGTCACGAAGTTCCAGAACCTGCTCTTCACCTTCGCCGTCGCCGCCGCCTATCTCGCCGTCCTCTTCGAGACCGGCACCTACCCGGTGTTCAGCGACCAGGTCCTCTGGCTCCTCGGCATCAGCCACGCCGGCTACGTGGGAGGGAAGGTGCCGGACAAGGCGTAGGGGATGGCCCGGCTCTCCGCCACGCTGTCCCGGCCGCGCCGCGGCTCGCACTGGAGGGGTGAAGCCTCCCTTCCCATGACTCGTGAGGAGAACCGCATGCGAAGTCGTCTGTGCGCCCTCGGACTCGTAGCTCTGCTATCCCCGATCGCAGCCGCCGTCGGCAACCCCGAAACGGTGGCCCGGGGCGCCCTGCGGCTGCCCGAATCGCTGCCCGGCGAGGTGATCGGGCTCACCAAGGTGGTGGACGAGGAGGGCCGCGTTCGGCTGGTGGTGGACTCGCGCCGGGTGCGCACGCTCGATGACCTCGACGCGCTGCGAGACATCGAGCACCGCGAGCAGCGGGCGCGCCACGGCAGCCTCGGCCCCGCGCTGCGGCAGACCTTTGCCGCCATGGGGCCCGGCGACGCGGTGGACGTGGTGATCCATCCCCGGGTGCCGGACCTCCCCCACCTCGACAAGTACGAGCACCCGGTGAGCGAGCTGATGTCCCACAGCCACGGTCTGCTGGAAGCCGCCCGGGCCCTCGACGCCGACGAGCTGGCACTGCGCTACTCCGCGGGCCCCGGAGCCCGGCAGCCGGTGCGGCACGGCCTGCTCACCCCGCCCGGGGTGCTGCGCGTCGACCGCGCCACCCTCGCCTTCATGCGCTTCGATCCCGACATCGCGGCGATCGAGCTCTATCGCGAGCCCCAGCCCACCACCTACCCCATCGGGGACCTGGTCCGCTCCGCCCAGAACCCGCCCCCGATGCCCGCCGGCGCCCGAGGTGCCGGAGTCAACGCCTCCACCTTCGAGCTCGGCATCCATCCGGACCACGCCGCCTGCTGGGGCGTGGCGCCACCGGACGTGGAACTGGCCACCGCCGGCTCCGACCCTGGGAGCCACTCGAACCAAGTGTTCGCCTTGCTCGTCAACGGCGCCCCCGACGCCACCTTCCACCACCACAAGGAGATCACCTTCTCCACCCAGACGGCGCAGGACTACCTGGTCAACCACGGCATCCAGACCTCGAGCATCAGCTACACCCGGACGGGCGACGCGAGCACCTATCTCTTCCGGGTGATGGACGACTTCGCCTACCGCTGGCCGTTCCCGGTGTTCACCAACCCCACGGCCAACAGCGGCTACGCGCAGGAAGCCCATTGGCAGCACTACAACGGGATCAGCGTGGGCAACGTGCGGCACCGCGACAACCGCTACTACGAGCTCGACGGCTGCACCCAGACCCGCAACCCGGACCCGATCTACGGCAGTCCGCTGCCCGGCACCGTCGCCGGGGACCGCGAGATGCCCCACCTCGTCTCCCCCGGCATGACGCCCTACCCGAACGACGGTGGCGCCATCGAGCAGTGCATGGGCTGGACGCCCATGTGGTGCGGCACCAGCTACTCGGCCCCGCTCGCCAACTCCATGGCAGCCAACGTGATCAGCGCCGACTCCCGGATGGTCAATCGTCCCGAGGCGGTGAAGGCAGCGCTTCTGCTGACGGCGAAGAACGTGGAGCGCTCCAACTGGGACGCGGCGGAAGACGGCCGTGACGGCGCCGGCGCCATCTCCGGCTCCGGTGCCGCCGCCTTCGCCCAGAGCCACACCACGGTGCGGGAGGGGGCCGAGGCGGTGCATGGCCTGGCGACCGGCAGCCTGAACGACGCCGACGAGGGCCGGGTGCTCTCGTTCGGCATCCGCATTCCCTCCACCGTTCCGGCGGGGAGCCACCTGCGGGCGGTGCTCACCTGGACCAGCAATCCGGACGTCAACGGGGGGCAGAACTCCCTGAGCGACCTCGACCTGAGCGTGGGGCCACCGAAGAGCCCCCTGGACGGCTCCTACAGCCTGGACGACAACGTGGAGATCGTCGACGTGCCGGCCCACCTGGTGACGCCGGGTGCCCTGGTGCCGTTGCGGGTCCACGTGGTCGACACCCGAATTCCGGCCGGCGCCCGGGCCAACTTCTTCTACTACGCGGTCGGCTGGACCTGGGTGAAGGACTTCTTCTTCCACGCTCCGCGCCGCGGCAGCACGGAGGTGGGAGTCGCCACCACTTACTACTACTGCGACGACAACGTTCTCGGCAACACGGACGAGGCCACCGCCCGCCAGTACTGTCGGGAGGCCGGCTACGTCGACTACGTGCGCTACGGCTTCGCCCCCCTGCGCGGCGGCGTCCACACCTGGTACGCCAACGGCTCGTGGCATACCTCCGGCAACAACGGCGTGTGCTACCTCACCGACCTCCTCTGCACACCGGCGCTGCCGACAAGCATCGCCGTGGAGTGAAAGCCCATGAGGGCACCCAGCAACCGCACCTCGCCTACGACTCCCGGATCGTTTGCGGAGGCGAGGCGGTACAGCAGCGCGGGTTTCGGTGGACGCCAACCTCACGACCACCCCTGGTGCTCCGCCCGGGGCGCCCCCCTCCCCCGCTGCTAAACTCCCCCGGATGACCGAGCGCCCGACTCCCCCCGAAGCATCCACCCCCACCCCCCCCACCCCCACCGACTTCCTCCGCGCCAAGGTCGCCGAGGACGTGGCCGCGGGGCGGTATGGGGGGCGGGTGGCGACGCGGTTTCCGCCGGAGCCCAACGGGTTCCTGCACATCGGGCACGCCAAGTCCATCGTGCTCAACTTCGGCGTCGCCGAGGAGTACGGGGGCACCTGCAACCTGCGCTTCGACGACACCAACCCGCTCACCGAGGACATGGCCTACGTGCGGTCCATCGAGCGGGACATCCAGTGGCTCGGCTACCAGTGGGACGAGGAGCTGTTCGCCTCCGATTACTTCCCAAGCATGTACGAGGTGGCCGTGTCGCTGGTGCGCCAGGGCAAGGCCTACGTGGACGATTCCACCGAGGCCGAGATCCAGGAGATGCGCGGCACCATCAGCGAGCCCGGACGCCCCAGCCCCGGGCGCGAGCGCTCCGTGGAGGAGAACCTCGATCTGCTCGAGCGCATGCGGGCCGGCGAGTTTCCCGACGGCTCGCGGGTGCTGCGGGCGAAGATCGATCTCGCCGCCGCCAACATGAAGATGCGCGACCCGCTGCTCTACCGCATCCGCCACGCCCACCACTACCGCACCGGCGACGAGTGGCCGATCTACCCGATGTACGACTTCGCCCACTGCCTGGAGGATTACTTCGAGGGCATCACCCACTCGTTCTGCACGCTCGAGTTCGAGAACAACCGCGAGATCTACGACTGGATCCTCCAGAACGCCGTCGAGCCGCCCCACCCGCAGCAGATCGAGTTCGCGCGCCTCAACCTCAACTACACGGTGCTCTCCAAGCGCCGCCTGCTGGAGCTGGTGCGCGGCGGCCACGTGGACGGCTGGGACGACCCGCGCATGCCCACCCTTTCCGGCCTGCGCCGCCGCGGCGTCACCCCCGAGGCGATCCGCACCTTCTGTCGGAAGATCGGCGTCGCCAAGGCCAACAGCGTGGTCGACGTCGCCCAGCTCGAGCACGCCATCCGCGACGACCTCAACTGGACCGCCCCCCGCGTGCTCTGCGTGCTCGATCCCCTGGAGGTCGTGGTCGAAACCTGGCCCGAAGGCGAGACGGAGCAGCTCCCCGCCCCCTACTGGCCCCGCGACGTGGGCAAGGAGGGCTCCCGCGAGATTCCCTTCACCCGGCACCTCTTCATCGAGCGCGACGACTTCGCCGAGCAGCCGCCGAAGGGCTGGCGGCGCCTCTCCCCCGGCGCCGAGGTGCGGCTGCGCTACGGGTACGTCGTGCGCTGCGAGCGGGTGGAGCGCGACGAGGCCGGCACCGTCACCCGCCTCGTCTGCAGCCACGACCCGGCCACCCGCGGCGGCGAGATCCCCGACGGGCGCAAGGTGGCCGGCACCATCCACTGGGTCTCGGCCGAGCACGCCGTGCCCGTGGAGGTGCGCCTCTACGACCGCCTGTTCCGCGTGGAGGACCCGTCGGCCCGCGAGGACTACCTCTCCCACCTCAACCCCGACTCGCTCCAGGTGATGACCGGAGCCCGCGCCGAGCCGAGCCTCGCCGGCGCCGCGCCCGGCAGCCGCTTCCAGCTCGAGCGCCAGGGGTACTTCTACGTCGACCCGGAGGCCGAGAGCCCGGCCGGCGGCACCCTTGTGCTCAACCGCACCGTCACCCTGCGCGACACCTGGACGAAGCAGGCCGGCCGCACGGAGGACGACGTGAGGAGCGAGGAGCGCTTCGTCGACCTCGCCCGCGGCGAGACGGCACCCACCGGGCAACAGCCGTCCACCGCCCCCACCGCCGCGGCGCCCGCCGCCCCCGCGCCACCGCGCGATCCGCTGGCCGGTCTCACCGCCGAGCAGGAGGCCGCCGCCCGGGAGCTCGCCGAGAACCACGGCCTGCCGCTGGCCGACGCCGCGATCCTCGCCGGCGACTCGCCCCTGCGCGCGATGTTCGACGAGGCCGTGGCGGCCCACGCCAACCCGGCGGCAGCGGCCAACTGGATCGTCAACGACGTGCTGCGCGAGGTGAAGGATCGTCCGCTCTCCGAGCTGCCGGTGGGCGGCCGCGACCTGGGCGAGCTGGTGGCGCTGATCGATTCCGGAAAGATCTCCTCGAAGATGGCCAAGGAGGTATTCGCGGCGATGGTCGCGGGCGGCGGCCGGCCGGGCGAGATCGTCGCCTCCCGCGGCCTCGAGCAGGTGGACGACCGCTCGGCGCTGGCCACCCTCGCCGCCCAGGTGGTCGCCGCCCACCCGGACGCCGCCGAGCGCTACCGCGCCGGGCACGACAAGCTCCTCGGCTTCTTCGTCGGGCAGCTCATGCGCGAGACCCGCGGCAAGGCCAACCCGCAGCTCGCCAACGAGGTGCTGCAGGCCGAGCTGGCCGGCGAGCCGGGCGGGGAGGCCGGCTGATGGCGGCCCGGGCCTGGTTCGAGAAGATCGCCGACACCCTGGAGCAGCGCGCGGCGGTGAAGATCGCGGCGGGCGAGGCCATCGTCTGCGCCTCGGGCATCAGCCCCTCGGGCACCATCCACCTCGGCAACCTGCGCGAGGTGATGACGGTGCACCTGGTGGCCGAGGAGCTGAGGAGCCGCGGCCACCAGGTGGAGCACATCCACTCGTGGGACGACTTCGACCGCCTGCGCAAGATCCCCGCCGGCGTCGACGAGTCGTTCTCCGAGCACCTGGGCCGGCCGCTGGCCGAGGTGCCCGACCCGTGGGGCGAGCACGCGAGCTGGGCCGAGCGCCACATCGCGGAGTTCGAGCGCTGCCTGGCGCGGCTCGGCGTCACCGCCCGCTTCGTGCGCCAGTCCCAGGCGTACCCGAGCGGCATCTACCGCGAGTCGATCCAGCAGGCGATGGCCGAGCGTGGGCGCATCTTCGACATCCTCGCCGAGCACCAGGCGGCCGAGCGCCACGATCTGCCCGTCGAGGAGCGCCGCCGCGCTTACTACCCGTTCCGCGTCTACTGCCGGAGCTGCCGGCGCGACGACACCGAGATCACCGCCTACGAGCCGGCGACCGCCACCGTGACCTACCGCTGCGCCTGCGGCGAGGAGCGTTCCTTCTCCCTCGACGACGAGGTGCCGGGCAAGCTCGTGTGGAAGGTGGATTGGCCGATGCGCTGGCAGTTCGAGGGCGTCGACTTCGAGCCCGGCGGCGAGGACCACTCCTCCCCCGGCGGCAGCTTCACGGTGGGCAAGCGCATCGTGCGCGAGGTGTTCGGCGGCGAGCCGCCGTTCTACGTCGGCTACGCCTTCGTGGGCGTCTCCGGGGCCAGCAAGATCTCGAGCTCCGCCGGCACCGAGGCCACCCCGGGCACCGCCCTCGACATCATCGAGCCGTGCATCCTGCGCTGGCTCTACATGCGCCGCAACGTCGGCCAATCGTTCACCATCGACTTCGGTCCCGAGATGCTGCGCCTCTACGACGAGTGGGACGCCTTCCGCGCCCGCGCCGCCGCCGCCGGCCCGGACGACGCCAACGCGAAGATCCTGGCGCGCTGCCTCGCGACCTCGGGCGGGCCGGTGGACGGCAGCGCCGCAGGAGCCGGAGGAGGCGCCGCGGACAGCGATGCCGCCGGTAGCCCGGTCGCCTGTACGCCGCTACCGGTCTCGTTCCGCCTGCTCTCCTCGGCGGCGGACCTCACCCAGGGCAATCGGGACCAGATGCTGCGCATCGTCGCCGAGCACCTGGACTCGCCACCGCCGCCCGACGAGCTGGCCCGCCAGGTCGAGCCCCGCCTCACCTGCGCCGCGAACTGGACGGAGCGCTTCGTCCCCGACGCCGAGCGCACCCGCGTCAACGAGGGTTTCGACCGGGCGGTGTGGGAGTCCCTCTCCGACGACCAGCGCGCCGGCGCCCGCCTGCTGGCCGAGCGCCTGGACGCCGCCTGGACCCTGGACGGTCTCACCGCCCTGGTCTACGGCGTGCCGAAGCTGCTGCGCGACCTCCCCCTCGACCACCGCCCCGCCAAGGGCGACCCCCGGGCCGAGGAGCTGAAGGCCGCCCAGCGCGACTTCTTCAGCGCCCTCTACCGCCTCCTGGTGGGCAGCGAGACGGGCCCCCGCCTGCCCACGCTGCTGCTGTCGATCGGGCGAGAGCGGGTGCGCGAGCTGCTGGTGCCGCCGGCCGGCTGAGCGGACGTTTCAGCTGAAACGTCGTCACTCGGTGGATCTCTCAAGGAAGCTGCCCCCACACTGGACATCGAGGGTACGCACCGGGATGCGGAAGACGGTGTAGACCCGCGCCAGGGCGCGCCAGTCCTGGTGCGGGAGGTTCTCCGTGCAATGGCCGGGGTCGCGGCGGACCTCGGTGATGCGCACCTGGGGCAGGAGGAAGGAGAAAGCGCGGGGCGCCACCGCCCGACGGCCGGCGGTGACGGCGAGGCGCCAGGAGGCTTCGGCCACGGCGTGCTCCGGCGAGCCGGCCGGGTAGCGCTGGACGCCGGAGTCCATGGTGGTCGCCGTCACCGCCCAGCCCACCACCAGCAGGAAGCACAGCAGGACGACGAGGGCGATGAGAGCGAGCAGGATGCGCATGGATGCCTCAGGTTCTCCGCCCCCTTCCATCCCGCGCCGACGACCTGTCCCGGGAGCGTGGAGCACCCCGCTCCGGGAGCTCTGGAGCCGGCGCAGGGGCAAGCCCCTTCGGAGGGCACGAGCGTGGAGCGCCGGCGGAAGGCAGGCCCGCCAAAGCTCGTCGAATCGAGGGCCGGTCCCGGAGCGGGGTGCTCCAGCCCCCTCACCCGACCGGTGGCCGTGGCCTACCCCCGCAGCGTCGCCCCCGCCTCGCTCTCCAGCGCCGCGACGATCCGCTGCCGAGTCGTCGCCGCGTCCTCGTCGGTCAGCGTGCGCTCGTCGGAGCGGAAGGTGAGGCGGTAGGCGAGGCTCTTCCGGCCGGCGCCCACCTGCTCCCCGCGGTAGAGGTCGAAGAGCTCGACGTCGCGCAGCAGCGGCGCCCCCGCGCGGCGGATCAGCGCCTCGAGCGTGGCGGAGGTCACCGCGTCGTCCACCAGCACTGCGATGTCCTCGACGAGGGCCGGGAAGCGCGGCAGCGGCTCGACCCGGGGACGGTCGGAGAGGGCGCCTAGCAGGCGCGGCAGGTCGACCTCGGCCACCAGCACCGGGCGCTCGCCGAGGTCGAAGGCGGCGCGCACGTCCGGGTGCAGCTCGCCGGCCAAGGCCAGCGGCTCGCCGCCGGCCAGCACGCGGGCGGTGCGGCCCGGGTGGTAGGCCGCGTCGTCGGCCGACTCCCAGGTGACGCCGGAGACGTGGAGCGCGTCGAGCAACTCGGCGAGGACTCCCTTGAGCTCGAAGAACCCCATCGGCTCCCGCTCACCGCCGCCGCTCCCCGCCCAACCCTCCGGCGCGCCGAAGCCGGTGAGCACGATGCCGAGGGCGAGGGGCTCGTCCGGCAGCAGCTCGCCGGCGCCGTCGCGGTACGGCCGGCCGTGGAACACCTTGCCGATCTCGAACACCTCCACCGTGTCGCGGAAGCGCAGGTTGTGGGCGACCACCTCGAGCAGGGTGGGTAGCAGGGTGCGGCGCAGGATGGTGCGGTCGGCGGCGATCGGGTTCTCGATACCGATGGCCTCCGGCGGGCCCGTCTCGTCCGCATAGCGGCGCACCCGGGCCTCGCGCTCCGGGCTGGTGAGGCGGTAGGTCATCACCTCCTGCAGGCCGAGGCGCACCAGCGCGTCGCGCACCGCCTCCTCCGCCTCGAGCTCCGGGTTGGCGCGCTGCGGCGGCATGGCGTCGGCGATCTGGGTCTCCGGGATGCGGTGATAGCCGTAGATGCGGGCGATCTCCTCCACCAGGTCCGCCCGGCCGACGATGCCGGTGCCGATGTCGAGGCGGTGGCCCGGAGCGGTCGCCCGCAGCACGCCCTCGCCGGCTGGCTCGACAGTGAACTCCAGCGACTCCAGGATGCCGCGCACCTCGTCGGCCGGCAGGGCGATCCCCAGCAGGCGCTCGACCTCGGCCAGCGGCAGGTCCACCACCACCGGCTCGGCCGGCCGCGGGTACTCGTCCACCATCCCGGGGGCGACGCGGCCGCCGGAGAGGCGCCGCAGCAGCTCGGCGGCCCGGCGGTTGGCCAGGGGCGCCAGATCCGGGTGGACGCCGCGACTGAAGCGGTAGCCCGCCTCGGAATGCTGGAGCTGCTGCGCCTTGACGGTGCGGCGGATGGCGATGGGCTCCCAGGCGGCGGCCTCGAGCAGCACCCGGGTGGTCGACTCGGAGACCTCGCTCTCCTCGCCGCCCATGACCCCGCCGAGCGACAGCACGCCGAGCCGGTCGCAGACCAGCGGCGTGAAATCGTCGACCCGGCGCTCGACGCCATCCAGGGTGGTCAGGCGGTCCTCCGGGCCGGCGCGGCGGGTGATGATCCGCGGCACCGACTCCCGTTCATCCCCCGCGGCCTGCCGGTCGCGCTCCACCAGCACGTCGTAGTCGAAGGCGTGGAGCGGGTGGCCGAGCTCGAGCATGACGTAGTTGGTGACGTCGACCGCCAGGTGGTGCGGGCGCATGCCGGCCAGGCGCAGGCGGTGCTGCATCCAGTACGGCGACGGCTGGGAGGCGACCCCCTCGACCAACAGGAGGGTGAAGCGCGGGTTGAGCTCCGGGTCGCGGATCTCGATCTCGACCCGCGCGCCGACCGGCTCTCCGGCGGCCTCCACCTCGAAGCTCGGCAGGCGCAGGGCCGCCCCGGTGAGCGCCGCCACCTCGCGGGCGACACCCACGACGCAGGCGTTGCGCACCATGTTGGGCGTGATGGCGATCTCCAGCACCAGGTCGCCCAGGTGCTCGGCCAGCGGCGTGCCGGCGGCGGGCGCATCGGGATCGAGGACGATCACGCCCTCGTGCTCGTCGGAGATGCCGAGCTCCTTTTCCGAGCAGACCATGGCGCGCGACTCGACGCCGCGGATCTCGGCGGCCTGGAGCGTCGTGAGGTGCCGGCCGGAGCGGTGGCCGTCGTAGAGGCGGGCGCCCTCGCGGGCGAGGGCCACCTTGACCGGCGGCTCGAGGCGTCCCCGGCCGCGCAGGGCGAGCACGTTGTCGGCGCCGGTGACCACGGTGTGGGTGGCGGAGCCGTCGAAGACGTCGGCCAGCACCAGGCGGTCGGCGCCGGGGTGCTCGCGCACCTCGACGAGGTCGGCCACCACGAAGCTCTCGGCGGGCCACTCGAGGCCGCTCACCTTGGTGCCGACGTCGCCGCCGGGCAGCGGCAGGCCAACGGCGCGAATCTCCTCCACCTCGAGGCCGGCCATGGTCAGCCGGTGGGCCAGCGCCGGCACGTCGTCCGGCAGGTCCACGTACTCGCGAAGCCAGCGCAGCGGGACTCTCACAGTTGCTCCAGGAGGCGCAGGTCGCTGCTCCAGAACTGGCGCACGTCGTCGATGCCGTGCATCAGCATGGCGATGCGCTCGGGGCCCATGCCGAAGGCGAAGCCGGACACCTCGGCGGGATCGTAGCCGCCGTTGGCGAGCACGTTGGGGTGCACCATGCCGCAGCCGAGGATCTCGAGCCAGCCGGCCTGCTTGCACACGCTGCAGCCGTCGCCGCCGCACAGGAAGCATTCGACGTCCATCTCGGCGGAGGGCTCGGTGAACGGGAAGTACGAGCAGCGGAAGCGAGTGCGCGTGCCGGCGCCGAACATGCGCCGCGCGAAGTCGGAGAGCGTGCCCTTGAGGTCGGTCATGTGGATGTTGGGACCCACGGCGAGCCCCTCGACCTGGTGGAACTGGGTCTCGGAGCGCGCGCTCACCTGCTCGTAGCGGTAGCACATGCCGGGCAGGACGACGCGGATCGGCTCCGGGTGGAACGCGCGCATCGAGTGGATCTGCCCGGCCGACGTGTGGGTGCGCAGCAGGACGTCGGGACGCGTGGTGTGGAAGGTGTCCTGCATGTCGCGCGCGGGGTGGTGGGGCGGGAAGTTGAGGAGCTGGAAGTTGAGCTCGTCGGTCTCCACGTCGCGGGAGCGGTACACCTGGAACCCCATCTCGGCCCAGATCCGATAGATCCGCCGCAGCGTCTGCACCGAAACGTGGACCCGTCCGAGGCGGCGCCGGCGCCCGGGCAGCGTCACGTCGACGGTGCCGGCTCGGAACTCCGCCTCGGCCTCGCTACGCCGCACCTCCTCGCGCCGCGCCTCGAACGCCTCCTCGAGCCGGGCCCGGGCCTCGTTGACCCGCTGGCCGGCGGCCGGCCGCTCCTCCGGCGGCACCTCCCGCAACCCGCGCAGCGCCTCGGTCAACCGGCTCTTGCGCCCCAGGTTGGCGACCCGCCACTCCTCGAGCCCGGCGCTCCCGGTGGCCGAGCGCAGGGAGGCGAGGGCCTCGGTCTCCAGCTTGTCGATGGTGTCGAAGATCGTCATGTCGGCCTCGCTTCCGGCCTCGCGCGGCCGGGTCGCCGAGGATATCAGCCGATGCCGCGGTACGGCATGTCGCGCGCCAAAGAGGGGCGCATTCGGTTGTACGGGGGCCTCGGGGCGCCAGGCCCGCTGCCTCTCCCGAGTCCGATGGGCGCGGAGAGCGATAGGCTGCGGAGCATGAGAGCGCTGCCCATCGACATCTGGTCCGACATCGCCTGCCCCTGGTGCTGGGTGGGGAAGCGCCATCTCGAGGCGGCCGTCGCGGCGACCGGGATCGCGGTCGACAGGAGGTGGCGCGCCTTCGAGCTCGATCCCGAGGCACCCCGCGAGGCCCCGGAGTCCGTCGACTACGCCCAGCGCCTGGCCGCCAAGTACCGCACCTCGAAGCAGGCGGCCCAGGAGATGATCGACCGCATGGTCGAGACGGGCCGTGCCGCCGGAGTGGAGATGCGGTTCGATCGCATCCGGCCGTCGCGCACCTTCGACGCGCACCGGCTCCTGGCATGGGCGCGGGATGCCGGCCTCCAGGACGCTCTCGGCGAGCGGCTCTTTGCGGCCTACCTCGCCGAGGGGTGCGCGGTGTCCGACCCCGAGACGCTGGCCGCCCTCGCCGAGGAGGTCGGGCTCGACGGCAGCGGGGCGGCCGAGCTGCTGCGCTCCTCGCGCCATGCGGACACGGTGCGAGCCGAGCAACGACAGGCGGCGCGGATGGGGATCACCGGGGTGCCGACGTTCGTCCTGGCGGATCGTCTGGCCGTCACCGGCGCGCAGCCCCCGGCGGTGCTGCGGGAGGCGATCGAGCAGGCCATCCGCACCGGTTGACGGCGGAACCGGCCCCGGCGTTCCTGCAGCCGGTCACTGCACCAGGACTTCAGCGTCGTGACGGCAATCCCTTCGACGGCGAAAGTGCTCCCCGTCACGCGAACCGACGAGAACGGGGAAGCCGAGGAAGGCGGCCGTGGCCGCGACCGCGAGTCCGCTGGCCGGAGCCCCCACGAGCGCGCTGGTGCCGAGGATGCGTGGTCGCGATCCGGCGACGGGAGGCTCAGGCCGGCCGCTCCAGGTGCCGGCGCAGGAACTCACCCGTTCGCTGCAGGAACTCCTCGCTCCACTCGTGGCCACCGGCGAAGACGCAAGTCTCGGGCTCGATGCCGAGGGGGCGCAGGGTTTCGAGGTCGGCGGTGAGCTTGGCGTCGTCGTACCAGGTGTCCTCGGTGCCGCGGCCGATGAGGACCGCCGGCTTCTTCGGCAGCCCGGCCTCGGCGACATCCGGCGGCACGTCGCCGGCGAGCGCCACCAGGGCGTCGCAGGGCCGCCCCGCCGCCGCCCGCCAGGCCATCGCGACACCCTGCGAGAAACCGCTGAAGGCGAGGCGCTCGAGGCCCGGGTGCTCGGTCGTCAGCCGCTCGACGACGGTGCCGACGTAGCGGGTGTTGTCGGCGATCGCATGCTCGCGGTCGAGCTTCGTCATCCAGCTCGCCACCACCTGGCCGGAGCGCGTGTAGAAGGGATGGAGGGCCTGGACGGCGCAGAGCAGCCACCGGTCGGCGCCCGGGACGCGCCGCAGCGCCGCCAGGTGGTCCAGCGCCGCCTCGCCGTAGCCGTGGAAGCCCACCACCGCGGCGACCGGCGGCGCCGCCGGCACCTCGACCAGGTAGGTGCCGTGGACCGTCGTCTTCACCGAATGGGTCGTCGCCATCCCGCCGCTCCTTCGCACTGATTGATGGATTCCGAGGCCGAGTTTTCGCGCCCCGCGAGCCTCTCCCCCCTCCTCCCCCCGGCGGGCCGGCGGGCGTCGTCGCCGCGGCCGGGGGGTGGGTGGCGGCGGCCGAGGGCGTCAGCGCGGGGGCCGCTCGAGCCCGGGGCGGAGTCCGAGATCGATGGCGCGCCGGCGCTGCCGAGCGGGGGCTCCCCCTCCCAATCGTCACCGACAGCCCCGCGTCCCCCGGCCGGCGCCACCCACGCCCCCAGCGGCGTCGACGCCCGCCGGCCCGGGCCCCCGCCTCAGCGCCCGAACAGCCGTCGGCGCCGGGGCTCAAACAGCGGCGCCGCCAGCTCGCGCACCCGGTTCTCGAGTAGCTGCGGCAGGCCGGGATCGCCGGCGTGCTCCTCCACCAGGCGCACCAGGGCGCTGCCCACCACCACGCCGTCGGCCACCCGGCCGACCTCCGCCACCTGCTCGGGGGTGGAGATGCCGAAGCCCACCGCCACCGGGAGCTTGACCCGGCGGCGCACGCGCTTGACCTCGCGGGCGAGCTCCGGCGGCACCGCGGCGCGCTCGCCGGTGACTCCGGTGCGCGAGACGTAGTAGACGAAGCCGCGGGAGGCCTCGCCCACCCGGTCCATGCGCTCCTTGCTGCTGGTCGGAGCGAGCAGGAAGACGCTGTCGATGCCCTGGGCGTGCAGCGCCGGCAGGTAGGTGGCCTCCGCCTCCTCCGGCGGCAGGTCGACGCAGAGGATGCCGTCGACGCCGCTGGTGGCCGCCTGCTCGGCGAACCGCTCGACGCCGCGGGCGTGCAGCGGGTTGTAGTAGGTGAACAGCACCACCGGCACGCCGAGCCCGTTGCGCTGGCGGGCGACCAGCTCGAGGATGCCGGACAGCTTGGTGCCGGCGGCCAGCGCCCGGGTGGCGGCACGCTGGTTGACCGGACCGTCGGCGATCGGGTCGCTGAACGGCACGCCCAGCTCGATCAGGTCGGCGCCCCCCGCCGCCAGCGCCTCCATCAGCCGGCCGGTGGTGGCGAGATCCGGGTCGCCCGCCATCAGGAACGGGATGAACGCCGCCCGGCCCTGCTCCGCGCACTCGGCGAAGACCCGTTCGATGGGGTTTCTCTCCTCCACGATCGCTTCCTTGGCGCTGTTCACGGCGTCTCCCTGCGCGAGCGCTGCTCGCGGTGCTCGGCGAGGCTCTCGACCACGCCGCCGGGCGCGGGCGGGCCGGTCTTCGCCTCCGGCTTCTTCGGTGCCGGGGCGCCGTGGGGCACCGGGGCGGTGCGCACCGGCGGGCCGGCGGCGCCCGCGGCCGCGGCCTGGGCCGCGTCGTGGGCGATCACGCTTTCGAGGTCCTTGTCGCCGCGTCCGGAGAGGTTGACCAGGATCACCTGCCGCGGCGCCAACCGCGGCGCGTGACGCACCGCCTCGGCCACCGCGTGGGCGCTCTCCAGCGCCGGCAGGATGCCCTCCGTCTCGGCCAAAAGATGGAAGGCCGCCACCGCCTCGTCGTCGGACACCGACACGTACTCCACCCGGCCCTCGTCGTGGAGTTGCACGTGCTCCGGTCCGATGGCCGGGTAGTCGAGGCCGGCGGAGACCGAGTGGCTCGGGTGGATCTGCCCCTCCTCGTCCTGCAGCACCATCGTCCGGGTGCCGTGGAGCACGCCGAGGCGGCCGCCGCGGAAGCGCGCCGCGTGCTCCCCCAGCCGGTTGCCGGAGCCGCCCGCCTCGACGCCGATCAGCCGCACCCGGCGGTCGGTGAAGAAGGCCGAGAAGAGCCCGAGGCTGTTCGACCCGCCGCCGACGCAGGCCACCGCCAGGTCGGGGCCGTTCCTGCCCGTCTTCTTCTTGAGCTGACGGCGGGCCTCGTCGCCGATCACCGCGTGAAAGTCGCGCACCATGCGCGGGAACGGGTCCGGCCCCAACACCGAGCCGATCACGTAGTGGGTGCTGCGCACGTTGGTGACCCAGTCGCGCATCGCCTCGTTGATGGCGTCCTTCAGCGTGCGGCTGCCGGCGTCGACCGGCACCACCTCGGCGCCGAGCAGCCGCATGCGCTCGACGTTGAGACGCTGGCGGCGCATGTCCTCGCCGCCCATGTAGATCGTGCAGTCCAGGCCGAGGAGAGCCGCCGCCGTGGCGGTGGCCACGCCGTGCTGGCCGGCGCCGGTCTCGGCCACCACCCGGCGCTTGTCCATCTCCCGGGCCAGCAGGCACTGGCCGATGGCGTTGTTGATCTTGTGCGCGCCGGTGTGCAGCAGGTCCTCGCGCTTGAGGTAGACCTGGGCGCCGCCCAGGTGGTCGCTCAGCCGCTGGGCGAAGTAGAGCGGCGTGGGCCGGCCGGCGTAGTCGGTGAGCAGCTCGCCCAGGCGGCGGCGGAAGCCGCGGTCCTTGCGCACCTTGTCGTAGGCGCGGGCGAGGTCCGCCACCGGCCCCATCAGGGTTTCGGGCACGTAGCGCCCGCCGTACGGGCCGAAGTAGCCGGCCGCGTCGGGCCGGACGGGGTTGCTAGCCATCCTCTCGCCTTCCTCCGGGCATCTCGGCCTCTTCGCTGATCGCGGCCCCGGCGAACACCTCGGTCATCAGCCGCTCCAGGAGCACCGGGTCCTTCACTCCGGGTGCAGATTCCACGCCGGAGCAGGCGTCCACGCCGGCGGCGCCGCTCGCGGCCAGGGCCCGCCGAACGTTGCCGGGACGGATGCCGCCGGCCACCAGCAGCGGCCGTCCCGAGGTCTCGAGGCCCGCCAGCGCGTGCCAGGCCCAGGTTTCGCCGGTCCCGCCGGGAAGGGTGTCATGACGCACGTCCAAGAGGAAGCCCCCGACGCCGGGGTAGGCGGCCAGCTCGCGCTCGATCGCGGAGCGCGGCGGCGAGGCGCCGGGCGGCACCCGCACCACCTTCCACGCCCGCGGGCCGTGGCGGGCGAGCTCGACGGGCCCCTCCTCGCCGTGGAACTGCAGCACGTCGAGCCCCACGGCGCGGTCGATGGCCGCCACCTCGGCCGGCGGGCGGTCGACGAACACCCCCACCAGCCGCACGCGGCCGCGCACCGCGTCGGCCACCGCGGCGGCGCGCTGCGGGGTGAGGCTGCGCGGGCTCGGCGGGTAGAAGTTGAGGCCCAGGAAGGCGGCCCCCAGGTCGGCCGCCAGCCGGGCGTCCTCCGCCCGGGTGACGCCGCAGATCTTGACCAGCGGGGGCGTCCTCACGGCGACTCCGCCCGGGCGGCGGCGAGCTCCGCGAGCAGCGCCGCCGGGTCGTCGGCCAGGAGCAGCGACTCGCCGACGAGGAAGGCGTCGAAGCCGGCGGCGGCGAGGCGTGCCACGTCGGCGCCGGAGCCGATGCCGCTCTCGGCCACCCGCAGCGCCCCCGCCGGCAGCCGGCGCGCGAGGCGGCCCGAGCGCTCGAGGTCGACCTCGAAGGTGCGCAGGTCGCGGTTGTTGACGCCCACCAGCTCCCAGCCGGCGCCGGCGCCGAGCTTGTCGAGGTCCGCGTCGTCGTGGGTCTCGATCAGCGGCGCCAGGCCCAGGGCCCGGGCGCGGGCGGCCCAGCGGGCCAGCCCCGCGGCATCGTGGAGGGCGGCGATCAGCAGCACGGCGTCGGCACCGGAGGCGCGGGCGGCCTCGAGCTGGCGCACGTCGACCAGGAAGTCCTTCGCCACGGCCGGCAGGCCCGACGCGCGCCGGCAGGCGGCGAGCAGCTCGTAGGAGCCGTGGAAGAAGTCCGGCTCGACGACCACCGACAGAGCCGTCGCGCCCGCGGCGCCGTAGAGCCGGGCCTGGGCCAGCGGGTCGACCCGGCCGGCCAGCGGTCCGAGCCGGGGCGAGCCCATCTTGACCTCGGCAATGACCGCCGGCCGCCCCGCCGCCCGGGCGGCGGCGAGGGCGGCGAGGAAGGGGTTCTCCGGCGCGCTCAGCGGCTCGTGCCGTTCGCCGCTCGCGGGCAGGTCGAGGGGAGCGGCGGCGGGCGGCGGGCTCTCGCCAGCGAAGCGCTCGCGGCGGCGGCGGACGATCTCGAGCAGCACGTCGGCCACGCGCGGGTCGCGGTGGGGCAGGTCGCGAGGGGTCACGCGCGGAATCCTCGCAGCTCGTCGAGCTTCGCGCGGGCGGCGCCGCTCGCCAGCAGCTCCCGGGCCCTCGCCACCCCGGCGGGAAGATCTGCGGCCGCGCCGCCGACGTAGAGAGCGGCCCCGGCGTTGGCGGCGGTGATCTCGGCCAGCGCTCCGCCCTCGCCACCGAGCACCGCCAGCATCTGCCGCGCGTTGTCCCGGGGCGTGCCGCCGGCCAGCTCGGCCAGCGTCGCCCGCGGCACGCCGAGCTCCTCCGGCGTGAGCTCGCGCACCGTCACCGTGCTCTGCGCCTCCGGGCCGCCGCGCACCTCGCCGACCAGCGTCGTGCCGGTGGTGGTGATCTCGTCCAGGCCGTCGCCGTGCACCACCAGGGCGTGCTCGCTACCGAGGTCCGCCAGCACGCGGGCGATCACCGGCACCAGAGCCGGGGCGTAGACGCCGAGGAGCTGGCGCCGGGCGCCGGCGGGGTTGGTCAGCGGGCCGAGCACGTTGAACACCGTGCGCACCCCGAGCTCGCGGCGCACCCCCATCACCTCCTTCATCGCCGGGTGGAAGAGCGGTGCGAAGAGGAAGGCGATGCCCACCGCGTCCAGCGCGCGGCCGGCACCCTCCGGCCCCATGGTGATGTCGACGCCGAGCTCGGCGAGCACGTCGGCGCTGCCCGAGCGGCTGGAGACCGAGCGGTTGCCGTGCTTGGCCACCGCCACGCCGCCAGCGGCGGCGACCAGGGCCGCGGCGGTGGAGATGTTGAAGGTCGAGCGCCCGTCGCCGCCAGTGCCGCAGGTGTCCACCACGTCGGTGCGCGTCACCCGCATCGGTGCCACCCGGGCGCGCATGGCAGCGGCGGCGCCGGCGATCTCCGCCGGCGACTCGCCCTTGACCCGCAGCGCCACCAGCAGGGCGCTCTTCACGGCTTCCGAGACGCCGCCGTCCATCAGCGCGCCGAACACCTCCTCGGTCTCGGCCCGGGTGAGGTCGCCGCCGTCGAGCAGGCGCACCAGGGCGGCGTGGAGGGGAGCGGCGCTCGCCGTCCCGGCGCTCATGGGCCGCCCACCGGGACGGTCAGCGGCGCCTGCTCCAGGCCGCTGCCGGACCCCACCTCCTCGCCGCACAAGCGCAGGAAGTTGGCGAGCAGCTCCGGCCCGGCGCTGGTGAGGATCGACTCCGGGTGGAACTGCACGCCCCACCACGGCAGCTCGCGGTGGCGCATGCCCATCAGGCAGCCGTCGTCGCTCCACGCCACCGGCACCAGCTCGGCCGGCAGCGTGCCGGCCACCACGTCGAGGCTGTGGTAGCGGGTGGCCTCGAAGGGATCGGGCAGGCCGGCGAAGAGGCCCTCGCCGTCGTGGCGCACCGACGAGGTCTTGCCGTGCATCAGCCGCTCGGCGCGACCGACGGTGGCGCCGAAGGTGACGCCGAGGGCCTGGTGGCCCAGGCAGACGCCGAGGAGCGGCAGCGCCGGGCGGCGCGCCAGCAGCTCCATCGAGACGCCGGAGTCCTCCGGCCGGCCGGGCCCTGGCGAGAGCACCACGCCGGCCGGGCGGCGCGCCAGCAGCGCGCCGGCGTCCTCGGCGTCGTTGCGCACCACCTCCACGGCGGCGCCGGCGGCGGCCATCACCTGCACCAGGTTGTAGGTGAACGAGTCGTAGTTGTCGATGACCAGGATCATGCCTCCTCCAGCTCCTCGGCCAGCCCCACCGCCGCCAGCAGCGCCGCCGCCTTGTGCTCGGTTTCCTGCTCCTCGCGCTCCGGGTCGGAGTCGGCCACGATGCCGGCCCCGGCGGTGATCGAGGTCTCGTCGTCGCGCACCACCAGGGTGCGGATGGTGATGCAGGTGTCCACGTCGCCGGTGTAGGAGAGGTAGCCCACGGCGCCGGCGTAGGGGCCGCGGGCTTCCGGCTCGAGGGCATCGATGATCTCCAGGGCGCGGATCTTCGGCGCTCCGGAGACGGTGCCGGCCGGGAAGCAGGCGGCCAGCGCGTCGAGGCCGTCGCGCCCCGGCGCCAGCTCGGCCTCCACCGAGGAGACCATGTGCATCACGTGGCTGTAGCGCTCCACCGCCATGAAATCCGCCACCGCCACCGAGCCGGGCACGGCGACCCGTCCGAGGTCGTTCCTGCCGAGGTCCACCAGCATCACGTGCTCGGCGCGCTCCTTCGGGTCGGCGGCGAGGTCCTCGGCGAGGCGGCGGTCGCCAGCGGCGTCGGCGCCGCGGGGGCGGGTGCCGGCGATGGGCCGCGCGGCGACGCGGCGGCCGGTCTTCTTGACCAGCATCTCCGGCGAGGCTCCCACCAGCGCCGCCCCCGGCGCCTCCAGCAGCACCATGTAGGGCGACGGGTTGACCAGCCGCAGCGCCCGGTAGAGGCCCAGGGGCGGCACCCGGCGCGGCAGGCGGAAGCGGCGTGCCAGCACCACCTGGAAGATGTCGCCGGCGGCAATGTGCTCGCGGGCCGTGTCGACGGCGCGGCGGAAGGCGGCGCCGTCGAGGCTCGCCGTGGTCTCCGGCAGCGGCGCGGAGGCGCCGGCGAGGCGCGACGGCATGGCGACGCCGCCGAGGGCGGAACCGGCGCGCCCCGTGAGCACCCGCCCCAGCTCGCTCAGGCGCGTCTCGGCCTCGCGGTAGGGCACCTCGTCCTCCACCTCGTTGGAGACCGCCAGCACGCGCTGCTGGGCGTGGTCGAACACCACCACCGTGTCGAAGCGGGCGAGCAGGGCGATGGGCAGGCCGAAGGGGTCCGGCGGGCGGTTCGGCAGGCGCTCGACGAGGCGCACCAGGTCGTACCCGAACCAGCCCACGAGACCGCCGGTGAACGGCACCGGACCCGGCTCGGCGGCCACGGCGCGGGTGACGCGGTGGAGCGCCTCCATCGGCGCCCCGGGCAGGTCGCGGCGCTCGCCACCGGCGCTCTCCACCTCCAGGCGGTCGGGCCACAGGCGGTAGATCTCCCGCGGCGCCGCGCCGAGGAAGCTGAAGCGCGACACCTGCTCGCCGCCGGTGACGCTCTCGAACAGGAAGCGCACTGGCGACAGCGCCCCGAGCCGGCGGTAGACGCCGAGCGGGGTGAGGCTGTCGGCCAGGAACTCCCGCACGTGGGGCACGGCGCGGCGCGCGGGGGCGTGGCCGGGTACGGTGACGGTGCTCACGGTCGAGGCCTCCCGGGCGGGAGGTTCCCAGGCCGGCGGCTGACGGCCCGGGCTCCTCCCGGCCGGCGCTCCGCGCCACGGCCCGTTCGCCGCGCCCCGGCGCCCGCGGGACGAGGCTCGGCAGCCGTGCGGCTCACGCCGCCACCCGCGTGCCGTCTCAACGCGCGACCCCGGCCGCCTCGAGGCGGCTCACCAGGCCGTTGACCTGCTGCCGGTGCTGCTGGAACGCGGCGCGGTTGACCACCAGGCGCGGCCCCACCTCGGCCAGGGGCTCGAGCTCCACCAGCTCGTCGCGCAGCGTCCGGCCGGGCTGCACGAGGCCGAGGGCGACCTGCGCCAGCTCCAGCAGGACGGCGAGCTCGATCGAGCCGGACAGCTCCACCACCTCGGCGCTCCACGGCCGTTCGGCGAGCAGTCGCCGGGCGGTCCGCGGGTACTTCGTGGCGAGGCGCACCCGGCCGCCCGGCCCCGGCAGCGCCCCCGGTCGGCCGAGGAGCGACAGGCGGCAGCCGCCGTTGGTGAAGGCGAGCGGTACCAGCAGGTCGGCACCGACCTCCTCGATGACCTCGCTGCCGATCACCCCGAGGTCGGCGACGCCGTCCTCGACGTAGAGCGGCAGGTCGCGGTCCTCGAGCAGCAGCACCTCGAGCCCATCCTCGGGGGAGGCCGCCCACGGCCTGCGCCCCTCGCCTTCGAAGCCGCCGAGGCCGAGGCCGGCGGCGCGGAAGGCGGCGAGGCTGGGCGCCAGGTTGCGCCCCCGCGGCAGCGCCAGACGGATCACCGCGCAGGCTCCCCGCGCCGAGGCACCGGCGAGGCCCCCACCACGGCCAGAGGCACGCGGGCGCGCGAGCCGCCGGCCAGCCGGTCGAGGGCGAGGGAGAAGCCGACCGCCGGGACCTCGGCGCCGAGGCGGCGGAACAGGCGGTCGTAGCGGCCGCCGGCGCCAGCCGGCAGGGCGGAGTCGCCGGCGTAGACCCGGAACACCAGGCCGTCGTAGTAGGAGCCCTCGCCCGCCGCCGCCAGCGCCGGGGCGAGGGCCGGCGCCAGGGTGTGACCGGCGAACTCGGCCAGGTCGACCGTCAGCGCCACCTCCGAATGGGCCGCGGCGAGCTCGTCGCGCAGGGCGAGGACGGCGGCGAGGCGCTCGGCGCCGTCGGCACCGAGGTCGTCGGGGCGCTCCGGCACGCCGCGCTCGGCCACCGCCAGCAGCACGTCGCCGGAGGCCGGTTCGTCGCCCAGGAGACAGGGAGGGC
>DATACC010000177.1:0-9063 GCA_036259255.1 Thermoanaerobaculia bacterium | reverse complement strand
ACCCGGGGGCGCCAAGCCGGGCCGGCGGCGGCGCGACCCGCATCGACTACGACGCCGAGCTCGCCCTGCGCGGCCCCCTCGCCCTCGCCAACCCCCTCCTGGGTCCGGTGCTGCGCCGGACCGGCGACGACGCGGTGGCCGGCCTGCGCCGGGTGCTCGCTCTCGAGGCCGCCCGGGTGCGCGAGGAGAGCCGCCCGCGGCTCGCCGGCTCGCTGCCGCCGCCGGCCGACACCCCCGCCGGGGTTGACCGCATCGTCGCCCTCGACGATCGCCCGGTGCTGCGCAACCTGCTGATCACGGCGAGCTACCACCGCCTCGCCGTGCGGCTGGCCGCCGTCCTCGGCCGCGACGACGCCACCTGGTGCTGCTTCGGTGCCTGGGCGTCGAAGACCGCCGGAGCCTTCATCCGGGAGGAGGAGCTGTGCGAGGAGTTGCGGAGCTTCCTGCTGCGCAAGGGGCGGCTGCGGCGGCGCCTGCAGCAACGCCTCGGCCACGGCGGCCGCGGCGACCGCTCGCTGCTCGCCATCGCCCGGGCGGTGTCGCGCCACGTGCGGCAGGGCAACCGCATCGTCTTCGCCGAGCTGGGCCGGCTGTTTGCCGAGCTGCTGATCGCGCTGGAGGCGGCGCAGGGCCCGGGCGATGGCCGGCTGGAGGCGCTGATCGCCCGGTTGCGCCCCGGCGAGTCGCTGCCCGACCGTCTGGAGGAGCGCGACGGCGAGCCGGTGGGCACGCCCCAGGGCGGCCAGGACCTGCTGGTCGCGGCGATGCGCTGCTTCTGGAACGCCCGATTCGAGACCGACCCGAAGCGCCGCGCCGAGCAGGTGCTCTACGGCAACGCCCTGGCGGGCCTCCACGAGCAGACCCGGCTCCAGCCCTACATCGCCGGCGCGCTGGCGGCGCCGGTGCGGGAGCTGCTGGACGGGGGGCTGCTCGACTCCGATCCCGGCGCGGGCCTCGGCGAGCTGGGCGACGAGCTGGTGGAGCGCATCCGGGCGTTCTCCACCCTGTACCTGATGCGCACGGAGATTCCCGGGGAGGCGCTGCAGCTCGGCATGGACCTGCCGACCCTGGCCGGCGGCGCCCCCTATCCGCCCCACCTGGCCGAGATCGCCGACGCCGAGCTGGCTGCGCTGCTGGCCCACTACGGCGCCGACCCGAGGGCCGCTGGCGGCATTCCGCTGCCGCTGGCGCGACTGCGTGCCCGGCTGTGGGCGGCGGCGGCGCGGCTGCGGATCGGGCCGGCGAGGATCGCCGGCACCGCGGCGACGGACTGGGGCGAGCTCGCCGACCGGATGCGCTACATCTTCGCCTTCTTCCGCTCCCGCCAGTGCCAGGCCGCCCTGCTCGAGCCGCCGTTCACGCCCGAGCAGGAGGCGGCGCTGGCGGCGGGACGCATCCCGGCCGGCGCGCTCTAGGCCGGCTCAGTCGCCCAGCACCACCTCGACCTCGAGGTCCTCGCCGGGCTCCACCTCGATCTCGGCATCGTAGCCCTCGGGGAAGTCGGGGTGGACCACCTGCACGCGGTGAACGCCGGCGTTGACGGCGAGCCCCCGGCGCAGGCGCGCCAGGTCGTCGCCGGTGCCGACCAAGCGGCCATCGAGATAGACCGCCGCCTCCCGGGGCTCCACCCGCAGGCGCAGGCTGCCGAGGTCGGCGTCCGGGGCGTGCTCGCGGACCTGGCTGCGCTCGCGCCAGTCGTCCCCGCTCTGCCGCGCGGCCTCGCGCTGCTCTTCGTAGCGCCGCAGGCGGGCGTCGCGGTTCGGCGTCGGCCGCGGCGGGAACAGATCCTCGGGAGCCGTCGATTCTCCGCGCTCCAGCGCGTCCTCGATGTCGATCACCAGGCCGGGACGGACGGTGTACTCCCGCGAGATGGTGCGATACCCGTCCTGGTAGAAGACGAAGTGGTAGCTGCCCTCGCGCAGCCACAGGTACTGGGGCCAGCCGTCGTAGCGGTCGGCGATGCCGACGTACTCGCCGTCGATCCAGATCTGGGTATCGCCGGGCTTGAGATCCATGTCGAGGGCGCCCATGTCCTGGCTCACCCGGCTCGAGTAGGGCCGCACCGGCATGGGATAGCCGTAGCCGCCGTGCCAGCCGTAGCGCCACCAGGAGTAACCGTAGTAGGGGCTCCACCAGGGGTCGCCCCACGGGTAGTAGCCGCCGTAGTAGGGGCCGCCGCGTCCCCGCACCGGCGGACGCCGGTCCTTCTCGACCACGACCGGGCCCTCGGGCGGCTCGGCGGGACGGGTGCGGGTGACGGTACCGCCGGAGCGTGGGCTGGCCGGTGGGCGCGAGGCCGCGGACGAGCCGGAGCCGCTGGAGCCGGCGGGGCGCGACACGGTGCCGCCACTCTGGGAGTCCGAGCCGCCGCCGGAGCGGCTGCGCGAGGCCTGGGCCCCGGCGTCCGCCGCCAGCACCAGCACGAGGACGAGGGCCGGAAGCAGGGCGAGGCCACTGCGTACCCGGCGTGCAAGCTTGTCGAGGTTGCTTTTCATGTTCGATTCTCCGCTTCGGTTCCGCCCCCACCCATCCCGGGATCGGGGGTTCCCCCGCCCCCCCGGTGAGACCACGATACACCAGGGGAGAGTGCAAGCCCTGCACCACGGCTAAACCGTGTCGCCAAAGGCAGTTCCGCCGCTGCAGCGTCCTGCTCAGGGAACGCCCGCGTCCCCCGCCGGGGTCGCTGCGGCGGGGAGCTCGCGCCAGCCCCGGTGGAGCCCCCGCACGTAGTGGAAGCGCAGCGTCTCCTCCCACAGCGAGGGGAGTCGTACGGGCCAGCGCTCCAGGCGCCGTACCCACGCCTCGCGGCGCCGCTGCGGCTCCTCCGGCGGCAACGGCGGCGGCCCGTCCGGGCCGAGGCCGAGGAACGGTCCCAGCTCCGGGTGGAGCCGGTGGAAGACCACCGCCGAGTAGCCCGCCTTCTCCTGGCGCGCGGCGAAACGCTCGAAGCTGGTGGGGTGGTCGTGCCAGGCCACCGCCCGCGGCTCGTAGACCAGCCGCAGGCCGTGGCGCTGCAGCCGGTAGCCGGCCTCGATGTCCTCCCAGGCGGGATACGGGAAGCGCAGGTCGAAGGGTTCGGCCTGGAGCAGCGTCTTGCGGAGCGACAGGTTCGACGTGTAGAAGAAGTTGAACGGCACGTTCTCCCGGTCGCCGATCAACGCGTAGCCGAACTGCAGTCCGTGCTCGTTGACGTAGCGCAGGAACGGGTTCAACCGCATGCGCGGATGCCAGCGGGTGTAGCCGATCACCGCCAGTCCGCGCTCGTCCCGGCGCTCGGCATGGGCGCGCCGGTGGGCGGCGAGCCAGCCGGGCTCGGGCACGGTGTCGTCGCCGAGGAAGGCCACCAGCTCCCCCTTGGCCACCGCCACACCCGAGTTGCGCGCCGCGGCGGGACCGTGGTTGCGCTGCGACAGCACGCGGAACGGCACCCGGGCCCAGCGGCGCCGCTTGGCCAGCCACTCGGTGGTGCCGTCGGTGGAGCCGTCGTCGACCACGATGACCTCGAAGGCGGGTGCCTCCTGCTGCGCTTCGAGGGCATCGATCACCTCCGGGAGAACCTCCAGGCGATCGTGAGTGGGAACGACGACGGAGACTTCCGGCACGGGCGGAGACTATCCCGACTCCCGCGGTGATGGCTGCGCTGGCGGCTAGGCGGGGCTCCCGGGGGCGCTCCGCCCACCACCGACCGCCTCCGGGAGGAGAGGTGAGCACCGACCTCGCCCCGCGACCGCGGACCGGGCCGGGCTGCCGGGCCGTTTCCCCTGTAGACTGAGCGCCTTATGCCCTCACTGGTCATCCTGGAGCACACCTCCCCCTCCGCCGACGCCTCCCCGGAGATGGAGTACCTGCGCTCGTTCCTCGCCCTCCAGGGCCGGCGCGCCTTCGGGGCCGTGGAGCGGGTGGCGGTGAGGATCGAGGGCACCGACGAGCCGCGGCTGCCGGAGCGCTTCGACGCCGCCCTCGTCGTCGGCCCGGCGGACCTGCTGGTGGGGCAGCGGAGCCTGCAGGCGATGGCGGCTCGCCTCGCCGCGGGGGCCGAGTGCGTGGTGCCGGTGCCGCTGTCGGCGGCGGGGCTCGACGGGCCCGTGTACACGCTGCGCGGCTACGAGCGCTTCGAGGAACGGTTTCTCGCCGCCACCGGGCCGCCGGCGGCGTCGTCCCACGCCGGCTCGGCGCTCCCCCCGGTCGCCCTGCTCCGGCCCGAGGCGCTGCGGCGGCGCATGGCGTCGGCCTCGTTGGCGGAGGTGGTGGCCGAGCCGGCCGCCTGCCTGGAGAGCGACCGCGCCGGGCTGTGCCACGTCTTCGTCGACTACTACGGCGAGGTGCGCAGCGACGTCGCACCCTTCCTGCCCGAGGACGCCCGCCACGTGTTGGAAGTGGGCTGCGCCCGGGGCCGCACCGGCGAGTGGCTGCAGCGCGAGCGCGGCGTGCGGGTGACCGGGGTGGAGCTCAACCCGGCGGTGGCACGGGAGGCCGCCGGCCGCCTGCACCGGGTGGTGGTGGGCGACGTCGAGGATGCCGGCACCGTGGAGCGGCTGGAGCCGCCGCCCGGCGGCTTCGACGCGCTGCTCGCCCTGGAGCTGTTCGAGCACCTGGTGGCGCCGGAGTCGTTCCTGGAGCAGGCGCGGCGGCTGGTGCGTCCCGGCGGGCGCATCGTCCTCTCGGTGCCCAACGTCGGCCACTGGTCGGTGGCCGAGGACCTGCTCGCCGGGCGCTGGGACTACCTGCCCATCGGCCTGCTCTGCTACACCCACTACCGCTTCTTCACCCGCGCCACGCTGGCCGACTGGCTGGGCCGCTGCGGCTTCGAGCGCTTCCGCCTGGTACCCCAGACCACCGAGCCGCCGCCCTGGCTGGGCGACACCGGGGCGCTGGCCACCGACGCCGAGAGCCTGGCCACCAAGGGCTTCTACGTGGTGATCGACGTCGGGGCGGGGGAATAGCCGGCCGCCGCCGGCGTACGGTAGGAGCGTGGACGCCGAGATGACCCTCACCCAGGCCCCGATCGAGCCGGCGGCGGCAGCGCCCGGCGAGGCCGCGGCCCCGCGCAGCGACGCCGAGCTGGTGCTCGCCGCCCGCCGCGGCTCGGCGGCGGCGGCCGACGAGCTGGCGCGGCGCTGCCGCCAGCCCGCCTACCTGCTGGCGCTCCAGCTCCTGCGCGACCCGGACGACGCCCTCGACGTGGCCCAGGACGCGCTGCTGCGCTTCTTCACCCACCTCGACCGGGTGCGGCCCGAAGACGGGGTCAAGCCGTGGCTCCACGCCATCGTCCGCAACCGCTCCCGCGACCTGCTGCGCCGCCGCCGGGTGCGCCGCATCGTGCGCTCGCTGGAGAGCGACCGTCCCGAGGACCGCATCGACCCGGTGGACACCGCCCCCGGCCCCCACGCCGGAGTCGAGCGCCGCGAGCTGCAGGAGCGCATCTGGCGCGCGCTGGGCGAGCTGACCGAGGCGCAGCGCGAGATCCTCGTGCTGCGCGACTACCAGGACCTGACCTACGACGAGATCGCCACCCTGCTCCGCATCCCGCTGGGCACGGTGATGTCCCGCCTGCACCGGGCGCGCCGGGCTCTCGAAGAGCGTCTGGCCGCCGCCGGAGAGGTTCCCCATGCCTGAGCCCGCTCATCCCGCCGCGGCCGGCGTCCCCCGGTCCGAGGCGCCCCGGCCCGACGCCCCCTGCGGCCGCCGCTTCCCCGAGGAGCTGCTGTCCGGCTTCCTCGACGGGGTGCTCACCCAGTCCGACCAGCAGCGCGTGCGCCTGCACCTCGAAGACTGCCCGTCCTGCCGCGCCCAGGTCGCGGAGCTGGCCGGCCTGCGGGAGGCCGCCCTGACCACCCGGTTCGTCCTGCCCGCCGACGACCAGTGGGACGAGCGCCCGCGCACCGGCTGGAGCCGGCTCGCCCGGCGCACCGGCTTCACGCTGCTCGTGCTGTGGTTCCTGGCGGTCGCGGCGGCCGGCCTGTGGGGGCTCGCCACGGGGCCGGCGAGCGTCCTCGAGAAGGTGATGGTGCTCGGCGGCCTCGCCGCGGCGGCGCTGCTCTTCGCCTCCGTCCTCGCCGACCGCCTGCGGACCCTGCCGGGTGACCGTTATCGGGGGGTGCAGAAGTGATCCTCACCACCAGCGACCAGATCCCCGGCCGCCGCATCACCCGCACCTTGGGGCTGGTGCGCGGCAACACCATCCGCTCCCGCCATCTCGGCCGCGACATCACCGCCGTGCTGCGCAACCTGGTGGGCGGCGAGATCTCCGAGTACACCAAGCTGATGGCCGAATCCCGCGAGCAGGCGCTGGACCGCATGGTCGAGGAGGCCCGATCGCTGGGCGCCGACGCCATCGTGGCGGTGCGCTTCAGCACCTCCGAGGTGATGGCCGGCGCCGCCGAGCTGCTCGCCTACGGCACAGCGGTGGTGCTGGAGAGGGAGGAGGATGCCTCCGGGCCTAGTGGAAGATCCGCTGCAGGACGAAGTTCGTCGTGAAGCTGTAGTAGACGGGCACCGGCTCGCCGTCCAGCCGCGCCGGCTCGAAACGCCAGGAGCGGACGGCCTCCGCGGTCCGGAAGTCCAGCCCGGGATGCAGCGATTTCACGATGCGGACGTCGATCACCTCCCCGGTCCTGTCGATCACCGTCTGGACGACGACGACGCCCTGGACCTGCGCGCTGCGGGCCGCGCGGGTGTACTGCGGCTGTTCCAACCGCTCCCGCTTCGTAGGGGCCTCGATCTCGCCCGCTATCTCGACGACCTCCGCACCGACCCGCTGCTCCACCGCCGTGCGCCGCGCGTCGTCGTCGAGGATCTGCCACGAGGTGATGATCCGACCGCCCTCGCCGTAGCGCGCCAGGTTCGAGCTCCCCAGATCGGGCCGGAAGTGCTCCGCCATGCTCCAGTGGAAGCGGGCGTCGTCCTCCAGCCCCTCCGCCGCCTCGGCCAAGGCGCGCAGGGCCAGCAGGGTGCCGAAGGCCCTCGCCGCGGCCTCGCCGGGCGCGAGCTCCTCGACCATGTCTTCGGTCAGCTGGCGGGCGATGCGTAGCGCCTCGGACGAGCGGTCCTCCCCGAGGTGTTCCTCCACCTTGCGGAGGTCGTCCTTCCAGTCCGCCGCCGCCGGAACGGCCGGGAGCAGCAGCGCCAGGGTCACGGCCACGAGTGCAGTTCGTTGTCTTCGCATGGCTTTTGAGACCCGGATTCTACCCGACCGGGGGAGTCAGCCCAACTCCATCACCTCGCCGAGCCTTCGGTAGACGAGCTTCGGCTCCTCCGGCAGCCAGGCGCGGAAGCCGGGGCTCGCGAACAGCTCCTCGTCGCCCCAGTGGGACGAGCGCCCGCGCACCGGCTGGAGCCGGCTCGCCTGGCGCACCGGCTTCACGCTGCTCGTGCTGTGGTTCCTGGCGATCGCGGCGGCCGGCCTGTTGCCTCCGCGGACCGGTAAACCAGCCCAGGATGCAGCGATTGATTCCGTCGACGTGGAGGCGGCGGCTCGGTAGATCGCGTCAAGGGATTCCAGGTCGCGAGGGGTGGTCGATGGAGAAATTGATCGTGGAGTTGTAATAGACGTCGACGGGTTCTCCGTTGCGCAAGGCTGGAGCGAAGGGCGTGGCGCGGAGGGATTCGGCGGCTCGGTAATCCAGTCCCGGCTGGGCCGAGCGGAGGATCTGGATCTCCCCCACCTTGCCCGTCCGGTCGATCGTCGCCTGGAGGATCACCACACCCTGGAAGTTCTGCTGACGCGCCACTCGGGTGTACTGCGGTGGAACCGTCTCGAGCCGTCGTGGTGGCTCGATCTCCTCGAGGCCCTCACCCTCGGCGGCCGCTACGGGCGCGGTCTCCTGCGCCTGCTGGGGGCCTTCGGCCTGCCGCTCGCGTTCGGCAGCCCCAGTCCGCCACTGCTCGAGGATCCGCCCGCCCTCGCCATACGGCTCCAGCGACACGTGCTCCAGGTCGCGCCGATAGCTGTAGCTGGTGGCGAAGCTCCAGTGGAATCGGGCGTCGTCCTCACGACCGGTCGCCGCCTCGGCCGCCGCGCGCAGGGCGAGGACCGTGGCGAGGGCGCGGCGGGAATCCTCGCCGCTGCCCAGCCCCTCCACCATCTCGACCGTGAGCCGGCGGGTGATCCGCAACGACTTCTCCGGTTGCCCGTCCTGGAGCAGCCGGGCCGCCTTCTGGACCCGCTCGTTCCAGTCCGCCGCCGCCGGGACGGCCAGGAGCAGTAGCGCCAGGGCCACGACCACGAGAGCCGTTCGTTGTCTTCGCATGGCTTGTGAGACCCGGATTCTATGCGAACGGGGTAGTCAGCCCAGCTCCATCACCTCGCCGAGCCTTCGGTGGACGAGCTTCGGCTCCTCCGGCAGCCAGGCGCGGAAGCCGGGGCTCGCGAACAGCTCCTCGTCTCCCGGATAGGTGGGTACCAGGTGGGGCGGGAAGCGGGCCAGGATCTCGCGGTCCGGCACCCGGCGGCGGGCCTGGACGGCGCGGCGCCGGTCCGCCGCACCGTCGAGGTGGGCGAGCAGCCAGGAGGTGGCGCGGAGTTGGGCGACGGTGCGCTCGTCGGTGAGCACCGGCGCCGACGGCGCGGCGGGTCCCGCCGGCGGTGCCGCACGGCGCGGGATTCGGGCCGTGATCTCGCGGCGCAGGCGGTCGGCGAGGCGGCGGCCCAGCTCCACGGTGCCGTAGCGCCGCCAGCGCTCCGGCAGGTCGGCGAGGCGGGCCGGCGGTTCGGCCGCCGCGGCAGCCGCGGGCGGCGATCCCGCACCACCCGGCGCCGTATCGGCGATGTGGCCGGCGTAGGGATCGAGCAGCAGCGCCCCGCCACCGGGGTTGCCGTGGACGAGCAGGTGCTGGGTGCGGGCGGTCAGCGCCAGCATCACCGCCGGCATCATCCGCTCCCACACGCCCGCCTCGTAGTTCTTGTAGGCGGTGAGCAGCGCGTTGCGCTCGAACAGGAAGCCGCGGTTGTAGAGGCCCAGCAGGTCGCTGGTGGCGCTCGAGCGGTGGTGCACCACGGCATCGCGGGCGAACAGCACCCGCTCGCCACCGGCCCAGAGCCGCCAGCCGAGGTCGACGTCCTCC
>DATACC010000176.1:0-13979 GCA_036259255.1 Thermoanaerobaculia bacterium | reverse complement strand
GGCGGGTCAGCCGACCCAGGGCGTCGTAGTCGTAGCGCAGGCGGTGCCCGGCGTAGGGGGAGAGATCCGGCTGGCCATCGCCGTCGGCGTCCGGCCAGGAGGCCTTGACGACGGTCTCGACCAGCTGGCCACGCCAGTCCCAGGCGTACTCGAAGCGGTCGTCCGCCAGCCGCCGGCCCACCGGGTCGTAGGCGAAGGCGGCGCCGTCGAAGGCTTCCAGGCGGCCGTAGGCACCCGGCGTGAAGAGGTCGACATCGCCGGTGGCCTGGCGCACCCGCTCCACCAGCTCGTCACCCTCACCGTACCCGAAGGTGAACTGGTCGTTGCCCGCCACCGCCGGCGGACCCCGGCCCTCGAGGTCACCCAGACCAGGGATCGCCGTACGCAGCCGCACGCCGTTGTCGTAGATCCACGACCAGCCGAGGCCGGCCAGGAGCCCCATCTCTCCCGGGCTCCCCAGAACCTGCCGGCCGATCTTCGCGCCGTCGGCGGGCGAGCCGTCGTTGCCCCGCCAGCCGAAGCCGAAGTCGCCCCACGCCACCGCCGGCGCCTCCGCCGGCGCGCCGCCGCCACCGCCCCAGCTCATCCGCCCGAGCTTCCACTCCGAGGCCGCTTCCGGCGCGAGCCCCGGCACCTGCGGGCCGGCCCCGCCGTGGTAGCCGTAGCGCACCGCCGTCCCGAGGGCGCCGCGGGTGGTCATGGCGTAGAGCCGCGAACCGCCCCCCCAGGCCCAGTCGGCGCCCAGGGGCGTGCCCGAGAGGGTCGCCGCCCCCAGGCCACCCGCCGATTCCAGCCGGTCCAGCGTGTCGAAGCCCCGCGCGAAGCCCTGGAAGGCGCCGCCCGCCGAGCGGCCCGGGCCGGCCGGCAGGGTGACGCGGGTCGGCCGGCTCCAGGGGTCGTAGCCCCAGGCGGAGTAGGAGAAGGCGCCGTAGACCTCCAGCGGGTTGGTGACCTCCGGCAGGCGCACCTCGGTGAGCCGCCGCTGCGCATCTCAGCGGTGGCTGCGCTGTCAACAAACGCCCGCGGAACCGTTGGCGCGGTACCGAGGCACCCACCCTCATGCATTCGTGGCGAAATGCCGATACCTCTGGTTCGCTGCCCCACCCGACGTTGTTGAAAGTGCAGCATACGTCCGCGGCTGAGCTAGAATCCCCGCCATGGCACCCGTGATCCACGAGCACCACCCGGGAGTGAGCCACGTCCGCGAGTCGCTCAAGCGGATGCTGCGCGATTCGAGCCGTACCTACGCCGAGGTGGCCGCGGATCTCGGCATCAGCCTCAGCAACCTTTCGAGCATCCTCAATGGCAACCAGTACCTGCGGGTCGAGCACGTGTTCCAGATCTGCGAGGCCGCGGGGCGGGCGCCGGCCGACTTCTTCGCCAACCTCTACCCACCCTCCCCCGGCGACGGACGGCTGGTGGGCGGCGTGCCGCTGCCGGAGATCCGGGAGCTGATCCGTGAGCTGGTCCGCGAGGTCCACTCCGAGGAGGTGGGCGAGCGGGTGGCCGGCGGCGGGCGCTGATGCCGCGCGGCGAGCATCCCGAGGCCTGGCCCCGGGCCCTCGCCCACTCCCTGACCGGCTGCAGCCGGTGTACCCGTCGGGTGCTCGAAGCGCCGGACGAGGGCATCCTGTGGACCGAGCCGCAGCTCCACCCGCTGGACCCGGCACTCCTGCGAGAGATCGCGTCCTTGCGCCGCCGTTCCCCTGCGCAACGCGTCCTGCGCGCCCGCAACGCCTCGGACCGTTGGCGGCGTAGCGCCGCCGGCGCGCTGCTCTCGCTCGCCCACCGGGGCGTCCTGGAGGACCCCGGGGCGGCACTGGACCAGGGCCGGCTGGCGGTGATGCTGGCCGACAGCCACACCGGGCCGGAGCGCGCGGTGCTGCGGGTCGAAGCGCGCGCAGCCCTGGCCAACGCGCAGCGGGTGCTCGGGGAGTTCGATGCCGCCGAGAGCACCTGGGCCGAGATCGACGACCTGCGGCGCCACGCCGAGCTGACGCCGGTGCGCACCGGCCACCTGCACATGCTGCGGGCGTCGCTCGAGATGGTTCGCAGCCGGTATCCGCGGGCCTTCGGCGAGGTGACCGACGCCCTGCGACTCTTCGCCGCGGCGGCCGATGCCGTGCGGACGGCCACCGCCCTGATCAAGATGGGCATCGTCCAGGACCGCCTCGGCGACCCCGCGGCCGCGCTGGCCACCAACCGTCAGGCGGCCCTGATGCTCGCCGCCCTCGGCAGCACGTCGTCGCGCCTGCGGTCGATGGCGAGCCACAACCTGGCGGTCTGCGCCCTCAGCCTCGGTGACTGGCGCGCCGCGGAGGAGATCGTGACGATCTCGCGGCCGCTGCAGGATCGCATCGCCGCTCGCATGGAGCGGGTGCGCCTCGATTGGCTCGACGGCCTGATCGACCGGATGGCCGGGCGCCACCGCCAGGCCGAGGCGCACTTCCTGAACGCCGCCCGCGTGTACTCCGAGCGCCGGCTCGAGATCGACACCCGCTGGATCCATCTCCACCTGATGGAGGTCTACCTCGCCCAGCGCCGTCCCGACCGGGTACGCGAGCTCGGCGAGCCGGCGCTGGCCTGCTTCCGCCGCCACGCGCTCGACACCGAGAGCGCCAAGACGGTGCGGCTGCTCGACACGGCCGACGAGCTGGACCGGGCCCGCCGCGAGGGTGGCGAGGAGGCCCTGCATCGCGTGCCGCTGCCGGCACCGCAGGTGTACTGAACCCGCCCGCCCGGCCTCGAGAAGCCACCGGACGGTTGTCGCCTGCCATTGCCGTCCTGCTGCCGTCGCCGGCTCGGCCCACGGAACCCGGTCCAGGCGACACCGGCCCGACCGGCACCGGCTCGGGAATGGCCTGCCCCTGGCAGCGGTTGTAGGGATCGTCCCACGGATCGCGCGGCGATCGCTTGACAACTGCCCCGTGCGTTGCTAGCGTGTCGCCAGTGCGCCTCGTGTGGCGCTGGAACGATCCACCCCGGAAGGAACCCATTTCCCTCAGGACGACAGGTTTCGATTCAGGAGCATCTTGCTGGCCCCGGTGTAGACGCTGTGTGTCCGGGCCGGGCCGGTGGACCCTACGCGGGGGTTGCCGCGGATGACTTCTGGAGTCGGCAGGTACGGTTGCACCGGACTCCGACGACAGGAAGCACTAAGAAAAACAGTAAGGAGCAGGTGCAATGCGTACGACCGGACGTGTCAAGTGGTTCAACGAGGCCAAGGGCTTCGGCTTCATCACCCCCGACGGTGGCGCGAAGGATTGCTTCGTCCACTTCTCCGCAATCCAGGGTTCGGGTTTCCGGACCCTGAACGAGGGTGATCGTGTCGAGTTCGACATGGTGGAGGGCCAGAAGGGTCCCGCCGCCGAGAACGTTACCCGGGTTCAGTAGAACCGCTCACACCGTCCATGGGGTGAGGCCTCCGGCCGCGCCCTGAGGGCAAATGAAACGCCAAGGCCCGGCGCTCTCGCGAGCACCGGGCCTTCGTGTATTCAGGGGGGTGTTCAGGCCGGGCGTTCCGGCCGCTGGGGGTTCCGGGGCCGGACCGCGCAGCGGGGAACCGGCCCCCGGCGCTCGGGAGTGCTCGCGCCCTCCTTTTCCCACGATCCTCCCCCCGCGGCGGCACGGGCCCCTCGGGCTCCTCCCGGTGAGGCGGTCGGGGAAACCTCTGCGAGGGCCTATCCCGCAGACCGAGCGGAGGTTTCCCCGGCCGCCGCCCCCGGCCCTGCGTGCGCTGGGGGCCGCCCGCGCCGCCGCCGCCCCCGCTCTACCCCAGCTCGGCCCAGGTGTCCTCCTCGATCACCTTCTTGACGTCGATCATGAAGCGGTCGGCGTCGGCACCGTCCACTAGGCGGTGGTCGTAGGTGATCGAGAGATAGCACATCGTCTTGATGGCCAGCGAGTCGACGCCGAGCTCGTCGGTCACCACCACCGGCCGCTTCTCGATGGCGCCGACGCCGAGGATCGCCACCTGCGGCTGGTTGATCACTGGGGTGCCGAAGAGGCTGCCGAAGACGCCGGGGTTGGTCACCGTGAAGGTGCCGCCCTTGAGCTCGTCGGGGCCGAGCTTCTTCGCCCGCGCGCGGTCGGCCAGGTCGTTGGCCGCCTTCGCCAGGCCGACCAAGGAGAGCTGGTCGGCGTTGCGGATCACCGGCACCAGCAGGCCACGCCCCTCGATGTCCACCGCCATGCCGATGTTGATGTCCTTCTTGTAGACGATGTTGGTGCCGTCGATGGAGGCGTTGAGCTGCTTGTGCTGCTTGAGCCCGGTGGCGAGCGCCTTGAAGATGAACGGCATGAAGGTCAGCTTGGTGCCGTTGACCTCCTGGAAGCGCCGCTTGTGGCGCGCGCGGACGTGGGCGACGCGGGAGAAATCGACGTGGAACACCGTCGTCACGTGGGCCGACGTGCGCTTCGAGTACACCATGTGGGCCGCCGTGATCTGGCGGATCTTCGACATCGGCTCGATCTCGACGTCGTCGCCCTCGCTGTAGGCGGCCACGTGGAAATCCCCGCCGGCCGGTGCGGCGGCGGCCGCCGCTCGCGGCTGGGGCGATGGAGCCGGCGAGGCCGCGGCCGGAGCCTGGGCCGCCGGCTGGCGGGCCGCCGGCTTCTCGGCCGGCTGCTTGCCGCGCTGCTCGATGTGCCCGAGGATGTCCTGCTTGGTGATCCGGCCGTGGACGCCGGTGCCCTCCACCTCGGCGAGGTCGACGCCCTCCTCGCGGGCGATCTTGCGCACCAGCGGGCTCGAGAACTTCCGGAGCCGCTCCTCCTCGCCACCTTCCCCGCCTTCGCCGGTCGCCTCATCGGACTCGGCGGCGCCGCGGGTCTCCGGAGCCGGCTCGGCGTCACCGCGGGCGGTCTCGGCGCGCTGGGCGGTGGACTCGGCCTGCGGCTGCGCCGGGCGGTCGCGCTCCTCGTCCGCCGGTGCCTCCTCGGTCTCGGTCGTCGGCTGCGGCGTCGGCTCCGCCTTCTCGGTGGCCTCGGCACCGGCGCCCTCGCCCTCCTCGCCCACCAGGGCGACGATCTCGTTGACCGGCACCGTCTGCCCCTCTTCCGCCTTGATCTCCAGCAGCGTGCCCGCGACGGGGCTCGGGATCTCGGCGTCCACCTTGTCGGTGGAGATCTCGAACAGCGGTTGGTCGCGCTCCACCTTGTCGCCCGGCTTGACCAGCCACTTGGTGATGGTGCCCTCGGCGATCGATTCGCCCATCTGGGGCATCACGACTTCGGTAGCCATCGGCTCTCTCTCCCTCGCGTCAGAATGTCAGCTCGTGTTCGTTTCGCCCTACCTGCGGGGACTCGCCTGCGTGCGGGCTCGGGACGGGTGCGGGGCCGGGGTCACGACCGTGGAAGCTTGCAAGAAGGGCACCGGCCCGGGCGAGCATAGCACCCGAACCGGCCGCCGCGGCCGCCCCCTGGCGACGGCTCCGGCGCCTAGAAGTGGATCGCCGAACCGTGAGAGGCGTGGGCCGCCTCCGCCATCGCCTCGGCCAGCGTCGGATGGGCGTGGACGGCGCGAAACAGCTCCTCGGCGGTGGCCTCGAGCTGCAGCGCCGCGCAGGCCTCGGCGATCAAATCGGTGGCGTGGAGGCCGACGATGTGCACCCCGAGCACCTCGTCGTACTTGGTGTCGCGAACGATCTTCACGAACCCCGCGGTCTTGCCTTCGATGGCCGCCTTGCCCAGCGCGGTGAAGGGGAACTTGCCCACCGCCACGTCGTAGCCGGCCTCCCGGGCCGCCTGCTCGCTGAGCCCGACGCTGCCCACCTCCGGCGTGGTGAAGACCACCGACGGCACCTTCGTGTAGTCGATCGGCCGCGTCTCGTGGCCGGCCATGTGCTCCACCGCCACGATCCCCTCGGCCGAAGCCTTGTGGGCGAGCCAGGGTGGCGCGGCGACGACGTCGCCGATGGCGTAGACGCCCTCGGCGCTGGTGCGCATCATGCCGTCGGTGGCGATGAAGCCGCGCTCGGTCTCGATGCCCACCGACTCGAGGCCCAGCCCCTCGGTGTACGGCCCGCGGCCGACGGCGACCAGCAGCACCTCGGCCTCCACCGTCTTGTCGCTGCCGTCGAAGGAGAGCTTCACTCCGCCCTCGGTGGTCTCGACGCCGGCGAGCTTCGTGCCGGTCATCGACTGGATGCCCCGCTTGCGGAAGGCGCGTTCGATCTCCTTGGAGACCTCGGCGTCCTCCACCGGCAGCAGGCGGTCGAGCATCTCGATCACCGTCACCTTGCTGCCGAAGCTGGCGAACATCGAGGCGAACTCGGTGCCCACCGCGCCGGCACCGAGCACCGCCAGCGTCTGCGGCACGCGGCCGATCTTCAGGATGTGGTCGGAGTTGATGATGCGTTCGCCGTCGACCTTGGCGATGGGGATCTCCCGCGGCAGGGAGCCGGTGGCGATCAGGATGTTCTTGGTCTCGTAGGGGGTCGTCTCGCCCTCGTGGGTCACCTCCACCTTGCCCGCGCCGGCGATCCGGCCGGTGCCCTGGATGCCGTCGACCTTGTACTTCTTGAACAGCCCCGCGATGCCACGGGCGTTCTTGTCGACCACCGACTGCTTGCGCTCCTGGGCCTTGCCGAGATCGAGCTCCGGCGCGCCGACGCCGATGCCCAGCTCGCCGGCCTCGCGGATCTCCTCGAGCACGGTGGCGGTGTGGAGCAGCGCCTTGGTGGGGATGCAGCCGCGGTGCAGGCAGGTGCCGCCGAAGAACGGGTCGCGCTCGACCACCGCCACCTTCAGGCCGAGCTGCCCGGCACGGATGCCGGCCACGTAGCCGCCGGGTCCGCTGCCGATGATGATCACGTCGTATTGCTGGGCCATCACGTCTCCCGTGAGGAGTTGAGGATCGGACTGGGGGCCTGACCCGCCGGCCGGGACGGCTAGGCCGGCGCGGCGACGGTGAGCGGCTCGGCGCGAATGCGGCCTCGCTCGCCGGTGACGAGGCGGGCCAGCGGCACCTGCGGATCGTGCTCGAAGATCGACAGCCAGCCACCCTCGGCGGCCCGCGGCAGCCACCGCTGCTTGTTGTCGAGCGTCGTCACCGGGTAGAGATCGTACCCCATGATCCACGGGTAGGCGACGTGGGAGGCGGTGGGGACGAGGTCGGCCCAGAAGATGGCCGTGGCGGCCTCCGCGCCCTCCGCTGCGCGCCCCTCGAGCAGCACCACGCACATGTCGCGGTTGTGCCCCGCCGCCTTGACCGCTCGCACCCCCGGCGCCGGCTCGGCCTCGTCGTCGAACAGCTCGGCGACCCCGGCCTCGAACAGCGGCTCCCAGTTGCGCGGGTCGTAGCTCGCCCGGTCGCGCGGGTTGGGGTTCCTGGCGTGCTCCACCTCGCCGCGCTCCAGCCAGTAGCGGGCGCGCGGGAAGGTGGGCACCAGCCGGCCACCGCGCTCGCGGGTGTTCCAGCCGCAGTGGTCGAAGTGGAGATGGGAGAGCAACACCTGGGTGACGTCGCCGGGCTCGTAGCCGGCCTGGCGGATCGACTCCGGCAGGCGCACGGCCCCCTCCTCCATGCCGAACATGGAGCGGAACTTCTCGTCGTTCTTGTCGCCGATGCCGGTGTCGATGAGCACCAGCTCGTCGCCGCTCTCCACCAGCAGGCAGTTGGTGGCCATGGCGATGCGGTTCTTCTCGTCGGGCGGCCGCTCGCGCTCCCACAGCACCCGCGGCACGACGCCGAACATGGCGCCGCCGTCGAGACGGAAGCCGCCGTCGCCGACGATCTGGAGGCGCAGGTGGCCGAGCTGCAGCGGCATCGTCATCGCCACCGAGCCTATCAGGGGGCGGCGGACGTCCCGGGGGTGGCGGGCGTCCCGGCGGCGCGCACCATCGCGGCGTACTCGCCGGCCGTCAGCTCCGGCAGGCGCTCGACGACGGCGGTGACCGCCCACAGCTCGTCGTCCTCGAAGGCGACGCCGAAGGCGGGCATGCCGGTCATCTTCAGGCCGTGCTTGGTGATCCAGAAGGTGCGCGCCGCGCTCGCAGCACGCTCGTCCCCCCCGCCGCGGGTGGCGAGGTGGAGCTCCGGGGGCAGCGGGTTGAGGCCGAGGGCGAGCGGCGCGGGATCGAACCCGGGAGCGCCGTGGCACAGGGCGCACTGGCGGTGGTAGAGGGTGGCTCCCTTGCGCAGCAGCAACGGATCGTCGAAGGCCGGCGGCGCGAGACCCCGCGCACCGCGCTCGACGGCGCTGTCGCGGGCGGCGACCAGGAACCACTCCACCGGTCCGGCGTGGGGCGTGGTGGCGGCGACGTCGGCGACGCCACAGTGGGCCACCGACAGCACCACGACGGCGGTGAGAGCCGCCAGCGCCAGCACCGTCGCCAGGATCTTCATCTCGGGCCCATCCCCCTCTCGCGGCGCCCCCGGAACGGGAAGCGGCGTTATGCTACGTGACCGAGCCGTGATCGACGAAACCCTGCCCCAACGCAGCGCCGCTCGGCGCCAGGAGGAGGACCGCCCCGCGGACCCGCGGGCGGTCGCTCCTCGCAACCCCGAGATGGCCGACTCCGACACCGACCAACCCGGAACCCGCACCGCGGAGAACCCGCGCGGCGACCTCGCCATCGTGCTCAGCGGCGGCGGCGCCCGCGCGGCCTACCAGGTGGGGCTGCTGCGCTGGCTCGCGCGGCGCGCGCCGGAGCTCCACTTCGACATCGTCGCCGGGGTTTCCGCCGGCGCGATCAACGCCGCCATGCTGGCGAGCCACCCGGGCACGCTGGCCGAATCCGTGGCCGAGCTGATCAAGCTCTGGGAGCGGCTCGAGTCGGAGCAGGTGTTCCGGGTCGACTCGCCGTCGCTGTCGCGCCACCTGGCGCGCTGGGGGACGCGGCTCGTCTCCGGCGGCTCGCGCTTCACGGCGCAGCCGCGGGGCATGGTGGACACGGCGCCCTTGCGCCGGCTGCTGCGGCGCCAGCTCGCCCCCCTCGGTCCCTACGGCGAGATCCTCGGCATCCGCAAGAACCTCGCGGAGCAGCGCCTCCGGGCATTCGCCGTGGTGACGCTCAACTACGCCACCGGCCAGACGGTGACCTGGGTGCAGGGGCGCGACATCGAGGGTTGGGAGCGCACCAACCGCCGCAGCCTGCAGGCGCGGCTCACGGTGGAGCACGTGATGGCCTCCTCGGCGCTGCCGATGTTCTTCCCCGCGGTGCGCCTCGGCCGCGATTGGCACGGCGACGGCGGGGTGCGGCTGGTGGCTCCCCTGTCGCCGGCGCTGCACCTGGGGGCGCAGCGCATCCTGGCGGTGTCGACCCGCTTCGTCCGCACTCCCAGCGAGGAGGACCGTCCGAAGACCGTCGGCTACCCACCGCCGGCGCAGATCCTGGGCCACCTGATGAACGCGATCTTCCTCGACGTGCTCGATCAGGACGTCAACCGCCTCGAGCGCCTGAACGCGCTGCTCAGGGAATTGCCGCCGGAAAAGCGCCAGGGCATGCGGCCCATCGACATCGTCTCGGTCCGCCCGTCGGTGGACCTCGGCGCGCTGTCGGCCGACTACGAGCCGCGCCTGCCGGGGGTGTTCCGGTTCATGACCCGCAGCCTCGGCACCCGGGAGACGGCGAGCCCCGACTTCCTGTCACTGCTGATGTTCCAACCCGACTACCTCCAGCAGCTCATCGAGATCGGCGAGGCCGACGCCGAGGCCCGCGCCGACGACCTCGACCGCCTCCTCGGCACCGACGCGCCGCCCAGGGCCGCGGAGGCCGAAACGGGGTGAGGCGGAGTGCCGCGGCACCCGCGAGGACCCGCCGGGCCCTCCCCTGGTGAGCTCTCGGCGGCGGGCGCCCAGCGCCTTGCGCAGGTCGATCTCCCGGGTGCGCTGGCCATCGCCTAGGCGAGCATCTCGTAGAGGCCCAGGGAGGCGAGGGCCAGGGGACGGCGGCGAACACCGCCAGTAGCATCGCCGGATGACGAGAGCCAATGGCGAGTGGTCAATTACCTCCCGCATGTTCGCACGCCATCGACTGGCAGGTCGGACCGGGGGCCGCTACCTCCTCGCGCACCGCCGCAAGATCCGTCAAGCGCCGGTGGCGGCAAGCACCAGGTCGGAGTAGCGTGTCGGCGTCTGGCTCAGCGGCAAGTAGAACTGGGACAGGGCCCGCTCGACTCTGTCGCGCACCCGCCACCACGCCCACCACCGTCCGGCAGACACCGAAGGCGTGCACTCGGCGGCCCACCGCCTGCCCCTCCAGCTATAGCCAGCCGGCGAGCGCCGCGTCCACCAGCATCGCTGCCGACGCGCTCACCTCGCCCGGCCCGGCCGGCCAGCTCAGCGGCGGCGAAGATCCATTAGATCTTCCGCCAGTGCTGACCTCTATGTCGGTCTATCTCTGCTCCTCGTACATCAACCAAACCGCCGACCTCAGGGCGGCTCTGTTGGTCCACGAGGCGATGCACAGCGCTGGGCAGCGCGAGGCGCCCGGTTATCCCGGTTACCCCACCTCAGCTGAGCTGGCAGCCGTGGTGAGGGAGAAATGCCAGGTCTGAGCTCCAGCCTCGCCGTCTTGCTCGTCGCGGCCCTGGTCGTGGCCCCAGGACCTGCAGGGGCGACCGGTGCTCAGCCGTCGACGGACCCGAAGCTCGTCCACAACTGGGTGCGAGCGGTTCAGGAGGGCGACCGCGTCCTCTCCGGTCGGCTTCCTCCCTGGGACGCGGAGCCCTTCTACCGGCAGGCGCTGAACCTGGTGAGGGAGGACCCGTCGCTCGGTCCGGTGATCGAGAGCCTCGTGCTGGACCGTCTCGGACAGGCGCAAGCCGCGCAGGGCAAGAACGATGCGGCAGAGCTGTCGTACCTGCGATCCCTCGTGCTGCGGCTCGGAACCGAGGAGCAGGGCGCGGCGACCGCCGAAACCCTGGAGAACCTGGCGGACCTCTACTACCAGAGGAACCAGCCCGAGGCAGGGCTGCGGGCGCTGCGCCAGTCGCTCGCGGTGCGCGAGCGGAGCTTCGGCCCCAGGTCGCCGGAGGCCGCGCAGTCGCTCTCCCTGCTCGGGACCGCCTATCGACAGCTCGGCCGCTTCGAGGAAGCCGAGCAGCTCCTTCGCCGCGCCGGCGCCATCCTGCGCGAGGCACCGCAGGATGCCTGCGTTCGCGAGGAGCTGAGCCTCGCGTGGAACAGCCTCGCCGAGCTGCTGGCAGCGACCGGCCGGGACGACGAGGCCGAGCGACTCCGGCAGGAAGCGCTGAGGGTCCTGCAGCCGGCAGACTGCCCGCCGAGCCTCGGTGAGGACCCCGCCTCCCTGGCGCCGTCCCGAACGGCTACCCGCGCGCCTCCCGCCACACGTCGACGCACTCCTTGAAGTTGCGGGCAATCTGCCCCACCGCCTCGTCCTCCTTCGAGCGGTCGGCGAGGAAGGCCTTCACCGGGTCGGCGAAGTTGGTGCGGCCGACGGCGAAGCCGATCCAGCCGGGCACCGGGGCGGCGGTGCGCAGCCACTCGTGGACCTGGGCCTTGTCCGAGCCGCGGCCGAGCAGGATGCACCCCACCTTCTCGCGGCTCTTGCCGTCGGCGGAGCGGCCGGCCCGGGCCACCTCGGCCACCTGGGCGGCCTGCTCCCGGCTCGACAGGCCCTCGAGCTTCCAGATGTCGGGCTCGATGCCGAATTCCTGGAGCTCGCGCATCGCCTCGACCATGCGCCCGACGCGTAGCTCCTCGTCGTAACGGGCGCCGGCCTGCTTCTCCTCGTCGGTCGTCGCCGGCACCAGCAGCTCGAACATGAACCATGGGCCGTCGTTGGCGTGCAGGTGGTCGGAGACCTGCTTCAGGCGCGCCATCTGCTCGTAGCGCTCGGCCACCGGGTCGGCCGGGTGGTGGCGCACCAGCACCTTGACGATGTCCGGCGCCACGAAGCGCACGTGGTCCTGCCAGCGCGGCCCGTACTCGAAGTCGAACACCGGCTGGCCGCTCTTCTCGATGCAGGTGGCCACCGGAATGCCCTTGGCGCGGGCGTCGAACTGGATGTGGCTGCCGTACTCGCTGTCGACCAGGATCCCCACCTGCTCGGCGGGCACGCCGAGATCGATGGCCCACAGCAGGCCGCGGTAGACGATCGTCTTGGTCTCCACGATCGGCGTGTACTGGTCGGTGCCGGCGTCGACCGTCCAGTCGTCGGCGATGCCGAAGAACTTCTTCTTGAAGCTGCCCCGGTGGTCGAAGGGCTGCACGTACAGGTCCTTGTCGTATCCAATCTCTCGCATGGTCTCTCCTGGGATGTTCGACGGAACCGATGTCGAGGTGGGCCACGGCAGTTCCCGCGGCCAGCATGGCGCACGATGCTAGCAAGTCTTGATAGCTTGCTCCGCGATGACCCCCCAGCGTTTCCGCCGCATCACCGAGGTGCTCGACCGGCGCCAGCCCGATCTGACCGTGGTGATGGAGAACGTGCGCAAGCCGCACAACTTCTCGGCCGTGCTGCGCACCTGCGACGCGGTGGGGGTGTTCCAGGCCCACGCGGTGACCCCCGGCGGCATGCTCTCGGTGGCCGACGCGGTGGCCCAGGGCACCAGGCGCTGGCTGCGGGTGCGCACCCACGCCGCGCTCTTCGAAGCCTTCGACCACCTGCGCGACACCGGCCACCAGATCCTCGCCGCCCACCTCGACGAGGGCGCCGTCGACTTCCGCGAGGTCGACTACACCCGGCCCACGGCGATCCTGCTGGGCGAGGAGAAGGACGGCGTGACCGCCGAGGCGGCGGCGCGGGCGGACCGCTGGATCGTGGTGCCGATGGCGGGCATGGTGGCCTCGCTCAACGTTTCGGTGGCCGCCGCCGTCATCCTCTTCGAGGCCCAACGCCAGCGCGAGGCCGCCGGCTGCTACGAGAACCGCCGTCTCGACACCGGAACCTACCGTCAGACCCTCTTCGAGTGGGCCTACCCTGCTCTCGCCGAGCGCTGCCGCCGCGAGGGCGAACCCTACCCGGACCTCGGCCCCGATGGCGAGCTGCTCGGCCCGGTGCCGCGGTAGCAGCCTGCTCTGTCACAATCGGCGTCCGAACCCTTCGGCGCCCGAAAGGAGCCCTACCATGGCCGAGCCGCAAGCCCGCCCCGCCGCACCTGCCGTCGAGCCTGACCGGAGCACCTCCTCCTCCCGTCCCGCCGCGACCGGGCCCGGGCCGCGGCTGCGGCGCGCGTGGCAGCGCCTGGCGCCGCTGCCGGGGGGCAAGTGGGCGTTCAGCCGCCTGGTCGGCTGGCTGGCGCCCTACAGCGGGTCGATCCGCGCCCGGGTCGAGGAGCTCGCCCCCGGCTTCTGCCGCGCCAGCCTGCGGGAGCGCCGGGCGCTGCGCAACCCGTTCCGCTCGATCCACGCCGTGGCCCTGCTCAACCTCGCCGAGCTCGCCTCCGGCCTGGCCACCCTGTTCGCCCTGCCGGACGACGCCCGCGGCATCATCACCGCTCTCCACATCGAGTACGCCAGGAAGGCCCGCGGCACGATCACCGCCGAGTGCCGCACCGAGCCCCCCGCCGACGCTCCGCCCGAGCCGGTGGAGCACCTGGCCGAGGTCACGCTGACCGATGCGGCCGGCGAGGTGGTCGCCGTCGCCCACGCCACCTGGCGCATCGCCGGAACCCGGACGCAGTGACTCGCTAGATCGCCACCCTGCGCCAGCTCGCTTCCCGGTGAAGGATCCGGCCGGACATCCACCCGAGCGCAAGGCCGTTTCCCTGGTGCGGGGAGGGTGTTTCCGCCCGGCATCTCGAGCCGACCCCCGTGCCCACCGGTGAGGCGGCTGGGGAAGCACGGCCGTTCCCGCAGACGGAGCGGAGCTTTCCCCGGCTGCCGCCCCCGCCTGCTACGAGCCCCCACCGGCTCACGAACGACCGCCCCTCCCCTGGCGCACGGCGGCTGCTTCCCGGCAGGTCGAGCCGAGCCCGTTCCCAACGGTGAGGCGGCCGGGGAAAGCTCGGCGAGGACCTTTCCCGCAGGCCGAGCTTTCCCCGGCCGCCTCACCGTTGGGAACGGGCTCGG
>DATACC010000175.1:0-10667 GCA_036259255.1 Thermoanaerobaculia bacterium | reverse complement strand
GCTACGCGGCCGGGCCGGCGCCGCCGTCGCCTTCGCGGTAGGCACGGTGCAGCACCTCGGCCAGGTGTAGCGGCTCGCGGCCGGTGGCCTGGCGCACCTGCTCGCGGCAACTGAATCCGTCGGTCACCAGCAGGGTGCCGGCGGCGGCCCGGCGCACCGCCGGCAGCAGCACCCGCTCGCCGCAGGCCATCGACACGTCGTACTTCTCCTTCTCGAAACCGAAGGAGCCGGCCATGCCGCAGCAGCCGGTCTCCGGGGCGGCGACCTCGAGGCCCAGGCGGCTCAGCACCTCGAGGTCCGCCCGCTGGCCGATCACCGACTTCTGGTGGCAGTGGCCGTGGAAAAGGGCCCGGCCGGCGAGCGGCGGCGGCCGCCAGTCCGGCGTGTGGTCGGCCAGCAGCTCGGCGAGGGTGAACGTCTGGGCCGCCAGGCGGTGGGCGCGGGGATCGGCGGAGAGCAGGTTGGGCAGCTCGTCGCGGAACACGGCGCAGCACGACGGCTCCGGCACCACCATGGGCACGCCGGCATCGATCTCCGGCGCCAGGGTGTCGAGCACGCGGACGAGGAGCTTCTCGGCGCGGCCGAGGAAGCCGTGGTCGTAGAGCGGACGGCCGCAGCACAGCACCTTCTGCGGCACGGCGACCTTCCAGCCGGCGCGCTCCAGGGTGTCGAGGGTCGCCATCGCCACCTCCGGGTGGAAGAAGGTGTTGAAGGTGTCGGGGAAGAGCACCACGCGGCGCGCTGCTCCGGCCGGGGCGGCGGCGGTGCCGTTGCCGGAGCGGTGGGCGCGCAGCAGGCGGCGGAAGTCGCGGCGGGCCAGCGCCGGCAGCTCGCGCTCCGGGGCGACTCCGGCCAGGGCCTTGGCGGCGGCGGCCAGCGGCGGCGACGCGGCGAGGCGGTTGGCGAGGGCCGGTGCGCGGGCGCCGGCCCGGGCCCACCAGTGCACCAACCCCATGGCGTAGGCGGAGCGCGGACGCCGGGCGTGGCGGTAGTAGTGGGCGAGGAACTCGGCCTTGTAGCTGGCCACGTCCACCCCCGCGGGGCAGTCGCGCTTGCAGCCCTTGCAGGCGAGGCAGAGATCCAGGGCCTCCTTCACCTCCTCGCTGCGCCACATCTCGCCGACCAGCTCTCCGGTCATCATCTCGTGCAGCAGGTGGGCGCGGCCGCGGGTGGAGTGGCGCTCCTCGTGGGTCACCTGGTAGCTCGGGCACATGGTGCCGCCGTCCTCGCGCCGACACTTGCCGACGCCGACGCAGCGCAGGGTGGCGCGGGCGAAGGAGCGGTCGTCGTCGGGGAAGTCGTACCAGGTCTGCGCCGGCTTCGGCTGGTAGCCGGTGCCGAGGCGGAGCTGGGTGTCCAGCGGGTAGGGATCCACCAGCTTGCCGGGGTTCATGCGCCCGTCCGGGTCCCAGATGCCCTTGAACTCGCGGAAGGCGCGGCACAGCGCGTCGCCGAACTGGCGCGGCAGCAACTCGCCGCGGGCCTGGCCGTCGCCGTGCTCGCCGGACAGCGACCCGCCGTAGGAGACGCAGAGGTCGGCCGCCTCCTCCATGAAGGCGCGGAAGCCGGCGAGGCCGGCGGTGGTGCGCAGGTCGAAGTCGTTGTGGGTGTGGACGCAGCCCTCGCCGAAGTGGCCGTAGAAGGCGCCGTGGAGGCCGTGGGAGTCGAGCAGGCGGCGCAGGTCGCGCAGGTAGTCGCCCAGGCGGTGGGGCGGTACGGCGGAATCCTCCCAGCCGGGCCAGGTGTCGCGCTCCTGGCGGGCGGCGGCGCCGAGGGCCGACTCGCGGATCGTCCACACCTTCTGCTGCACGGCGGGGTCGCGGTAGATCTTGGCGCTCACCACGTGGGGGGAGACGCGCAGGCGCGCGGCGAGCCGCTCGGCACGCGCGGCGGCCTCCTCCTCGGCGTCGGCGCCGAGCTCCACCAGCAGCCAGCCGTCGCCGTCGGGCAGCAGGGCGAGGTCCTCCGGGTGGAGCTTCTTCTCGCGCTGCACGGCCACGATGCGCCCGTCCATGCCCTCGCAGGCCATGGGGCGCTCGGCCATCACCTCGGGCACGTGGTCGGCGGCGAGGTAGACGTCCTCGTAGGAGACGGCGAGCAGGACCCGGGCGGCGGGCCACGGCACCAGGCGCAGGGTCGCCGCGAGGACGGTGACGCAGGTCGACTCGCTCCCCACCAGCGCGCGGGCGACGTGGAAGCCGCGCTCGGGCAGGAGGTCCTTCAGGTTGTAGCCGGCGACGAGGCGCGGCAGGTCGCCGAAGCGCTGGCGGATCTCGGGCTCGTAGCGGTCGCGCAGGGCGCGCAGGCGGCGGTAGATCTCGCCTCGGCGGCCGCCGCCGGCGATCAGCGCCTCGAGCTCCTCCTCGCTGGTGGCGCCGACGGTCATGCGCAGCCCGTCGTAGGTGAGGATCTCCAGCGACTCCACGTTGTCGGCGGTGCGCCCGCCCATCACCGAATGGGGGCCGCAGGAGTTGTTGCCGATCATGCCGCCGAGGGTGCACTGGCTATGGGTGGCGGGGTCCGGGGCGAAGGTCAGGCCGTGGTCGCGCACCGCGCGGTCGCGCAGCGTGTCGAGCACACAGCCCGGCTCGACCCGGGCGCGGCGGGCGGCCGGGTCGATCTCCAGCACCCGCCCCATGTGGCGCGAGAAGTCGAACACCACGGCGTGGTTGCAGCACTGGCCGGCGAGACTGGTGCCGCCACCGCGCCCGAGCACCGGGGCGCCGTGGTGCCGACACACCGCGACGGCGGCCTCCACCTGCTCGGCCGAGCGCGGGAAGACGACGCCGATGGGCACCTGCCGGTAGTTCGAGGCGTCGACGGCGTACATCGCGCGGTGCCCGGCGTCGAACCGCACGCCCCCCGGCACGGCCGCCTCGAGATCCCGCCCCAGCGCCACCGCGCTGCCGCTCCAGCCGGCCTCGCGGGGATCGCGGGTCCAGCGGAGGGGCGCGGGGGGCGGTTCGGCGGGTGACCCGGTGGGGGTGCTCATCGAGGGGACGGGGGTGCAAGAAGGGAGCCGCGGACGGGCTGCGCCGGGACCAGCGCCCCGCGTGCCGCCGCACGGTGCGTCGCGGTTTGCGTCCCCGTCGACCTCACCCCTCCTCGCCGCCCGGCGGGCCGTAGAAGACCACCCACACGGCGAGGTCGTCGGTGAAGTCCTCGAAGCGGTGGGTCATGCCGGCGGGGACGAACAGCAGGTCGCCCGGGCCGAAGGGCTCGCGGCGGTCGCCGTGGACGAAGGTGCCGCGACCGGAGGCGACCACGTACACCTCGTCCTGCTCGTGGGGCTCCTGGGGATCGTGGCCGCGGGGGGCGTAGAGGAGCAGCCGCAACGTGCCGCGGCCCAGCAGCTCGGCGAAGCGCTCGCCCTCGCCGTCCGGCAAGCGGCCGGTGGCCTGCTCGAGGGTGAAGCGGTGTCCGTGGGTCTCGTTGCGCATGGCGGCGATCTCCGGACAGCGAGTCTACGCAATCCGTCCTGGCCCGGATCGGATAGAATGCGAATTCTGTTGAAATCAACGACCCAAGGAGAGACCGCGATGCGCAAGACGATCCTGATGAGCCTCCTCGGAGTGTTCCTGCTGGCCGGTTCGGCGGCGGCGGCGGGGGCGGTGGCGCCGGAGGCGGTGCGGGCGCCGGCTGCCGACGAGGGCGTGCTGCCGGAGCTCTGTCCGGCCGCGGACGCGGAGGCGGCGCCGGAGGCCGCTGCGGAGGTCGCCGTCGACGCGCCTCAGCCGCTTTTCGTCTGCGAAGCCGGCGCGTGCAGCGACGACCGCCAGTGCCAGAAGTGGCTCGGTTCGCCGTCGGCCTTCTGCGTCAGAGAGCCGGGACACGGTTGCGGCTACTGCATCGACATGTAGGGAGCGAGCTGGACCGCGGCCGCCGCTCGCGCTGGCGGCCGCGGCGGCTCCGTGCCTTCGGTGACCTGGACCGCCGGGCGGCGCGGTTCTAAACTGCTGCCATGGCCGAGGTCGTGAGCTGTTCCCACTGCGGGGCCAACAACCGGGTGGGCACGCCGCCGCCCGGGGCGGTGCCGCGCTGCGGGCGCTGCAAGGAGGCGCTGCCGTGGCTGGTGGAGGCGGACGACGCGAGCTTTCCGCGCGAGGTCGCCGCGCCGGTGCCGGTGCTGGTGGACTTCTGGGCCGCCTGGTGCGGTCCGTGCCGCACGGTGGCGCCGATCGTCGAGGAGATCGCCCGCCAGCGCGCCGGGCGGCTCAAGGTGGTGAAGGTGGACGTCGACCACAGTCCGCGGACCGCGCACCACCACCGGGTGAGCAGCATCCCGGTGCTGGCGCTGTTCCGCGGTGGCCGGGTGGTGGAGCGGATCACCGGCGCCCGGCCGCTGGACGCCCTGCTGCACCAGATCGATCCCCACCTGCCGCCGCCGCCGTCCCCGCGCGCCGCCTGTTGAGCCCCTGGTCGTGCCGAGCATCCCTTCGTGAGCGGCCTGACTCCCCGCGAGCGCCGCCTGCTGCGGGTGATGAACCTCTATCCGCCGTTCCTCGGTGCCGGCGTCCGGGTGCGTCCGCTGCCGGGCCCGCAGCGCGCGGTGGAGGTGACGATGCGGCTGCGCTGGTGGAACCGCAACTACGTCGGCACCCACTTCGGCGGCTCGCTCTACACGATGTGCGACCCGTTCTACATGCTGCTCCTGCTCTGGGAGCTCGGCCCGGGCTGGATCGTCTGGGACAAGGCCGCGACGATCCGCTTCACCCGCCCCGGCCGCACCCGGGTCCGCGCCGTCTTCACCGTCCCCGCCGGTCTCGCCGACGAGATCCGCGCCGCCGGTGCCGGCGGCGAGAAGGTGGAGCCCGTCTTCGAGGCCGAGGTGACCGACGCCGCCGGGGAGGTGATTGCGCGGGTGGAGAAGGTGCTGTACGTGCGGCGTAAGCCGGCGAAGGCGAGCTGAGATGTGCCAGAGAGGGCAGACATGCCGCTGGGTCGCGCCCCGATGAACGATCTGTCGCGTGCCCTGCGCACCACCGTGCGCTCCCTCGCCCGAAGCCCTGGATACACGGTGGTCACGCTCGTGACCCTCGCCCTCGTCCTGGGGGCCAACACGGCGATGTTCAGCGTCGTGGACGCCGTCCTACTGGCCGGGCTGCCGTATCCGCAGGCCGACCGGCTCTACGACGTTCGGGTGCTCCTCCCACCCGGCCCGGATCAGGTGGAGCGACGGGGGCTTCTCGACGATCGGACCTTCGCGGCCTGGCGAGAGGGCTCCCGTGCGCTCGCGGGACTCGGCGCCTATCGGCGGGTGCCGGCGATCCTCACCGGGCAGGGGGTCCCCGTCCGCCTGCCGGCGGCCCAGGTGACCCCTTCTCTCTTCCACGTGCTCGGTGTAGCGCCGGCCTTCGGGCGAGCCTTCGCAGAGGAGGGCGGTGCCGAACCCGAGGTGATCCTCGGCCACGACCTCTGGCAGCGTCGCTTCTCCGGCGAGCGCAGCCTGCTCGGCCGCCGCCTGATGCTGGACGGCACTGCCCACCGGGTTTCCGCCGTGATGCCGAGAGGATTCTTCTTTCCGGACCCGGAGATCGAGCTGTGGACCCGTTTGCGCCTCGCGCCACCGCCGGAGGGAGGCGACGGGGCCGTGGTGATCGGGGAGCAGTACCTGCCGATGGTCGCCCGCCTGCGTCCGTCGGCCAGCTCCGACGCGGCGGAGACCGAGGCCGAGTCCGTGCGTCAGGGCCTGTACGAGCAGGGCGCGCTGCTGGGAGATCCGGCATCGGCCGGTCGGGTGGACCTGGCGCCGCTCGCGGATTCGCTGGTCGCCCAGGTGAGGCCGGCGCTGGTCGCCCTGGGCGCCGCGGTGCTGCTGGTGCTGCTGATCGCCTGCGGCAATCTGGCCGGACTCCTGCTCGCCCGCAACGCTGCGCGGGACAAGGAACTGGCCATCCGGCTCGCCCTGGGGAGCGGCCGGGGCGCCCTGGTGCGCCGCCTGGTCGGCGAAAGCCTGCTGCTGGCGCTGGCCGGCGGCGCGGCCGGTTGTGTCGTGGCGCTGTGGCTGCACCGTCTGCTGCCGCGGTTGATCCCGCCTGGCGTGCCGCGGCTCGACCAGGTAGCGCTCGACCTGCGGGTGTTCTTCTTCGCGCTTCTCGCATCACTGTTCACCGGCATCGCCATCGGCCTGCTGCCGGCGCTGCGCGCCGGCCGGGCGCGGGTTCTCGCCAGGCTTCCGACTGGAGCGACGGAGGGCGTCGACGTGGTGCGCTCGCGGAACGTGCTGTTGGTGGCGCAGGTGGCCCTGGCCACGGTTCTGCTGATCGCGGCGGCGCTGCTGGTACGCAGCTTCCTGGCGCTCGTGGAGGTGGATCCCGGTTTCGAGCCGCGGCAGGTGCTGGTCACCACACTGGATCTCGAGTTGGGTGACGGAGTGGCCGCGGGCGAGCGGCGCGCCTTCCTCGACCAACTCCTGGCGCGGCTCGAGAGCCTTCCGGTGGTGGATGCCGCCGGAGTCGCCGCCCATCTTCCCCTCGCGCCGGAGCTCTCCCTGACCAGCCTCGGGGTGCCCGGCCGTTCGCCGCAGCAGCCGACCCTGGCGGTGCGACAGTGGACCTCCCCGGGCTACCTGCGGGCCCTGAGCCTGCATCTCGTGGAGGGTCGCTGGTTGACGCCACGCGACCACCGTATCGCGGCGCCCGTGGCCCTGGTCAACGATGTCTTCGCCCGGCGCTACTTCGCCGCCACACCGGTGATCGGACAGCGCATTGCGATCGGTGCGGCCAGCGTGCAAATCGTGGGGCGGCTCGAGGACGTGCGCCTGCTCGGCCCCGTGGCCGATGCGAAGCCGGAGGTCTTCCTGTCCTACCGTCTGCAGGAGGCGGTGGGTGAGGGGCCGCCGGCGCGCTTGGGGCTCGCCATCCGCACCGGCGGAGATCGAGCGGCGGTGGATCGCCTGGTGCGCACCACCGTGGCGCAGCTCGCTCCGGGCCTGCCGGTGGAGAGGCTGGAGCCGCTGGGCGAGCGGTGGGGTACCGCCGTCGCACGGCCTCGCTTCTACGCTCTGCTGCTCACCGGCTTCGCCGGCCTCGCCCTGGTGTTGGCGGCCTCCGGCCTCTACGGGACCCTCGCCTACAGCGTGGCCCGGTCCGCCCGCCAGCTCGCCGTTCGGCGGGCGCTGGGAGCCTTGCCGCGCAACGTGCTGGCGCTGGTGCTGCGCCGCGGCATGGGCTCGGCGGTCGCGGGCATCGTCCTCGGCATGGGGATGGCGTTGCTCGCCAGCCAGACGGTGGCCCACCTGCTGTTCGGCGTCACCACCCGCGATCTCCCCACTTACGCCGGCGCCGCCGCGGTTCTGGCGCTGGCCGCCCTGCTGGCCTGCTACCTCCCGGCCCGCCGCGCGAGCCGGGTGGACCCAGCGGTGGCGCTGCGCCACGAGTAGGAGCCCCGCGAGAAAGCCCGAGACGAGGATCTCGAGCAGGGTGTTCGGCCCACGAGCGGTGGGGCTTCCGCGGTCCGCTGCTCACCCGGGCGGATCACCGCCTCGCCCCGGGGCGGGCAGCCAGTCCAGCGTCGCCCCCACCGCCTCAGCCAGCGGGGTCCGCTCCTGCTCGCCGAGCAGCCCGCGCAGCTTCGCCGTGTCGTAGCGCACCGGCTTCGCGTAGTGCGGCGCCAACGGCACGGCCGGGCGCAGGGCCGGCACCACCGGTGCCAGCAGGCGGATGAGCCACAGCGGAACGGAGCGTATCTTCACCTCGCGGCCCAGGCGGTCGCCCGCCAGGCGGGCCAGCTCGCGGGGGCTGGGGGTGCCGTTGCCGGGGATGCCCCAGTCGGTGCCGTAGGCCTCGTCGCGCTCGGCGAGGTCGGCGACGGTGCGCATCGCGTCGGGCACGTAGGCCACCTCGCGCTCGACGTCCGGGCTGCCCAGGCAGTTCATCGGCTGGCCCGCCAAGGCCTCCACGAGCGCGTTCTGCACCGAACTGGTGTGGACGTGGGGGCCGAAGAAGTCGGGCAGGTGGACGACCGCGGCGCCCGCCGCGAGCAGCACGTCCTCCGCCTCGCGCCGAAGACGAAACCAGCGGTGGCCGCCGGCGCGGGGATGCCCCTCGTCGACCACTTCGCCGCGGTGCGGCAGGAAGGACCAGAAGGAGGAGATCTGCAGGCAGCGGGCGCCGGCGCCGGCGGCGGCATCTGCCACGTGGCGTGCCACCCGCGGGTGGTCCTCCATGCGCTCCGGCGGCAGGCCGATGGCGTCGACGACCAGGCCGCAGCCGGCGATGGCACCGCCGAGCGCCTGCGGATCGAGGGCATCTGCCGGCACGATCTCCACCGGGTGGCCGGCGAACAGGCGTTCCAGGTGCTCGCGGCGGCGGGAGACCACGCGCACCTCGCGGCCGCGGCCCAGGAGCTCCCGGGCGAGGTGATAGCCGGTCGGGCCGGTGGCGCCGACGATCGCGATGCGGGTCGGATGGAAGGGCATGGCCGCCATCCTAGCGAATGTCCGTGACATCCGGCAGAACCGACTTCGCTCCGGCTGCACCGCCAGCCTTGACACCCCGGAAAGCCCGTCGCTATCCTTCGCCCACCTGATTTTCGGGGTACAACCGAGTTCATCACCAACTCCGCGGAGCGGGGACGGCTTTTTGGCTCAGATCTTCTCGCAGGGGGCGAACCGCGTCCCGTTGCTGATCGCCATCGGGGCGGCCGCGCTGGCCGCGGTGGCCGCGCTGGGCGCCTGGTACTGGTTCTCGCCCGAGTACACCGACGTCGGCTACCGGCCGCACCAGCCGGTGGCCTACAGCCATCGCCTGCACGCCGGCGAGCTGCAGATCGACTGCCGCTACTGCCACTACACGGTGGAGACCACCCCGGCCGCCGGCGTGCCGTCCACCTCGGTGTGCATGAACTGCCACCAGCTCGTGGGCCGCGACCTCGCCAGCCTGGCGATGGTCCGCGACAGCCTGTCCGGCGACCGTCCCCTGCGCTGGGTGCGCGTCCACGACCTGCCCGAGTACGCCCGCTTCGACCACAGCCTCCACGTGGCCGCCGGCGTCGGCTGCTCCTCCTGCCATGGCGACGTCGCCGCCATGGACGAGGTGATGCAGGTCGAGCCGCTGTCGATGGGCTGGTGCCTGGAGTGCCACCGCGATCCGGCCCCCTTCCTGCGGGATCCGGCACAGATCACCGACACGTCGTGGGAGCCGCCGGAGGATCAGCTCGCCTTCGCCCATCAGCTCCTCGAGGGGCGCTCCATCGCGCCGCCGACCGATTGCACCGGGTGCCACCAGTGACGCAGGGCACCGGACCGGCGTGGCGCAGCCGCCAGGAGCGGCGCGAGATGGAGGCGGGCGCCGTCGAGGCGGGGCGCGTGCCGGAGGCGCTGCGGCCCGAGTTCCCGCCCGGCGCCGACCTGCCGCCCGACGGGCTCACCCGCCGCACGATGCTCGGTCTCATGGGCGCCTCCGTCGCCCTCGGTGGGCTGGCCGCCTGCCGCCGGCCGGTCGAGGAGATCGTCCCCTTCGTGCAGGCGCCGGAGGATTTCCGCCCCGGCCTGCCGCGCTACTACGCCACCACGCTGCCGATCGGGGCCCATGCCTACGGTGTGCTGGTGGAGAGCCACGAAGGCCGTCCGACAAAGGTCGAGGGCAACCCGCGCCACCCGGCCTCCCGCGGCGCCGCCACCGCCTGGATGCAGGCCGCGATCCTCGATCTCTACGACCCGGACCGCCTGCGCGGCGCCACCCGGCGCGCCCCCGGCACCGGCAGCGGCGAGGCCGGTGCCCCCGTCGAGGCCGCCTGGAGCGACTTCGCCGCCTGGTGGCAGGAGTCGGGTGCCACGGCCGGGGCCGACGACGGCGCCCGCCTCGCCGTGCTCGCCGGCGCCCACTGCTCGCCGACCCTCGCCCGCGTCGCCCGCCAGCTCCGCAGCCGCTTCCCCGCCTCGCGCTGGGTGGTCCACGAGCCGGCCGGCGACGAGGCGGTGTACGAGGGCCTGCGCCGCGCCACCGGCAGCGCCCGCCGCCCGCTGGCGGACCTCGGCCGCGCCCGCACCGTGCTGGCGCTGGACGCCGACCTGTTCCTCACCGAGAGCGAGCCGATCCGCAATGCCCGCGGCCACGCCACCCGGCGCCGCGCCGAGGGCGAGGAGCCGGCGCGCCTCTACGTGGTCGAGAGCACGCTGTCTGTGACCGGCGGCAACGCCGACCACCGCCTGCGCCTGCCGAGCCGGCACATCGGCGCCTTCGCCGCCGCGGTGGCCGCCGAGCTGGGAGTTGCCGCCGGGGAGCTCGCCGCCGACGATCTGCCGGCGCCGGCCCGGGCCCGGGCGGCGGTCGTCGCCCGCGACCTCGCCGCCTCCCGCGGCGAAGCGGTGGTGCTCGCCGGCCGCCGCCAGCCTCCCGAGGTCCACGCGCTGGTGCACCGCATCAACCAATCGCTCGGTGCCGTGGGGCCGGTGCTCCAGCTCGACGAGGTGCCGGAGGGCGCCGCCGGCGCCTGGGGCGGCGCCGACCTGGCGGATCTCGCCCGCGCCATCCGGGCCGGCGAGATCGACACCCTGGTGGTGCTCGGCGGCAACCCGGCCTACACGGCGCCGGCGGATCTCGAGCTGCCCGCCCTGCTCGCGGCGGTGCCCCACGTGGTGGCCCTGGTCCACGAGGCCAACGAGACGGCGGCGCTGGCCGAATGGACGCTGCCGCTGGCCCATCCCTTCGAAACCTGGGGCGACG
>DATACC010000174.1:0-14956 GCA_036259255.1 Thermoanaerobaculia bacterium | reverse complement strand
CGCGCGACGACGCGCTCCGGCGAGCCCCAGTGCTTCGCCGGCAACTACGTCCTGCGCCGCTCCGTCGTGCCCGGGGGCAGGCCCGGCGGTGGCCTCGGCGACGGGAACGGCGGCGGCCGGCAGCTCGTCGCCCGCCACCGTTCCCGTCGCCGAGGCCACCGCCGGGCCTGCCCCCGGGCAGGGCGTCAGGTCGGCCGAGTGGATGCGCCAGGTCCGCTGCTCCGCGGTGGCGCCGGGCACGACGGAGCGGCGCAGGACGTAGTTGCCGGCGAAGCACTGGGGCTCGCCGGAGCGCGTCGTCGCGCGCACCGTCACCGGCACCCGGACGTACCGCGAGCCGGCGGCGGGCTCGACGCGGCCGGGGGTGCCGACCTCCGCCCGCACGCTCACCGTCTGCGCAGAGCCGGCGCGCATCTCCTCCAGCGTCTGACCGCTGGCCGCTCCCCCGCCGCCCCACAGGCGGTCGGCGCGGCGGTGGTCGCCCGCGGCCACGGCGGCGTAGTAGTCGCGGACCACCGCCGCGGCGGCGGCGGCCGAGCCGGGCTCCGGTGCCGGGTGTTGGCGGTCGCTGAGCGGCGGCGCCTCCGCCTCCCCCGTGGTGGGAGTCGTCACCGACCCCGCGTCCCGCGGTGGCGGCCGATCCCCGTGACAGGCGCCGACGGCAGCGACGATCACCAGGACCCCGGCGAGGAGGGGCGGACGATTTCTCCCGTCGTCGGCGCTTCCAGGGGCGCGAGCTCGCATGCCGATCCAGCGTGCGAGGACCGTGCCTCCGCTGCCGTCTCGCCACGGCGGCATCGGACCCGCGACGAGCGCCTTCAGGAGTCTTTCGATACGATGATTGGAATCTCCTGAATGTGGGGACTCCACCCCGCTTTCGAACCTTCCCGGAGGACCCCATGAAGCTCGTCGAGACACTCCTGATCGCCGCCGTGGTCGTCACCGTTGCACCCGCCGCCCTGGCCGCGGGGGATGCGGCTCCCCCGACGAAGGCTGCCCAGTCGCCGGCCCTGCCGTCCGCGCTGGCCGAAGGCCTGTTCGCCCCCACCGGCGGCTGCGAGCCCGGCATGGAATCCGCGCCGGCGGCGGAGGGCCAGGACCCGGTGGCGCTGACGGGTCCCCTCGACTGCGGAGCCTGCAGCGCCTCCGTCTGCCTGTACGCCCCGATCGGCCAGGCGTGCTACGTGCCCGGCCCCAAGGGCGGCTGGGGGAACTGCAACACCTACAACGACGCCGGCTTCTGCTCCACCGGCGGTCTCGAGTGCTCGTGCGGGTCGGGGCCGCTCTGAGGCGGCCGGCTCCCACCAAGCACGACGAGGCGCCGCTCCCGCGCCGGGGGCCATGGGTTCCTCCGGCGGGTGGGAGTGCCAGCGGCTCGGGTCCCCTGCCCTGAGGGTGACCGGCTCTCGGTTGGCGGGTGCATCCCGCGCCTCCGCTGCCCGGACCGCGGCGGGCGGCTCAGCGAGCCGCCGCCGCGAGCGCCGGGCCGGCAGCCACCGTCTCCTTCACGCGGCGGACCACGAGATCGGCCACCGCCATCCCGAAATCCCGATGCTCCGCGCGGCAGTCCTCCTCGGTGAGGCCCGTCGCCTCGCGGTAACGCCGCGAGCGGACGCTGTCGCCGAGACCCGCCATGCCGAAGATCGGGTTGCCCTCGAAGAAGACGTAGCGGCCGTCCCCGGTGCGCGCGTAGTCCAGGGCCAGGATGTCGGGGCCCAGGGCGCGGGCGGCGCGGGCCACCAAATCCGGGTCTTCCTCTCCGCGCTCGCGGTAGGCACGATCCTCGGCCACCGCCCGGGGTCCGGTGAGCGCCGTCTTGAGCTTCACCAGCCAGTGGTCCGAGACCATCACCTGGCGCGGCAGCACCCGTCCGCCCACCACGAAGCAGCGCCGCTTGCGGTAGAGGCCGTCGGCGCCCCGGGTGTCGACGAACTCGATGGCGAGGGTGAGCGGCGCTCCCCCGCTGCGGTCGCGCCGGGCCGTCACGGTGCGAGCGGCGAGCTCGTCGTCCACCCGGAAGGCGTCGGAGAGAGCGTGGGCGCCGCCATCGGCACGCAGGATCATCGGGTACGGCAGGTCGAGCTCCGAGAGGTGGGTGAAGCGCTGGGAGCGTCCGCACGGCACACCCGCCGAGCGCCAGCGCGCCAGGCACGTCGAGTGGCGCAGGCCGAGGCGCGGCGCGAGCGGGTTGACGAACGGCACACCGTGCTCGCGGCACAGCGCCTCCAGGCGGTCCTCCCAAGGCCGGCGCGGCGGCCGGCGCTGGTCCGGGTAGACGTGGTGGATGTGGCTCGGCACGAACTTGTAGGAGCGCTTCTTCGGCCGTCCCCACCACGAGAGCACCGCGTCGACCCCCTCGAGCTGCGGCAGCGGCCCCCACGGCTGCACCGCCCGCCAGCGGAACCCGGCGGCATCGAATCCCCATGCCACGCCCAGCCCGGCGGAGGCGTCGGCGGGCGGCCGGCGCAAGTCGTACGGGGTGAGCACCAGGACGTGGAGCGTCATCGGCGGATCTCCGGTTGGTGGGCGGACTATACCGGGTGCGAGCCGCCTGCCGTGCCGCGCCCAGCGGCGACGACCACCCTCCGGCCCTCCGTGGGTGGACGAGGAACGACGGACGGCCGCAGTAGAGTGCGCGGATGCTCGGCGTTCCAAGCCGTTGGTCGGTCAGCGGAAGCCCGCCCCGGCGCTCCTCGGACAGCGGGCAACCGTTGGTCTTCGATGGCCTTCGGCTGGAACCGCCCCGCTGCCACTTCACCTTTCGCTGGGGGTCGGCCTGCTACACCCGGGTGCTCACCTTCCCCGATCCAGCGGCGCCAGCCCTGGCGGCGGCGGATCCGGCGATCCTCCGGCCGCTGCTGGGCCACGTCGGCCTGGCGCTCGCGCCGCAGCTCTTCGCCCTCGCCGACTTCCGGCGCCTCGTCGTGGAGCCCCTCGCCCTCTCGCCGGCGGGCGTCGTCTTCCTGCGAGACCTCCTGCGCGACGGCCTGGCCGAGCTGCGGTACCGCAACGGACTCGACCCGGCGACGGAGGTGGAGATCGAGGCGGACGAGCGGCGGGCCGGGCCGGCGGCCGAGGTGGCGGGGCACGCGGGGGCGCTGCTGTTGAACGGCGGCGGCAAGGACAGCGCGGTGGGAGCCGAGGCGCTGAAGGCGGCGGGGGTGCCGTTCACCTGGCTGGCGATGAACCCGGCGCCGGCGATGGCGGCGGTGGCGGCGGCCTCGGGCCGGGCCGACACCCTGGTGCTGCGGCTCGGCGGCAGTCGGCGGACGCTGGCCCGGGACCGGCGGCTGCGAGGGCACCGGCCCTTCAACTCGCTGCTCGCCGTCGCCGGCCTCGCCACCGCCTACCTCACCGGCCGCCGCTGGGTGGTGGCCTCCAACGAGCGCTCCGCCGGCGAGCCCACGCTGTGGCGCGAGGGCGTCGCCATCAACCACCAGCACACCAAGTCGCTGGCCTTCGAAAGCGCCTTCCGGCGCTACGCCGCCGCCGAGCTGCTCGCCGGCGTCGACTACTTCAGCGTGCTGCGGCCGCTGTGGGAGGTACAGATCGGTGCGCTGCTGGCACGCCACCCCGAGTACCACCGCGCGTTCCTCTCGTGCAACCGCGGCCTCTACGACGGGGGGTGGTGCCGCCGCTGCCCGAAGTGCGCCTTCACCTTCCTGCTGCTCGCCGCCTTCCTGCCGCCGGCCGAGGTGCGGGAGATCCTGGGCGGCGATCCGGGGGCGTCGGACGAGCTGGTGGCGTGGGTCGACCGGTTGACGCGGGAGGAGGAGCGGCCGTTCGAGTGCGTCGGGACGCGGGGGGAGTCGCGCCTGGCGCTGGCGCTGGCGGCGCGGCGCGGCATGGCGGTGCCGGCGACGTGGGACGTGCCGGGCGTCGAGGAGACCGAACGGCTGCAGGCCACCTGGCTGCGCGACCTCGCCGGGCACCACCACCTGCCGCCCGAGCTGGCGCCGGCGGTGACCGGCTGGTTCGCCTCCGGCCTGCGGGGCTGATCGGCGGCGGCGGCGATCTCCGAGCGCACCCGCGGAAGAGTGCGGCGCAGGGAAGCGGCCCGCGGCGGCGCGAGCTCGCCGCGGGGGGAGCCTCCCGGCACCGGCCGGGCTCAGCCGCCCTGGGCCTCGGCCTCCGGCTCCGGCTTCTGGCGGTCGGCCTCGATGGAGAGGCGGATCTTGACGTCGTCGCCAAGGATGGTGCCGCCCTGGTCGAGGTTGCGGTTCCAGAGCACGCCGTACTCGGTGCGGTCGACCTCGAACTCGGTCTGGAAGCCGGCCTTGTCGCCCATCACGCCGAGCACCTCCACCGGCACGGTGATCTCCTTGGTGACGCCGTGCATGGTGAAGTCGCCGGTCACGGCCAGGCGGTTCTCACCGAGCGCGGCGACCTTCTTGCTCTGGAAGGAGAGGGTGGGGAACTTCTCGGCGTCGAAGAAGTCGGCGGAGCGCAGGTGGCCGTCGCGCCGCTCGTTGTTGGTGTCGATCGACGCGGTCTGGACGGTGAAGCTCACCGAGGAGGCGGCCGGGTTGGCGGGATCGTAGACGATCACGCCCTCGTATTCGCCGAAGCGACCCGGCACCTGGGTGAGGAAGTGGCGCACCTCGAAGCCCACGTTGCTGTGGACGGCGTCGACGTTCCAGGTGGTGGGCTCGGCCGCCGCCGTCAGGGGCAGCAGCAGGGCGAGGGCGGCCAGGGTGATTCGGGCCGACAGGGACAGCAGTCGTCGGTTCATCGCAAAGTCCTCCGTTCGAGAAATTCCTACCGTGGAAGTCATGCCAAGCTGCGGACGAGCGTGCTACACGACCGCGGCAGAGTTCCAATCTCGGCTTCTGATTCTAAATTCCTGGCCCAGGTCCCCTCAGCCTCCGGTCCGGCGAAGTCCGGGGCTCGGGGTTCTGGGGTTTTGGGGGTTCGTCTCCTCCTCCCCCCACGGAGGCGGGAGGGGTGGCCGCTGGAGCGTCCGGGCGGGTGGAGGCGGTGGGGCAGCGGCCTTTGAGCCGGCGTCGCTCCGGGCGGTGATGGAGCCGTGGGCGATGGCAGCCGGCTCGACAGAGCGGGGCCAGCCGTCGAACCCTTCCCGGGTAGCCCCGCGTCCGCGGCCCCACCGCCTCCACCCGCCCAGCGGAACGGCCGCCCCTCCCGCCGGCCCTAACTCGTCACCGGGTTCGGCTTGTCCGGGTCGATCTCCAGCTCCGCCACCGCACGCGGTGGAACGTCGCGATCGACCTTCCCCTCCGCGGCGAGCCGCGAAAGCACCGCCAGGGTCACCGACTCGGCGTCGATCTCGAAGAAGCGGCGCAGGGCCGGCCGGGTGTCGGAGCGGCCGTAGCCGTCGGTGCCGAGCGGCGTGAGGCCGTTGGGAATCCAGCGGGCCACCTGATCCGGCACCAGCTTGAGGTAGTCGGACACGGCGACCACCGGCCCCTCGTGCCCCTCGAGCACCCGGGTCACGTAGGGCACGCGGGGCTCCTCCTCCGGGTGCAGGCGGTTCCATCGCTCGCACTCCAGGGCGTCGCGGCGCAGCTCCTTGTAGCTGGTGGCGCTCCACACGTCCGCCATGACGCCGTAGCGCTCGGCCAGGATCTCCTGGGCGCGCAGCGCCTCGCGCAGGATGGTGCCGCTGCCGAAGATCTGGGCGCGGGGATGCTCGTCGCGGCTCTCCGGCGCCGGCTGCACCTTGTAGAGGCCCCGCAGGATGCCCTCGTCCGAGCCTTCGGGCTTGGCGGGCATCGGGTAGTTCTCGTTGTACAGGGTGAGGTAGTAGAAGATGTCCTCGCGCTCCTCGTACATGCGGCGCAGCCCCTCGCGCACGATCACCGCCACCTCGTAGGCGTAGGCGGGATCGTAGGTGAGCAGGTTGGGGATCACCGCGGCGAGGACGTGGCTGTGGCCATCCTCGTGCTGCAGGCCCTCGCCGTTGAGCGTCGTGCGCCCGGCGGTGGCGCCGAGCAGGAAGCCGCGGCCGCGCTGGTCGCCGAAGGCCCAGGCGAGGTCGCCGACCCGCTGGAAGCCGAACATCGAGTAGTAGATGAAGAAGGGGATCATGTCCACGCCGTGGGTCGCGTAGGCGGTGCCCGCGGCGGTGAAGGACGCGAAGGAGCCGGCCTCGGTGATGCCCTCCTCCAGGATCTGCCCGTCCTTGGCCTCCTTGTAGTAGAGCAGCATGCCGGCGTCCACCGGCTCGTAGAGCTGCCCGCGGTGGGCGTAGATGCCGAACTGGCGGAACATCGACTCCATGCCGAAGGTGCGCGCCTCGTCGGGGATGATCGGCACCACCTGGCGTCCGATCTGCTTGTTCTTCATCAGCGCCGAGAGCACCCGCACGAAGGCCATGGTGGTGGACACCTCGCGGTCGAAGCCGCCGTAGAACTCCTGGAAATCGTCCTGGGCCGGCGTCTCGAAGGGACCCACCGAGACCTTGCGCTGCGGCACCGGTCCGCCGAGGGCGGCGCGGCGCTCGCGCAGGTACTCGACCTCGGGGCTGTCCTCCGGCGGCCGGTAGAACGGCGCCTCGGGAAGCTTCGAATCCGGGATCGGGATCTCGAAGCGGTCCCGGAAGTAGCGCATCTCCTCCTCGGTGAGCTTCTTCTGCTGGTGGGTGACGTTGCGCCCCTCGCCGGCCTCGCCGAGCCCGTAGCCCTTGACCGTCTTGGCCAGAATCACGGTCGGGGCGCCCTCGTGCTCCACCGCCGCCCGGTAGGCGGCGTACACCTTGCCCGGATCGTGACCGCCGCGACGCAGGCGCTCGAGCTCGTCGTCGGACAGGTGTTCCACGAGCTTCTTCAGCTCCGGGTACCTGCCGAAGAAGTGCTCGCGGATGTAGGAGCCCGGCTCCACCGTGTACTTCTGGTACTCGCCGTCGATCGTTTCGTTCATGCGCCGCACCAGCAGCCCGCTGGAGTCGGCCTCGAGCAGCGGATCCCAGTCGTCGCCCCAGATCACCTTGATCACGTTCCAGCCGGCGCCGCGGAAGGCGGTCTCGAGCTCCTGGATGATCTTCCCGTTGCCGCGCACCGGCCCGTCGAGGCGCTGCAGGTTGCAGTTGACGACGAAGATCAGGTTGTCGAGGCCTTCGCGGGCGGCCAGGGTGATGGCTCCGAGGCTCTCCGGCTCGTCGGTCTCGCCATCGCCGAGGAAGGCCCAGACGTGGCGCCCCGAGGTGTCGAGGATGCCGCGGTCGTGGAGGTAGCGGTTGAAGCGCGCCTGGTAGATGGCGGAGATCGGGCCCAGGCCCATGGACACCGTGGGGAACTCCCAGAACGACGGCATCAGCCACGGGTGCGGGTAGGACGACAGGCCGCCTTCCGGATGCAGCTCGCGGCGGAAGTTCTCGAGCTCGGTCTCGGACAGCCGCCCCTCGAGGTAGGCGTGGGCGTAGACGCCCGGCGCGCCGTGGCCCTGGAAGTAGACGAGATCGCCGTCGAACCCGCCCTCGCCGCGGCCGCGGAAGAAGTGGTTCCACCCCACCTGGTAGAGGGTCGCCGAGGAAGCGAAGGTCGAGATGTGGCCGCCCAGCCCTTCGAACTTCTTGTTCGCCCGCACCACCATGGCCATGGCGTTCCAGCGCACCAGGCTCTTGATGCGCCGCTCGACGTCGCGGTCGCCGGGGTACTCGGGCTGGAGCGAGCGCGGGATGGTGTTGACGTAGGGCGTCGACACGTTGAACGGCATGCGGATGCCGCGGCGGTGGCCCTCGTCGAGCAGCTGGCGCAGCAGGTAGCGGGCGCGCTCCGGGCCGACGCCCTCGATCACGTCGCCCAGCGCCTCGATCCACTCCCGGGTCTCGGCGGAATCGGCGTCGCTCTGCTGGGGCTCCTCGCGGAGGGTCTCCTCGACGGGCGGGGCGGTCTCGAGCTCGACGGTCATCGCTGCCTCTCCTTCCGGCTCTGCTTGGGGGTCTTCACGCTCCCTGCGCGGGGGTGCAAAGGGCACACCGGCGCGGTCCTCCATTGTTGACCAGGGGCCGCGGCGGGCGCAACCGCCCGCGTCTCGATCTCTTCCCGGCCGCCGCCCGGGACCACCTGGAGAGCGACGACGAGCTCCTGATCTCTCCGATGGTCGCCCTGGAGCTCGACTCCCTGCACGAGATCGGTCGGGTCCAGGAGCCTTCGCCACGGGTGCTGACGGCCCTACGGGGCGAGCTGGGCCTGCGCACCTGCGAGCTGCCGTTCGCCCGGGTGGTGGCCGCAGCGAGGGAGGCGAGCTGGACCCGCGATCCCTTCGACCGGCTGATCATGGGCCAAGCGGCGGCGCGGCAAGCGCCGCTGCTGACGCGGGATCAGCAGGTGCGGGAGCGCTATCCCCAGGCGCTTTGGGACGAGGAGACGATGCCGGAACCGCCGCCGACCCGACCGCGTCGCCTCAGTGTGCCGCGCCTTGCGCGGAGTCGTTGAGCTCGCCCGGGGGTAGCACCGGCTCGACCGCCTCCCCCAGCAGCTCCTCGCCGAGCTCGGCGAAGGCGCGGCGGAAGCGCGCCTCCCAGCCCGGCTTGTCGGCCTCCGGCAGGAAGGAGTGGGCGACGCCGGCGAGCGACAGCCCGGCGAGCTCCGCCGGGCCGTAGCCCCAGGTCTCCCCCACCTTGCGGTACTCGTCGGTCAACGTGGTGTCGAAGAAGGGTGGATCGTCGGAGTTGACGGTCACCCGCACGCCGGCCGCGTAGAGGCGGCCGAAGGAGTGGGCCGGAAGCGACGGGTAGACGCCGAGGCACAGGTTCGAGGTGGGGCAAACCTCGAGCGGTACGCCGCGGCGGGCCAGCTCCTCGACCAGGGCGGTGTCCTCCGCCGCCCTCACGCCGTGGCCGATACGCTCGGCCCGCGCCACCTCCAGCGCCGAGCGGATCGACTCCGGCCCGGCGTGCTCGCCGGCGTGGGCCACCCGGTGCAGACCCTCGCGCTCGGCCCGCGCGAAGTGCTCGGCGAAGGGCTCGTTGGGGAACTGGGCCTCGATGCCCGCGAGGCCCATCGCCACCACGCCCCGGCGGCGGTTGGCAAGCGCCCACTCCAGGGTGACGTCGGCGCGCTCCACCGGCATGTTGCGCACGATGTCGGGAATCAGCCGAAGCACCACGCCGAAGCGGCGCTCCCCCTCGGCGATGGCGTCGGCCAGCGCGGCGGCCACCGCGTCGCCGTCGGCGCCCTCCGCCACGTGGGTCGAGATGGTGAAGTGGGCCTCGGTGTAGAGCACGTTCTGGCGCGCCTGCTCGGCCAGGAAGTCGAGGGCCAGGGCGTGGAAGTCCTCCGCGTCGCGCAAGCAGGAGGAGACCGCGAGGTAGATCTCCACGAAGTGCTCGAAGTCGCGGAAACGGAACCACTCGCGCAGTCCCGCCTCGTCGTCCGCCGGCAGGGCCACGCCGTGGCGCCGGGCCAGGGCGAGCAGCGTGGCCGGCCGGATCGATCCCTCGAGGTGGACGTGGAGCTCGGCCTTCGGCATGCGCAGCAGGAACGATTCGAGGCTCACGGCTCGTCCTCCCGGACGGCCGAGGCCGCTCCCGCCGCGACCTGCCGCGCCGCCACCCGCAGGCCGGCGGGAGTGCCGAGCCGCTGCTCCATGCGTTCGAGCACCAGCGGCGGCGCCAGGCCCTCGAGGTCGCCGCCGAGGCCGTAGACCTCCTTGATCAGTCGGCTCGACAGATAGCTGTAGTCCTCGCTCGGCATCATGAACATCGTCTCGACCCGCGGGTTGAGGCGCCGGTTCATCAGCGCCATCTGGAACTCCGTCTCGAAGTCGGAGACCGCCCGCAGCCCGCGAACCACCACCCGGGCGCCGACGTGGTCCATGAAGTCGACCAGCAGCCCGGAGAAGCTCTCCACCCGGCAGGTGGCGTGGTCGCAGAGCAGCTCGCGGATCATCGCCACCCGGTCGGCCACCGAGAACAGCGGCTTCTTCTGCTCGTTGCGCAGCACGGCCACCAGCACCTCGTCGAACACCGGGATGCAGCGCTCGATGATGTCGAGGTGGCCGTTGTGGATCGGATCGAACGAGCCCGGGTAGACGGCGATTCGCTTCGTCATGGCGTGGACGCGCTACTCCGTGGTGGAGGGGGTGCCGGTGCGCTGCGGAGAACGCCGCAGGTCGTAGGTGGCGCCATTGTACGCGGCATCGACCGATTGCAGCAGAAGCAGGGCGGCGGCACCGCCGGAGTCCACCAGGAAGCTCTCGCGGCGGCCGTCGAGCAGGCCGTCCTCCGGGGTCAGGTCGCTCCACTCGGCCGCGTCGCGCGACAGCCGCACCTGGCGCAGCGGCAGCAGGCCATCCTCCAGCACCACTCGCAGGCGGCCGGCGCCCGCCGCCGCCACCGAGACCAGGGCGGGTGGCGTGTGGTCCACCACCACCGGCTCGCTGACCCGCTCGGCGGTGAGCGCCGCGCCGGCGGGGTTGGCCGGCCGGTCGGAGACGACGACGCGGAAGCGGTAGACGCCGTCGGGCAGCACGGTGGCGTCGAAGCTGAAGTGCTCGGCGTCGAGCTCCTCGGCCATCGTCAGCCAACCCTCGCCGCCGGCGGCGTCCTCGTCCCCCTCCCCGGCGCTGAAGCCGGCCGCCGCACCGGCGCGCTGGAACCCGAGGGAGTACACCAGCTCGTCGTCGTTGTCGTCCTCGGCGTCCCAGGTCAGCGAGCGGAAGCCGGGCTTCCACAGGGTCTTGAGGCGGGGATCGCCGTCGCCGCCGGGCTGCAGGGTGGTGAAGATGCTGTCGCGGCTCGGGCTCACCGGCTCGAACACCTGGCTGCCCGGGTTGAAGTTGGCGGGCACCAGGATGCGGCCGGGCTCGAGCACGTCGAGGTCGGTGAAGCGCGGGCGCAGGTTCTCCTGCCGATAGGTCAGCTCGATGCCGTAGAGCAGCGGCGAGGCACCCTCGCCCCGGCCCTGCCCTGCCTCGAAGCGGGCGCGCCACTGGGCGTAGCGGCCGCGCGGCAGGGCGGCGAGCGCCAGCTCCCCCCCGTCGCGCCCGCCGCCGCCGGCACCCTGCCACGGCGTCCACTCGGACCACGTGCGGTCCGGCTCGGAGCTGATGCCGCTGCGGAAGGAGAACGCCAGATCGCCGCCTGCCGGCACCTCGCCGCGCCAGCGGAAGGTGCCGAAGCGGGCGATCTGCTCGGCGTCCAGCGTGGCGCTGGTGTAGAGGCCCTCGCGCTCGGTGCCGCCGGCCACCCGGAACAGCGCCGCGGCGTTGGTGGTGGCGAAGGCGGGACCGGGGTCGCCGGGCAGGAGCGCCACGATCTGGCGCTCGTCGACGTCCTTCTCGAGCACCAGCTCGCTGCCGCTCCAGCGGTAGAGCTCGCCATCGACGCCGGTGGCGATCCACAGGGAGCCACGGTGGAAGAGGAGGTCGAAGACGGTGTCGTCCTGGAGCCGGGTGAGGGTTTCGACGACGCCTGCTGGCGAGATCGCCAGCAGCGTGCTGCGCGGCCCGCTGTAGCCGGCGGCGCGGGTGCCGCCGGCCGCGGAGGTGGCGGCGGACGGCGTCGATACGGTCACCGTGACGGTTCCGCCCTCCTGCCCGGACTCGCTGCCGCCGTCGTCCCCGCCCGCCGAGGACGACGAGGAGGAGGACGCGGACGACGAGGACGACAGATCCACCAGGCTTGCCTCGGAGGCGACCACCGCCGCGTAGCGGGTGCCGTCGGGCGCCACGGTGAGCGCCACCACCTCGGGCTCGCGGGCGTCGTGGACGGTGCGGGCGGACCACGGTGCGTCGCCCTGCGCCTGGAGCACCAGGACCAGTCCCTCGCCGGCGGTGCCCACCAGCACCTCGCCGCCGGCCACCGCCAGGGCGCGCAGGTGGGTGTCGTCGCTGTCGTAGACCACCGCACCGCGGTCCTTCCCCGCGACCCGGTAGAGCCGCCCCTGGGTCCCGGTGGCGAGCAGCAGCGCGTCGCCGGGGCCGCGCTCGATCGCCCAGATGTAGGTCTCGCCCGGCGTGAACCACGGCTCGGCCGGGCCGCCCGGCGGGATGCGGTAGAGCTTGCCGTTGGGCGAGGTGCCGGCCCACACCGTGCCGTCCGGGTCCGCCGCCACCGCGAACACCTCCGGCTCCGGGGCGGCGAACAGCTCGTCGACGGTGCCGTCGCGGCGCACCAGCAGCACCCGGCCGGCGTTGCCGGTGCCCACCACCCAGCCCTGCGGGTGGGCGGCGGCCGCGAGCAGGAACGGCTCGCCGATGGCCGTCAGCCGCTCCACCCGGTCGGCGAGCTGCAGCCGGCCCAGCGGATCGACGCTGATGCCCTCCAGCGTGCCGGCCCGGAAACCGCTCTGGGTCTGGGTCTGGAAGATCTTGACCTCGGTAGCGTCGGCCGGGCTGGCGGCCACGACGGCGGTCACCAGACCCGCCAGGACGATGCGTCGGATCACGCGCGTGCTCCCCTCTCGCTGATGGTCGAATACGCCCCCCCGCGCGGCGCGGCGCACCGTGCGGGAGGGCGAGGGTACCGGACTCGGTACCGGATACGAAATCTCGAGAGCCGCCGTCGGCGGCGTCAGCGACCGGTGCCGCCGGCGGCAGCGGGGCGATCGGCGGCGGGGGCCGCCGGCGAATCCGCCGCCGCGGCCTCGACCGCCCCCGTGCCGTCCGAGCCGTCCCCGCCGACCTCGCCCTCGCCGCCGGCCGCCGCCGCGCGGGTGAGGGGCTCGCGGCGCTCGACCTGGAGGTCGATGCGGGTCAAGCCGGACACCGGCACGTCGAGGGGCTCGTGGTGCTGCTGGACCACGGCGAGCGACAGCGGCACGGCGCTGTCGGAGGAGGCGGTGGACCACAGGCTGCGCACCGTGCCGGGCAGGTTCGGCATCACCTCCCCGGCCACCGAGAGGCCGGCGCCGGCGGCGGCACCGAGCACCAGCAGGTCGCGCCGCGAGTGCAGCGACTCCATCAGCGCCAGCGCCTGGCGGAAGCTCACCGGCTCGCTCTTCTGGATCATCAGCCGCGCCGCGTCGACGCTCGGGCCGTCACCGACGAACAGGTAGTAGGTGCCGTTGGGTGCGTCCTCCGGGACCTCGACGGTGACGCTCTTGCGGAAGGTCTCGCCGCGCCAGGCGCTGAAGTCGAGCTCGAGGGTCACCGGGTCGCCGGGGCGCACCACGGTGCGGTCGGCGTGGGCGCCGACCAGGTTCGCCAGGCGCGGGCGCTGGGACTGGGTGAGCTCCACCTCGATGCCCTCGACGTCCACCGCCTCGAACTCGTTCTGCAGCAGGTAGGCCGAGAAGGCCAGCAGGTAGCTCACCGTCTCGCCCACGGCGGCGTCGCCGTCGAAGCTCTGGGCGATCTCGAGGCTGGGGTGGCCGGCGATCTCGAAGCGTGCGGTCATGTCCAGCCCCTGGCCGCCGCTCGCGTAACTCGCCGCGTCGAGGCCGCCCATGGCGGACACCGCCACCAGCGCCGGCGTGACCTGCGGCACCTCGGCGATGCGCATGTCGAAGCGGCGGCTGCCGTCCGGCCCGTTCACCGTCAGGGTGAGCGGGATCATCGGCGCCGTCTCGCCGAGCTGGCCGACGATCGCTGCCTGCCGATCGTGGCGGAAGGCGCCGACGGTGGGGCCGAGGTTCGAGATCTTGAACGAGTTGTAACGGCTCGAGAAGATCGTCACCACCTCGGCGGCGGCCATCGGCAGGTCGATGGGTCCGGTGCCGAGGAACGGGTGGCCGAAGGCGAACACCTGGTCGCCGACGATGTCGGTGACGGTGCCGTTGGCGGCGAGCCGCAGGTCGCCGTCGATCATCACCGCCGCCACCGGGCCGCCCGGCACGAGACGCGGCGCCTCGTCCATCACCGCCTCGCCGGACAGCGCCGCGCTGCCGAGGCCGGCGCGCAGCAGCGTCTCGCTGCCCTGGCCGAAGCCGACCATCGACCAGTGGATGCCGGGGGTCGCCCCGGAGACGGCCGCCGGGCGCCAGCTCGCGAGCTCGCGCTCCACCAGGTCGGCCGGCACCCTGCCGGCGAGCAGGTCGGCGAGGGGCACCGGCGGCGCGCCGACGGGGCCTCCGACCGGAGCACCGGCGGCGGCCGGCACGCGGGCCGGCGGCGAGCTGCCGGTGAGCGCCGCGCCACCGGCCCCGGTGATGCCGCGCATGGCGGCGATCGGGGTGATGCCGGCGATCGCCTCCTGGGCGAAAGGCCAGGAGAACGCCACCGCGCCGGCCAGCCGGCCGTCGAAGTACACCGGGCTGCCGCTCATGCCGCCGGCCACGCCGCTCTCCTCCAGGCCATGGCCGCTCAGCCGGGCCAGGATGTAGCTGGTGCCGGGAGCGCTGTGGCGCACCACGCCCACCACCTCGGCATCGAAGCGCTGCGGCTCGGTGCCGGAGAACACGGTGAGGCCGTACCCCCGCATGCCGCGCTCGATCTCGTCCACCGCGATCGTGGCCGCGACCGGCGGAGCGGCAACCGGGGGGGCGGGGGAGGCCGGTGGCGCGGCGGCCGCGGCGGCACCGGCCAGCAGCAGCGCGGCGACGGCGGCAGCGGTGGCCAGCACGGCCGCGGCGCGGCGGCGCAGGACCTCGCGGGGATCGACGGCTTCCACGGCGGTGGCGCGCGCGGCGGTCGCACGGCGGGAGAGGGCGCGGGCGGGGACGGCGGCTGCGGAACGGCTGGGGGGCATCAAGTCACTCCGTCGGTTCTGGAAAATCGTCTCGCGCTCCACAACCCGCGCCGCCGCGCGATGCTTCCCGGCCGCGCCCGCTCAGGAGGCCCGCGCCGCCGACTCCAGCATCTCCCGGGCGTGGGACAGCGACAGGTCGGTGGTCTCGGCGCCGGCCAGCATGCGGGCGATCTCGCCGGTGCGCTCGCCGGCAGGCAGGGCGTCGACGCGGGTGAAGGTGCGCTCCCCCTCCACCTGCTTGGCGACGCGAAAATGGTGGTGGCCGAAGCTCGCCACCTGGGGCAGGTGGGTGACGCAGAGGATCTGCCAGCCGCCGGCGGCGAGGCGCCGCAGCTTCCTGCCGAGGGCGGCGGCCTGGGCGCCGCCCCC
>DATACC010000173.1:0-29038 GCA_036259255.1 Thermoanaerobaculia bacterium | reverse complement strand
CGCGCCCGCGGCAACGACGACGGCCGCGGCGCCGGCGATCGCGGCGCCGCCCGGTCCCGCGGCGACGACCGGAGTGGCCCGCCCCCCAAGGCCGGCAAGCCCGGCAAGGGCGGCGGCAACGCCAAGGGGAAGCAGGGCAAGGGCAATCAAGGCAAGGGCAACGGCAAGGGCGGCGGCCAGGGCCGCGGCTGAGGAGGAAGACGCCATGAAGAACCCACTGCACCAGGAACCGGCGCCCGCGAACCCGCCGCGACCCTCCGGAGAGCCTCCGCATCCGGCGCACCCGGTTTCGGGGCCTCGGCGGCTCGCATCGGTCCTGCTCACCCCCGTTCTGCTCGCCACCGTCCTGCTCGCCGCCGGCCTGCTCGCCACCGGCTGCCAGAACGAGCCGGAGGTCGCCGAGTCCGGGATCTCCACCGCCGACGCTGCCGACCTGTCGCCGGAGGAGCTCGGCCGCCTCGGCGCCCGCCTCAGCCAGGAGCCCGGCCGTGCCGAGGCGATCCTCGCGGAGGAGGGCGTCACCTGGGAGAGCTTCCAGGCCGCGGTGCGCGAGGTGGCTGCCAGCGTGGAGACCGCCCGCCGCTACTCCGAGGCCTACCGCGACGCCGGCGGCGGCGGCGACGCCACCGCCCCGTCGGCTCCCGAGCCGACCGGCGGCTGATCCGCAGGGTTACCCGAGGGCGATCCCCTCCAGCCCCGCCGCGGCCGGACCAGCCCACTCTGCATCCGTCCTGTCGCGAATCTCTGTCGGAAGGCCGCTATGGCGCCGGCCGGTAGACGAAGATGAGGTCCTCGCGCACCGCACCGAAGCCGACCGTGCGGGGCGCCGACGGGTCCTGCTGCCAGTCGGGATCGAGCGCCGCACCGGCCGGCGCCGTGGCGTCGACCACGTCGGCGACGTAGGTCCCCTCCTCCAGGCTGCCGATGCGGAACGAGCCGAGGCCGTCGGTCACCGCCCGGCCCACCTCGCGATCGTCGCCGCCGCCGAGAACGCCGTCGGCGCCGACTTCGTAGAGCACCACCTCGACCCCGGGAGTCCCCCAGGACCAATCGACGCCGCCCGTGCCCTGGGAGTCGAAGAGGACCCGGCCGCCGAGCCGCGTGCCGCAGCAGCGCAGGTGGGCCGCCGTGTCGTGGGTGCGCCGGTACAGCGCCCGGCGGCGCTCGAGCTCCTCGCGGCCCCGCTCCAGATCGCCGCCGCCGAGGTCCCGCACCCGCTGCTCGACGGCGGCGACCATCGAGTCCTGCTCGGCGCCCCCGAAATAGGGAGCGACGAAGGGGCCGGTGAGGGTGCCGCGCAGGCCCGGCTCGCCGTGGCGCACGAAGACGTCGTCGAGGAAGCCGGTGCCGTAGGCGAAGCTCGTGGCGAGCAGGTGCCGGGTGCGCAGGTAGGTGGTCTGCTCCGAATCGGAATTGCAGACCCCGCCGGCGCAGTCGACCCCGTGGGCGTCGAGCAGCGGATAGAAGGGGCCGTAGTAGCGCTCGGCAGAATCCGAGACCTGCGGGAAGTCGTGGAACAGCTCCTCGACGGACACCGGGGCGAGCAGCGGCTCGAGCCACCACTCGTAGGGATCGTCGCCGTGACTCATCGTCTTGCCGAGGGACGGGAAGATCGGCCGCCGATGGCCTCCGCCGCCGTCGGGCCACTGCAGGGTGACCCACTCGAGCTCCACCGGGATGTTGAGCGAGCGCAACAGGAACGAGTAGAGCCCGGTGTTGGCGCCGCAGCCCTCGATGCGATGGCTGCGCCCGGGCAGCGGGTAGAGCACCGTGTCCCCCAGCGGCAGGCCGGCGTAGCCCCACTCGGCCAGCCGGTCCTCCGGACCCCAGCCACCCTGGTGGTCCCCGTGCCAGGACTGCGTGTGGTTGAGTCGCCCCTGCATCCAGCGGGTCACGGCGTACAGCGTCTCCTCCGGCGTCGCCGCCAGCAGGCCCGAGTTGGCCACGAACTCGTGGGCGATGGCCGGGTTCCAGACGCTCAGCACGCCGAGCGAGCCCGGACCGGCGCGGAACGACACCTCGTCGGCCGGGAAGGGCCAGGCGCCCACCTCCGCGCGACCGGTGGGCGTGAACAGCAGGGTGGCGTCGAACAGCAGGCGCAGCTCCGGCCCGGTGAGCCCGTGGAGGCTCCACGGCACCACCTGGTGGACCTCGAGCCACAGCCCGTGGGCGACGAAGGCGAGGAACACCTGCCAGGCCTCGTCGCGGTCGAAGGTCGAGCCGTAGCCATCGACGGATTGGATCGCCGGCGGCCGGCCCGGCAGCGGGGGATCGCCGCTCTCGCGGCGCACGATGGCCTGGCGCAGCTCCGCCCTCTGGGCACTGGTCCACTGCGCGTACGGCACCCGCACCGCGCCGTCGAACCACACCACCGCGCCGCCGATCACCGGATCGGCGAGCAGCGCGTCGTAGTCGGCGAAAGCCACCGGCAGCCGCTCGCGGCGTCGGTCGTTGGTGGCATCGAAGTCGGTGCCTCGGGAGAGCGCCTCGAGGGTCACCTCCGCCAGCGCGCCGTACGGCACCTCCCAGCCGGCGGGCGCGGTGATCCACACGCGCTGACCGCCGCCGAGGGGGCCGATCTCGGCATCGAAGCTCCGCATCCTCCGGCCGCCGAGGGTGCCGTGGAAGCGTACGAGGGTGCCGGAGCGCAGGGTCGCGTCGCCGCGGTTCTCGACGGCGATGCGCAGCGGCGGCTGGATGCGGCCGAAGTGGGCTGCGGAGAGGTCCGCCACGGCGAGATCCACGGGCGCATGGGCCAGGCCGCAGGAGGCGGTGCGGTAGGCGGAGTTCTGGTCCTCGCGCAGCTCGGCGAGGCGGTCGTCCGGGTCGACGATCAGGGCGAGGCGTCGGTTGGCGCCGCCGAGCCGCACCTCGGTCCGGTGGCGGGTGCGGCCCATGGGGTCCGCATAGCCCTGGTCCGGCAGGTCGGCGAGCAGCCTCTCCTCCACGAGCTGGCTGTCGACGAAGAGACGGTAGGTGGCGTCGCCCGGGGCGAGCAGGCCCCCGTGGTTGCGCAGCGTCACCGCCACGATGCAGTCGTCGTCGAGATCCACCGACCACGCCACCAAGTCGGGCCCGAGCCGCGGCGGCACCACGGGCTCGAGGGACGGCCGGGAGAGGTCGTCGGCATCGCGCGGGTCCACCACCGCCAGCGGCCGCTCCACCGCTGGCCGGTTCGGATCCTCGATCGTCCACTCCTGCCCCGCCGCCGTCGCCACCAAGCCCCAGGCAGCCACCACCACCGCTCCTCGTCGAACCGCTCGTCCGAAACGTCGCATCCCAACCTCCTCCAGTCGTTCAGGGTACGCGGGCGGATGACCCGCGGCGCAGCCGGTGCGCCCTGCCGTCAGGCGTCGTCGGGCGGGAAAGCGTTACGGAGGGGGGCGGGAGCAGATCGAGCACCCGCCCGCGCCGCGGCGCCCGCCGACCGACGCGTTAGCATGGCGCCGTGATCGAGGAGGAGGACGGGATGTCCAGAGACGATCGAGATGCTGATCTCGAAACGCTGCCCCGCGAGGCGCTCGTGGAGGAGGTGCGCCGGCTGCGCCGCGGCATCCGTGAGCACCGCGACAGTTCGCTCCACGAGCTCTGCTGGCACCATCCGGTGCTGTGGGGACTGCTGCCCGAGCGCACCGATCCACTGCCCGTGGTGCCGGATTGGCCGGAGTTCCTGCGCGGCTGCATCCGCTATCGCCAATCCCTCGACGACCAGGCGCCGGAGGCGCCGCGGAGCCGCAAGGGCTTCGAGGGGGAGGACGGCCCCTGAGCGTGCCGGGGGGCAGCGCCCGGAGGAGGCGCCGAAGCCGTCCCGCAGCCGGCGGAATCTCCCGGCTGCTGGCGCTCGCCGTGGCGGCCCCCGCCCTGCTGCTCGCCGCCTGTGCCGGCGGCGAGCCCCCGTCCGTGGTCCTGGTGTCGATCGACACGCTGCGACCGGACCGGCTCGGCTGCTATGGCCACGAGCGGCCTACCAGCCCCCACCTCGACGCGCTGTGCGACGAAGCGATCGTCTTCACCGAGGCCATCGCCGCCGCGCCCTCGACCCTGCCCTCCCACGCCTCGATGCTCACCGGGCTGCTGCCGGTGCGTCACGGCGCCTCGTTCTCCGCCCGCCGCGCTCTCGCCGCCGAGGTGGAAACCCTGGCCGAGCGGATGGCGGCGGCGGGCTACCGCACCGCCTCGTTCAACGACGGCGGCCAGGTGGCGGCGCGCTGGGGGCTCGGCCAGGGGTTCGAGGTGTACCGCTCCCTCGAAGGCGAGCGCCTGGCACCGGTGGTCGCCGCCGGCCTCGAATGGCTCGACGGCGTGCGCGGCGGCGACGAGGCGCCCTTCTTCCTCTTCCTCCACACCTACCAGGTCCACGCGCCGTACACGCCGCGGCCGGCCGACCTCGCGCGCCTCCGGGCCGCACCCTACGACGGCTGGCTCGGTCTCCAGGTGAGGCACCGGGAGCTGCGGCGCCTCAACCGCTCCCGGGAGCCCGTCCGGCCCGGGGATCTCGCCTACGTCAACGCCGCCTACGAGGCGGAGATCCTGGCCATGGACCGCGCCCTGGGCGCGCTGCTCGCCGGCCTCGCCCGCCGCGGACTGGACGACGTGCTCCTCGTCGTCACCTCGGACCACGGCGAGGAGATGAACGAGCACGGCCAGGTGGGCTGGCACAGCCACACCCTCTACGACGAGCTGCTGCGCGTGCCGCTGATCGTGCGGTTGCCGGGCGGGGAGAGGGCGGGCGAGCGCATCCGCCGCCCCGTGCGCCTGATCGACCTGGCGCCGACCCTCCTCGACCTCGCGGGCCTGCCGGTGCCGGAGGGGCTCGACGGGCGCACCCTGCGCCCGCTGCTCGAGGGCGAGGCCGACACCCGCCGCCTGGCGGTGGCCACCCTCGACGATGGCAGCGTGCACGCCATCCGCAGCCGCCGCTTCAAGCTCTACGGCGAGCGCCTGTTCGACCTCGCCGCCGATCCGGGGGAGCAGACCGATCGCTCGCCCCTGCACCCGCAGGTGCGCGACGCCCTGGAAGGCCGCCTCGAAGCCGCCCTCGCGGGCCCCCGTGCCCGCGGCAGCGCCGTGGACCTCGACGCGGAGGCGACGGAGCGCCTGCGCGCCCTGGGCTACCTGTAGGGCGGGCGATGAGACTCCTTGCGCCCTCGGGCCCGGTGCCGGCCCGCCCGATCCGCATCCGCCGCGCGGCGGAAGCTCCGTTCCACCTGCTGTTCGAGGCCCTGATCGAATGATCGAAGCGAAGCACGAATCCCCCGTCGCCCCCGCCGACGAGGCGGCCGGAACGGCGCGGCCCTCGCCCCTGGCGATGGACGCCGACGAGTTCCGCCGCCTCGGCCACCAGCTGGTCGACGCGGTGGGCACCTTCCTCGCCACCTTGGCGGAGCGACCCGTCACCCCGGGAGAATCGCCGGACCAGGTGCGGGCCGTGCTGGGGGCCGACCGGCCGCTGCCGGCCGAGGGCACCGACCCGGCGGCGCTGCTCGCCGGCGCGGCGGAGCTGCTGTTCGGCCACTCGCTGCTCAACGGCCACCCCCGCTTCCTCGGCTACATCACCTCGTCGCCGGCGCCCCTGGGCGTGCTGGCCGAGCTGCTGGCGGCGGCGGTCAACGCCAACGTGGGGGCCTGGCGGCTGTCGCCGATGGCGAGCGAGATCGAAGCCCAGACGGTGCGCTGGATCGCCGAGCTGGTGGGCTACCCGGCAGGTTGCGGCGGACTGTTCACGAGCGGCGGCAACATGGCCAACTTCGTGGGCCTGCTGGCGGCGCGGGCGGCGAAGGCAGCCGACCTCGAGGAGGGCTGGGACCTGCGCGCCGAGGGCCTGCAGGCGCCGGCGGCGCGGCGGCTGCGGATCTACGCCTCGGCGGAGACCCACACCTGGATCCAGAAGGCGGCGGACCTCTCGGGCCTGGGGACCGACGCGATCCGCTGGCTTCCCACCGGGGACGACCTGCGCCTCGACCTCGCGGCCCTGCGCGTGGCGCTGGCGCGCGACCGCGCGGCGGGCGACGTGCCGATGCTGGTGGTGGGCACGGCCGGCTCGGTGAGCACCGGCGCGGTGGACCCGCTGGCGGAGATCGCCGCGATCAGCCGCGAGGCGGGTGCCTGGTTCCACGTGGACGGCGCGTACGGGGCCTTCGCGGCCCGGGTGCCGGGCGCGCCGGCGGCGCTGGCGGACCTGGCGCTAGCGGACTCGCTGGCGGTGGACCCCCACAAGTGGCTCTACGCGCCGCTCGAGGCCGGGTGCGTCCTGGTGCGCGACCCGGAGACGCTGCGCCGGGCCTTCTCCTACCATCCGCCGTACTACCACTTCGGCCAGGAGGCGACGAACTTCGTCGACTTCGGCCCGCAGAACTCCCGCGGCTTCCGGGCGCTCAAGGTGTGGCTGACGCTGCGCCAGGTGGGCCGCGACGGCACTCTGCGAATGATCGGCGACGACATCCGTCTGAGCCGCCGCCTGCACGCCGCGGTCGCCGCCCACCCGGAGCTCCAGCCCTTCACCCAGGCGCTGAGCATCAACACCTTCCGCTACGTGCCGCCGGATCTTCGCGAGCGGGCGGAGAGGGCGGCGGCCCGTCAGGCCGGCGAGGCCGCGGGGGACGAGGCCGGGGTGCACGAGATCGACGACCTCCTGAACCGGCTCAACGAGGCCCTGCTGGAGCGCATCCAATCCGGCGGCGAGTGCTTCGTGTCCAACGCGGTGGTCCGCGGCCGCTACCTGCTGCGCTCCTGCATCGTCAACTTCAACACGCGCGAGCCCGACATCGACGCGCTCCCGGAGATCGTGGCGAGGCTAGGGCGGGAGGTGGATAGGGAGCTGCGGGCGGCGGAGGGGGCGACACGATTTCCCCCTCTGACGAGAGCGCCGTAGCCAACCTGAAACCGGCAAGGAGGCAACACGGCGGCAACCATTCTGCCGATCCAGACCTTCGTTCAGGATCCCGAGATTCGAAGTGGGAGGGAGCCTGGCCCTCACGGCACGACTCTCAGGGTTGTCGATCTGGCTGCCACTCTGTTCGGTGGCCTCTCGCCCAAGGGAGTCGCGCTGGCGCGGCGGAGTCAGGACGAGGAGCGGCTGACATCCGGGGAGGCCGAGCGACCCGGAGGCCTGAGATCCGATTCGGCTACGCAGGCAACGGATCGAAAATGGTCAGCCCCTCCGCTTCCCCGGCGCTCGACAGCCGTGCGTCCGCCACTGCGAAGACCACCTCGATCCCTGCGTCGCGAATGCTGAGGGCGCTGGCGAGGTGGACCGCGTCCGCGCCCCGGAGAGGATGTTCGCCCACCAGCCGCGGGAGGAGCGCCAGGAGGGCCGGTCCGAAAGGCGTGAGGATCATGTTCCCGCCAATCCCGCTCGAAGCTCTCGACCACCGTGGCATGCTCCGGCTCGGTGAGCAGCGACTCGCGCCGCCGGCGTGCCAAGGCAGCGTAGACCTCCGCATAGGCGAGCACCGAGGCTGCGACCTGGGTGCCCCGCGCACGCTCGGCCATCGCTTCGCTGCCCGCCTCCTCCACGTACAGCTTGATGAGTGCGCTGGTCTCGGCGAACAGGATCACCGGCGATCCTCGAGGACCATCGCTGCCGCGGACTTACCCCGAGACGGCACACGTCTCCCGCTGAACCTTGGCCTCGATGCACCTTCCTCGGGCAAGACGACGAGCCCGCGAGCCGAGAGTTGTCGAAGCCGGGCCGCCTCGTCGAGCCCCTCGGCCTCTCCGAAGGGCACGAGGACTGCCACGGGCCGGCTCCCCCGCATCACCACGACGTGCTCCCCCTTCTCTGCCCGGCGAAGATAGGCGGAGAGCTCGTCCTTCAGCCTGCGTGTGCTCACGGTCGTCATCACGGCCTCCGCGGCCATAGTAGCCGCACGGCGTCGGTTGCTCAACGGAGCCCCCCTGAAGACTGGCCGTCGATGAGTCGCAGCCTGGAGCGCGTCGGAGGCTCCCACCGCAATCGCCGGCTCGGATCCGCGACCGCGCGCGAACACCCCGCGCCGAGTTTGAGGCGGCTCCAGGTCGCCGCTCATCACGCTACCCTGCTGCTTCTCCGACCCGCACCGATGTCGTTGGGCTCAGCTACGCTCGTTCGCGGTGGCCTTCGACGGGCACCTGAGATCTACCAGGAGCCACCTAGCTGTAAATGCTTGAATTTTTTGGTTGATGGTGGCCAGGGCCGGAATCGAACCAGCGACACCACGATTTTCAGTCACCTAGCTGGCCGGTTTCAGGCGATTTCAAGCACCTCCACAAACCTAGAACTCCCTTGCCCGACAGGGATTCCGGTGCTCTAATCGGGTGCATGGTGTTTCACGAAGCTACCTATGCCGGGTGCCCACGTGGTGCCCACAGGAGACACCACGACCCGAAGACGCCGGTTTCCCGGCGAGGGAGTGCGCGCTTGCTCACTGACAAGACGATCCGAAGCTTGAAGCCGAAGGCCAAGCAGTATGAGGTGGGGGATGGGAAGGTGCAGGGGCTCGCCCTGCGGGTTCTACCGTCCGGCTCCAGGACTTGGAGCTACCGCTACCGCGTCGGCAGGGGCTGGCGGCGAGTGAGTCTTGGACCCTTCCCGGCGGTGGGGCTCGCGGATGCCCGGAAGCTTGCCGAGAACGAGCTGCTAAAGGTCAAACAAGGCGGCGATCCGTCCCGCGAGAAGCGGGAGCGGCGAGAAGCCGACACGTTCGGCGACCTCATGGAACGTTACCTGGACCGTCACGCGCTCGGGCCGGCCGTTGGGCCACGTCAGACGCGGAACAGCGCCACGGTGCGAAGAGGTGCCTTGCTGGCCGCTGACGGGACGGAAGCTGACATTTGGAGCTACGAGGTTCGCGAAGGCGAGCCGAAGAAGCGGAGCTGGAGGGTGGATCGCCACCTGTTGGCGACGGAGACTCCCCGGAACTGGCGGCTCCGTCCAGCAGCAGACATCACGCGCCGCGACGTCCGCGAGCTGATCGAGACGAAGGCCACGGACGCGCCCATCCAGGCCAACCGCCTGAGAGCGCTCCTGCACAAGCTCTTCAACTTTGCGCTGGAACAGGACATGGTGCAGCTCAATCCAGTCTTCAAGACGCCGCGGCCTGGAACCGAGCAGCAGAGACAGCGCGTTCTGAGCCAGGAGGAAATCCGCGCCTTCTGGAGCTGCACCGATGGGATGGAACCTGCGATGCGGGCCTTCTGGAGATTGCGGCTCGTGACGGCGCAGCGTAGCGCAGAGGTGAACACCATGCGTTGGAAGGACCTCGACCTCGACAACGCACTGTGGACGATTCCCGCCGGCCGGAGCAAGAACAAGCTGGCCCATCGTGTGCCTCTGTCGAAGCTGGCACTCGAGCTGCTCTCTACTCTCCCCATCATCGACGACTTTGTACTCGCCGGCGCCCGCGGCAAGCGCCAGCAGTCGCAGGCGGCGAAGCTCATTCCTGTTGCCGACTTCCGAGGCCACGACCTGCGCAGAACCGCCGCTTCGTTCATGGCGTCCGTCGGAGTTCCGCGGCTGCACATCGGAAAGGTCCTGAATCACGCGGAACGTGGCGTCACGGCGGTTTACGACCGGCACGGTTACGACGCCGAGAAGCGGGCCGCGCTCGAAGGCTGGAGCCGGAAGCTCGCGGTCATCCTGGACCTGTTCAGCGACGAAGGCGCCGTGATCGTGGCCTTCCCACGAGGGTAGGGTCTGCATGGAATACAAGCCTTTGACCGATGCCGAAGCCTGGAACCGATTCAAACAACAGGCGAGGCAGGCTGCCTTTGCAAGCACATTCGAGGCCACAATCGCAGACCTCGAAGATACCTGCCGCAAGCACGTGCCGCCTTCCGGTGGAGCCCCACCCGAACCGACTTCCGATGCTGCCTACGCCCTTGCCATTTTGCAGAGTCTCAAGGCGGTGCGACACTGTCTTCGCCAAGGCCATGCTTCCCATGCTGCCGCCGAAGCTGTCCGGATAGGCGTACTAGCGGGCGAATGGCCCGCCGCTCGGAAGTGGAGGGCGCAGCAAGCTCAGCGGATCGCCGCCGGCCGGAAAGGCGGAAGCCGCAGAACGGTGGCCGCCGACCAGGTCGCCGAAAACGTAGAGGACTCGGCAAGGCGGCTCCGCCAGGAGCACCCCTACCATCGTGAGAATCGCTCCACCCGTTGGCTCGCGAGAAGAATCGCTAAAGCACTCGGGATACCGGAGGGAACGGTGCGCGGCCATCTTCGCCGACTAGCTATTGATTAGTCGGCTCCAAAACTTCTGGCCTACCAAGCGGTGCCTCTGAACCACCGTCCATGATTCCATTTGCACTCAAGGAGGATGAGTGTAAGTGGAAAAGACACCGCTGGAACAAATTCTGCGTCCGTCCCAGGTCGCAGCCATTCTCGCCGTCTCCAAGGTCACGCTGTGGCGGATGCAGCGCCGCGGCGAACTCCCCCCTCCCATTCGAATTTCGCCGGGCGCAGTCGGATGGCGCGCCAGCACTATACGTGGATTCATAAGAGAACGAGAGAATGTTTCGCGATAACTTCCTGAACACACCACCCGAGAGCTTTACGCTGCGCGAGGCCCTCCAATCCGATGAGTTCAATGGCAGCGATACCGACCCGCTCAAATGGATTTCGCTGTATAATGTACCAAACTACGTCGTCAGATCAATTCAGCGAGTTCTTGCGCTGGAAATGCCGCCGATCCCTCCGCGGGAGCGAGCCTTCGCGGCATGTGTTCGCCACGGATTGTGTGTTCTATGCCGCTCGCCGCAGTTCCAAGCCTGGAGAAATGCTTACGATCAAGCCATTACCTATGACTACAAAGACGCCGAGGACGCAGATGATATTTTCATGTTGTTACGGTCGTTCACGATGACGATCCCGGACCTTAACAGTGGCTCGCAGCGCGAAGTTAAATTTCGCGCCCCCGAGACCCAGCGAACCCACCTTAACAGCACCGCTACCCGCCTGGGCATCAGCAGCAGCTCACTCGGCGGCGTAGTCCTACTTGATGGCCTGCGGCATCAAGATAGTCTCCTCCGGCGGGATCGAGATTCGATGAACCACACTGTAAATGAACTATACCGCATATTGCAGAGACGAACGATCAAGATTCAAAGACTTTTGACGGCTGTACGAGAAGGGGATTCCGCCCGATGACAGGGCGTGCCCCGGACTCGCACCCTATAGAAGGGCGTTCGGGTGTAGCACCCTACAGTAGAACTACAACTATGCCCGGCAACAGACGAACACCGCAGCAAGCCCGCAGCAGGCGAACACTGCGGGTCGCCAAACGCCGCAAACCGCTAAGAGCACCTGGTGACAAGCAATGATTCACAATCATAGTGTCACCCGACCGCAAATGGAGTGCTGACAATGGTTTCCAGTCCGGCAACGCGAGCAATGGGCACCGGATGGGCACCCGGCTTCAGGGCAAGCGCACCGTTCGGCCACAACGGCCCCGATTCGGCACCCGAAACGGTGCGCTGCCGGTGCGGTGCCGTACGCCACGCCGAAAACCCGGATCGATGCGCCAGCGGCCATGCGCTGCCGGGGAACGGGCTGGCCGTGGTGGCCGGGCATCGCAGCGTCGAGTTCTGGCAGGCACACGAAGCCGAGCGGCGGGAGCTGCAACGGCTGGTAGTCGAGGATGCAGGGCACACCCTCCACGATGCCCCGCGGGCGCTGCTGGTGGCCGCTGACGGGCTCGCTCAAGCCGTCCTGATCCGAGACTCTGCCTTCGCCCGCGTGGTGGACTCTGGCGGCCCCCTGACCAGCTCCGGCCGCACCCGCCGTGCCTTCACCGTCTGGAGCAGCGCGGTGGACCGCGTAGAGCGCCACCTTCGGTTGCTCGGCTTGAAGCGGGAACCGAAACCCGGCCCGTCGCTGGCGAACTACATGGCGAGCAACGGCGACTCCGGCGAGGTGGCGCCGTGAACATCCTCCACGCGCTCGAAGACCCGGCCCTGTTCGGCTCGCTGCCGGCCTTCCGCGACCTCGACACGTGGCGCCCCTGGCTCGTCTTCCTTCGCGCCGTCTACGGGCTCCCGCTGGACGCTGGCGACCTGGAGCTGTTCCGGCAGCACACGGGGCGCCGGGAGCCGCGGGCCGGCGGGTATCCCGAAGCCGCGCTCGTGGTGGGGCGGCAATCCGGCAAATCTCGGGTGGCGGCCCTGGTCGGCGTCTTCGAGGCAGCCCGAGCGCTGGCTGCCGGCGAGCGCGGCGTCTACGTCCCCTTGATCGCTCAGGACCTTCGAGGGGCGCAGCGGGCGCTTTACGGGTACGTCGCGGAAGCGGTCCAGGGCTCCGGGCTGCTGCGGCGCGAGGTGACGCGGGAGACCAGCACGGAGCTGGAGCTTGCCGGGGCCGTTACCCTGGGTGTCTACCCGTGCCGGCCGGCGGGCGTGCGAGGCGTCCGGGCAGCGTGCGCCGTAGTCGATGAGCTGGCATTCTTCACCGCGACGGACGGCCGCCCCCAAGACGTGGAAATGCTCCGGGCGATCCGGCCGGCACTCTCCACCACCGGCGGTAGGTTGCTGATCCTGTCCTCGCCCTACGCTCAAGCCGGCGCACTCTACGACCTGCACCGCCGCCACTTCGGCCGTGACGACTCCCCCACCCTGGTTTGGCAGGCGACGGCACCGCAGATGAACCCGACCCTGCCGCGCGACTACCTGGCTCGCATGGAGGCCGAAGACCCGGACGCCTACCGTTCCGAGGTGCTGGGCGAGTTCCGGGCCGGCGTCTCCGCGTTCCTCGAGCCGGACGCGCTGGCCGCCGTGGTGGAAGCCGGCGTGCGGGAGCGCCGGCCGGTTGCGGGAGCGCGCTACGTGGGCTTCGTGGATGCGGCCAGCGGCAGCGGCAAGGATGCTTTCGGCCTGGGGATCGCGCACCGTGACGGCGAACGGGCAGTGCTCGACGTTTGTCGAGCGTGGCAGCCGCCCTTCAACCCTTCCGGCGTGATCGCCGAAGCCGCCGCCCTGCTCCACCGCTACCGGCTGGCCCGCGTCGAGGGCGACCGCTATGCGCCGGGCTTCGTGGAGGAAGGCTTCCGTCGTCATCGAGTCACCTACCGCCCGAGCGACCGCACCACCTCCGAGCTGTACCTTGAGCTCCTGCCCCTGGTGAACGCGGCAGCCGTGGTGCTCCTGGACGATCCCCACCTGCTGCGCGAGCTGCGCGGCCTGGAGCGGCGCCGCGGAACCGCCGGTCGGGACCGCGTAGACCACCGCCGCGGTGGGCATGACGACCGGGCGGTTGCAGCGGCCGGGGCGCTCGCTGCCGCCTCGCACGGGCCGAAGGTGATTTCGGCAGTCTGGGGCAGCGCTCGGATGCAGCCGACCGTCTCCCCGCCGCCGCGAGTCGCCCGTCGTCTGCCACGCCGCCGGCCGGTGCTTGTGAAGGCTACGGAGGCCACTGCTGACCGGCTGATCTTGGACAGGCTCGCCTTCGCCCGGGACCTCGCCCGCCGCGCTTCGCCCACCGGCCCGAGCGCGGTTGACCAGCTCCTTGCTCGCTCCTTCGGGTTTGAGGACCGCTGATGCCCGCCCCGGTCGCCCGCCAGCTCGCCGGCCGCATCGATGGGACGGCAGCCGTCAAGGTCCGCAAGCTCCGCGGGCGGGATTTCGCCGTGGTGCCCGTGGTGGCGCTGATCGGAAACGAGGTGATTCACGCGAGCAACGCGCCGGGGCCGGAATTCGTCCCGCTGGCCGTACTCGCCGCGAGTCACGGGCAGTGGGCGGGTCGCCCCGTGGTCTCCAACCATCCGACGGAGAACGGTGGCTCCGCAAATTCGCCGGAGCAATTCGCCGCCGACCATTTCGGCACCGTCTTCCATCCGCGAGTGACGCGCGGGCGGCTCGTTCTCGAAGCGTGGCTGGACCTCGTCCGCGCTCAGGAGCTTGGCGGCGATCCGCTCAAGGTGGTGCAGCGCGCGCTTCTTGGCGAGACGGTGGAAGTCAGCGTGGGCTGCTGGGTTTCGACCGTGCCGCGAAAGGGACAGGTCGGCGGCCGGAGCTACGTGGCCGAATGGCAGGCCATCACGAGTGACCACCTCGCCATGCTCCCGGAAGGCGTGGCCGGCGCGTGCAGCTTGGAAATGGGCTGCGGCGCTCCTCGGGCTGCTGCAACGACTCGCCCAACCGTCTCGACACCCGCCGCCGGCACCCTTACTACGGCCGCATGCGGACACGACAGTTCACAGTGCAGTTGCGGTTCCAACAACGATCATGAGGAGCAGGAAATGAGCACGAAGACGACTCCCGAGCAACGCGCCGCAGCAGCCGCGCAGCGGGTTATTGACCATTACGACCCTGAGACCTGGGATGGTTCCATGGCGCCGTTCAGCGCCGAGCACGACACGCCCGCAGTCCGCGCTGAGCTTCGGCGCCAGCTCGCACAGGCCGCAGCCCGGGAGGCAGCCGCGTTGAACCAGCAGCGGCAGGAGCGGGCGGAGCAGCGTGCGGCAGCGGCCGGAGTTGACGACCTGGAGCTGTACCGGCCCAAGGGAAGCTATGACATCGCCAAACTCCAAGCCGCCCGGCAAGCGGCCGACCTCGCCGCCCGCTTCGGCCACGGCCGCCGATGAGCAACGGCACGGCACGAGAGGAGGGAAATCAACCGATGAACGACCAGCTCACCATCGAGACGAGCGCCGGCCCCATGACTCCATCCAAAGCCATGACGCGGGCCGACACCCTGCTGGAACAGGTCCGCCGGCTCGCCGACAAGACCCCGGACGAGAACGACGCACGATCCCACAATGAGCGCCAAGCCGCCTTCGAAATGTGGCAGTGCATCAGCGGCTGGACGAGCAAATTGACGTTCTTCAAGAGCCAATTGCCGCGCCGGCTCGACAACCTGAAACGCGCGACGGAAGCCGCTGCGACTTGGCGACAGGCGGCAGCGACGGTGCGCGGGATCGCTGCCGAGTTGGAAGCCGAGGTCGCCGAGCGCGGCCCGAATGCCCAGCGGGCGGGCCGCAGCCCTGGGTACACCGTGGGCCGGGAGCTGGCCGCCGCCCGTGGTCTACTGGCCGACCTCGACGCGGTCGTCTGCCAGGTCCAACAGGTGGACCGGCGCACGCGGGTCGGGTGTGGCTTCACCTGGAGTCTGACGGAGCACGAAGACGCTACGGCGTGCCCAGAGTGCGGCGAGGAAGCCGCGGTTCTCTGGCCGGCGCTGCCGCTCGGCTTCGGCCGCAGCCTGGATGCCGAGTACGAACGGGACTTGCCGCAGTCCTGCCGGGACGTGTTCCAAATTGTCGGCAACCTACCGCCGCGAATCGTCTGTCTCGACAGGGCGGCTGGGGCCTTGGAATCACTCCGGGACCTGATTGAGCAGAAGATCATCGGTACCGAGGCCGAAATTCGACGCGGCGGCGACCGCTGGGGGCAAATGGCGCCTTCATCCCCCTGAGGTGCTAGGCTCGTGGGGTGCCCGAAGCGTCGAGGTCCTGGTGGCAACACGAACTGTATCTTTTCACTAGAGCGTTGAAGTCTCCGTTCTGGCTATCCGGACTCCATGCAGCGGCAGCGACGGTGCTGACGGCCTTAGCGTATCTTTCATCTTCTCTGCTCCTCCTGCTCATTGGTTACCTTCTCCTCTTCTTAATGGTAGCCGCCCACGAGTCTTATCGCTTCACGGTTGAGATTTTGCGTAAGGCCCAGGGGTACGCTCAACCCAGCGGTTATGATGCGAGAGCCATACGCCAGCTAAAACGAATAATCTATCAAATTCAGAATGTCGCCCAAACCTTAGCCCTCGACTCCAAGCCAAAAACAATAAAAAAATTCCAGGACCTGCGACTGGAACTCATAGAAGAAGTGACGCGACTTGGTGGTCGCCATCCCATCATCGAATATGAAGCTGAGCAGTTCACTCGGCGCTGCACTCCGTGGCATGGACCCAACGAAAATCTAACGGATGAGGAGTTCCGAGAGTTTTTCATGATTCCTATGGAACGTTCCCTGGAAGCTCTTTTGGTGGCCTGCGCCGACGCCTTCGCAGGTCGACAAATCAGCTCAAGCACTAGCGCTCAATCTGCTGATAATCGGGACTAACGTTGAATGATGCCCAACACGTGGTGGCTAGGTCGCGACCCTTTGGCGGAAAACCTGCTTGAATTACTTTTCGCGCCTTCAGGTCTAAGAACTCCACGGCAGGAATTAGGTCGGCATCGAGAGTGGCGAGAACAGCAACATCATACGCTTCCTCCCACGCTAGCCGAATCATATCTGTAGCCAAGAGAGTATCGACACCCTTCTCGACCGTCCCCCTGGTATCTCTTCCGCAATGGGGACAGCTTGCAATTTGTTCGTAGCAATTCGGACACTTCGGCGGCGATCTTCGGCGTCGCTCTCTACACCTAACAGAGACACCAGCTTGAAGATCTAACCAACCTGTAACCCAGGCGCGATATTTTCTTCCGGCCGGCGTGTCGGGGTCATAGGATGTATATACAATACATCCTTCGTAAACATGTGATCTCAACTCAGTGCTAGCACACGCCTTCTCTGCCAACCAGGAACCTACCTGCTTCCAGTCAAGGTTAACCTGTTTGCCCGCGACTTCGTTTAGAGTTAGCTGAAAGTTCCAGAAATCAATAAAGACTCGCACTCTTAGTGGCGAGGCCCCGACGGTTAAATTTTCATTCATCTTTATGCTCTCCATAAAATTATTCAGGGGATGCCAAAAGGCATCCCCTGGGGACAGAATTACCGGCGCCGTAAATCCCCGCCCTTCGCGGGCAGGGGGACGCCGGTGGGCCTGAATGACTCCAATATAGCCGATCTCGTCCCGCTTGTCTAGGTCGCTATGCGAGCCACATACTTCACCGCCCGCTCCAGATCCGACAGCGTAGCTCCGAGTTCTTTCAGAATCGTCTCCAGCCGCCGCAAAGAGGGCAGCCTCCTACCCCGCTCATAGGCGATCAGCGTGTTCGGCGAGCAGTTCACCAGCTCCGCCATTTCGAACAGCTTGATCCCCCGCCGCTGCCGCATGAGCTTCAACGCGGGGCCGAGACTTTCGAGGTGCCCCATCATGAGCGCACCTCGTTCACGGCGTCGAGGACCTGGGCAAGCTCGTAGAGTGACGCGCCCAGGGCGGCGAGGATCTTGTCCAGACTAGCGAGCGACGATTGAGTTCGCCCGGCCTCATAGGAGCTGATCATCGCCTTCGTCACGCCTGCCCGGGCGGCCAAATCCGCTTGCCGAAGCGCCCGCGCTTTACGCAGCCGCCGGAGAGCCGGACCGCAGTTCACGAGCCGAGTGCTCATGATCCCGGCTCCTGCTCGCTTCCCGCCTCCGGCTCCGCCAGCCAAGGCGTATCCATCCGCTGGGCCCAGCCTCGAAGCTTGGACTCGACAACTCGCAGATCGCTGGCGAGTCCCAACAGGTCCATGGCCGGCGACGTAACGGCCGCCAGCGCCCGCCGCGACTTCTGCAGCTCGTCGGCGACAGTCAGCATGACCGGCCGAACGGCGGCCGTATGTCGCTCCCGCGCCTCGTCGCGGCTCCTGGGCTCCGGCTCCTTGGTCGCCTGCTCCACCCGCACTGCCTCCGCCAGCAGCTCATCCTGAACGGCCTGGAGCCGATCGCACCAGGAAGTCAGGCTGGACGGGTGCTGTTCGTCGCTGGTGATCCCGGCGAGGGCATCCCTGGTGGACTTGAGGTCCGCGGCCAACGCGCGGAGCATCGCCGGCAGGGTGCAGCCGGCGCCGAACTCGAGGATCGTCTCGAAGAGGAAGTCGGAAAGCTGGCGGGCCGCCGTCGCGTGGTTTGGCGGCAGGAAGGCGACCGCAACTTCGCGCAGAAACGCCTGATCCTCCCAACTTCGGGGAAGGGGTTGCCTTCCCCATCGGTCAACATAGGTATGCTTGGTCTGGTCGCTCATGGAGCCGTAATCTCCGTGAGTGGCTAGGCCCCGTCTTCCGGCCCGTCCGGTGGGCGGGGCCGCTGCCGTTTCTAGGGAGACCCACGATAGCACAATGGGTCAATGGGTCCACTGCGGACGTGTACGCTTCCCCCATGGCGCGCAAGAAAGGGCCGAAGGGCGGCGAAACCACGACGACACCCGGTGGACTCCAGCGGGTGGCCGTGCTGCTCACCTCGGAGCAGTACGCCGAACTACGGCTACGCGCTTACGAGCAGGGTAAGAGCCAGTCGGAGATCGTCAGAGAGGCCCTGGACACCTATTTCGAGCAGGACTGCTGACACAGGAGGATTTTCTTGCATTACAAGGTTATAGTCGGCAACAGTGTACCGTCGTTGCAGAACGAAGTACAGATTCACTTGGACGATGGCTGGGAATTGCGCGGCGGAGTTTCAGTCGCCGTGCAGGCGCTAGTGGGGCAAGAGAGCGGTCCCATCTACCTGTTCGCCCAAGCACTCGTGAAGCTCGACAAGGATCGGAAGAGGCTATCAGCGGTATGGGGAAGAGGACGGGGCTAGGTCCCCGCCGAGTCGAGGGTTCGGCATCGCGGTGGTCGGCACCGCAAGCCGCTGAGTCGGCGCGCCCATAGGGTGCCCACAGCTACGAACGACAGCCTTTCGGCACCCCTCAAGGCAAAGCGTAAGTGATTGAAGGTAAGAGATTTACGATGGTGGCCAGGGCCGGAATCGAACCAGCGACACCACGATTTTCAGTCGTGTGCTCTACCAACTGAGCTACCTGGCCGTCCCTTGCGGGCGGGGAGACCGCTGAAGGGTCTCCGAAGGGGCAGTTTCTACCAGCTTCCGGGGCGTGGGTCAAGCTCAATGGGGGCAGGGAGTTGGAGGGTGCGCGGCGCGGCGCGGTAGGCTCGCCCGATGGACTGGTGGACGTGGGCGGACCTCGCGCCCGGGGCCCTGGTGGTGCTGCTCGGGACGGGCCTCTTCGCCGCGCTGCGGCGGTGGTTCGATCCCCTCCCCGGGCGAGTCGCAGCCGTCTTCGCCGGCGTCCTTTTCCTCCTCTTCGCCCCCGTGCTCTTCGGCGGCTTCGTGCTGCTGCCGCTCGACATGCTGGCCGGCATGCCGCCGTGGCACGGACTGCCGGGCAACCCGCTGGGGGTCAACGCCCTGCAGTGGGACAACGTGATGCAGGGGACCCCCGGGCTCGCCATCGTCCGCGAGGCCACCGCCGCCGGCGAGTGGCCGCTGTGGAACGCCTTCTCCGCCGCCGGCATGCCGCTGCTCGGCGATCCCCAGCCGCAGCCGCTCCAGCCTTTCGCCCTCCTCACCCGAGTTCTGCCGCTCCACCAAGCGCCCGGCGCCATCGCGGCGCTGCGCGTTCTCGCCACCCTCGTCTTCGCCTTCCTCTTCTTCCGCCGCCAGGGCGCCGGCGAGCTGCCCGCCCTGGCCGGCAGCCTCGCCCTCGGCCTCGGCGCCTGGACCCTGCACTGGCTCGGCTGGCACGAGACCAGCGTCTCCGCCGCCCTCGCCGCCGTCCTCTACGGCCTGGCGCTGACCGCCGACCGCGGCCGTCGGCGCGATTTCGTGTTCCTCGGCGCCAGCGTCTTCACCCTGCTCACCGCGGGCCACCCGGAGACGATCCTCTACGGGGTCCTCGCCGGCGGCGCCTTCGCCCTGGCCCGGCTGCTCGACCGCTCCGGGCGCACCCACCGCGAACGCCTCGCCCTCGCCGGCCGCTGGCTCGCCTGCGGCGCCGCCGCCTTCGCCCTCGCCGCCCCCGTCGTCCTTCCGGTCGCCGAGTACCTGCCGCAGATGATCCGGCACCTGCAGGTGGAGGCCGGGCAGGCGGCGGTGCGCGCCGAGGGGCCGTGGGCCGGGTGGCGCACGCCCGAGGAGCGACAGGCCAGCCTCGACGGCATGGAGAAGCGCCTGGTGGCCACCGTTGCCCCCGGCGCCTTCGGCGATTGGCTCCACCGCCCCTACTGGGGCTTCGACAACCCCAACGAGGACACCACCGGGTACGTCGGCACCGCCGCCCTGCTGGCCGCCCTCCTCGCCCTCTGGCCCGCCCGGCGCCGCCTGCCCCAGGAGCGGCTCTTCCTCGGCATGGCCTGGGTCTCCCTCGCCGTCGTCGCCCGGCCGCCGGGGCTGCTCTACGTCCTCGAGAGCCTTCCCGGGCTCAGCCACTCCGCGAGCCGCCACCACCGCCTCCTGCTCCTCCTCGCCTTCGCCACCGCCTACCTGGCGGCGGCGGTGCTCGAGCGCGTGCGAGCCAACGGGCAGCGGCGGGAGGATCAGCGCGGCGAGTCCTGGCAGGGGCCGCCGGCGCCCGTGGTGGGGATCGTCGCCCTCGGGCTCGGCGGTCTGCTGGCGTGGGCCTTCGCCGCGCATCCGAACCCGCAGGACCCTTCGGCCCTCGCCGCGCTGCGGACCGCCTGGCTCACCGTCCAGCTGCTGACCCTGGCCATCGCCACCGCCTGTCTGCTCGCCGCCCGCCGCCGCCCCGCCACGCTGCGCAAGAAGCCCCCGTCCGGCGCCCCCCGGTCCCCCGCCGCCCTGGAAACCACCGCCGAACCGGCCCGAGCCGACGTTGCCGCGGAAACGCCCGCGACCGCCCGCCTCGCCTTCGCCGTCTTCGCGGCCACCGTCGCCGTGGAGTTGCTCGCGTTCCACCTGCCCCTCCACCCGCCTGCCGTCCCGCGCCTCTTCTACCCCGAGACCGAGGAGGTGCGCTTCCTCCAGGAGCGGCTCGGCGGCCCCGGACGTCCCGGCGGCTACCAGCGCTTCGCCGGGGTCGGCGCCACGTTCTTCGCCATGACGCCCGCCGTGCGCGGCCTGCCCGACGCGCGCCACTCCGGCCCCACGCTCCCCGCGCCCTACCACCACCTGGTCGGCCCCCTCCGCGGCGGCATCGATGACTGGGGGGAGCTCTTCCACGTCCACGGCAGCCCGCTCTACGACCTGCTCGCGGTGCGCTACCTCCTCACCTGGCCCCACGTCGCCCTGCCGCCGCCGGCCCGCGAGGTGCTGCGGACGCCGCGCTCGGTGATCTGGGAACGGCCCGGCGCCCTGCCGCTCCTCTACCTGCCCCGCGCGGCGGCCCATCCCCGGGGCCGCGACTGGCGGCAGTGGCTGCTCGACCACCCGCGCTACCGGCGCCGCTCGCTGGTGGAGTGGATTCCCGGAGACGCCCCCGCCTGGCAGGCCCAGCGCCCCTGGGCCTCGCGCATCCACCGCATCCGGGTGGACCGCGCCCGCGCCTGGGCCGAGGTGGAGCTCGCCGAGCCGCGCCTGCTGGCGTCGAGCCTCTACCAGGACTCCCGCTGGCGCGTGCTGGTGGACGGCGAGGTCGTGCCTCCGCTGCTGGTCAACGGCCCGTTCGTGGGCGCTTGGCTGCCGGCCGGCCGGTACCGGGTGGAGCTGATCTACCGGCCGGCATCCTTCGTCGCCGGCTGCGCCCTCGCCGGGCTCGGCGTGCTGGCCCTGCTGCTGGCGGCGGTGCCGCCGCCGCGGCAGATGCGAGCCCGCTGACGGGCCGCCCCGAGGTTTCCGCGGCAACGTCCCACCCCTGAAACGCCGCCTTCTCGCACTCAGTCGCCCCGGCGCACTGCCACCAGCGTCAGGTCGTCGGCCAGCGGCTCGCCGTCGAGGTACTCGGTGACGTCGCGGCGGCAGGCGGCGAGCAGGTCGGGAAGCGGCAGGGTGGCGCTGCGGCGCAGGGCGGCGGCGGCGCGGCCGATGCCGTACTCGTCGTCGCCGCGGGCTGCCTCCGTCCAACCGTCGGTGTAGACCAGGACCACCTCGCCCGGTTCGAGCTGGAGGCGGTGCGCCGTGTAGGCGGACTCGGCGAAGAGGCCCAGCGGCAGGCCGCTGCCCTCGATCGGGCGCACGCCGCGGCGGTTGGCGAGCAGCGGCCGCGGATGACCGGCGTTGGCCAGCTCCAGCGTGCCGTCGGCGAACAGGCGTGCGAAGACGAGCGTCGCGTAGCTCGCCCCCACGGTGGCGGCGGCGAAGTGGTGGTTGGCGCGGCCGAGCAGCTCGGCGAGCCGCAGCGCCGGGTCGGTGAGCGCCCGGAACAGGGCGTGGAGGTGCGACTGGAGGAGCGAGGCGGCCACACCCTTGCCGGAGACGTCGCCCACCAGCAGGTGGCACGGGTCGGGCTCGCTGCCGTCGCGGCGCGGCGGCAGCAGGTCCACGTGGTCGCCGGAGACGGCGCCCTTGGGCTCCCACAGCCAGGCGACCTCCCAGCCGTCGTGGGCCGCCCGGCGCGGCGGCAGCAGCGCCCGCTGCACCCGGGCGGCGCCCTCGAGGTCGCGCTCGAGGGCGCGCACCTCGTCCGCCGTGAGGCACTCGAAGCACAGGCGCACCGCCGGCGCCGCGTCCAGCAGCTCCGGCTCGACCAGCACCCGGCAGGCGGTGCACACCGGCCACTCACCGGCGTCCAGGCGGCCGAGAGCCGAGTCCACCTGGCGCAGCAGATCGACGAGGCGCGTCCCCGCGGAAGCACCGGCCGCCGCCGCCAGCCGCTCGCGCCGGTCGGCCAGCCGTTGGCGGACGGCGGCCTCCTCCGGCTTCATGCGCCGGCGCCGGCCTTGGCGAGCAGCACGATCTGCCCACCGTGGTAGGCGTGGTGCTGCAGCACACCGAGGAGCAGGCCCCGGACGGTGGGGTCGGAACCGGCCACCGGGTCGTCGAGGCGGCCGTCGTCGAGGGCGGCGACGGCGGCGTGGAGACGGCGGTGGCGCTCGTCGAGGGTGGCGAGCTCGCGGCGCCAGGCGTCCTCGACGGAGCCGCCGCCGTCTCGGCCGTCCACGCCGGCCGGGGGCGAGGCGGGCCAGTCCTCCTCGGCGGCCAGGTCGCGGATCGCCTCCCCCGCGATGCGCCGGCGGCAGACCTCCGTCCACACCGACACGTGGGCGACGATCTCCCAGATCGTGTGCGCCGAGCCGATCGGCCGCCGGGCGGCGGTGGCGGCGTCGACGCCGTCGAGCGCCTCGGCCAGCGCGGGCCCGTGCCAGGCGCCCCCGCGGTAGGCGCGCTCGAGCTGGTCGGCGAGGCGGGTGGCTTCGGTCGTGTCGGGGGCGGCGGTGGTCATCGCGGGACCTCCTGGTCGTTGCTGGGGAGGTTCGATCCTACGCCGAGCGGGATGGAAGCGGCAGGTCCCTCAGGGGCGGCGATCCAGGGAATCGCTCATGCCCCGATCCTCCTCCCCTCCCCAGGCCCCCCTCCCGATCTGCCCTATTCGATCGCCGGCACCTCCAGCAACTCGAACTCCGGGCGGATGTACTGGCCGTGCTGGTAGTAGGGAGTGCGCATATAGAGATCGGGCTGGGGCGGGGCGCCGAAGCCGAACATCAGGGCGGGCTTGGGCGAGGTGCCGCCGGCGCCGTGCTTGGCGAGGGCAGGAGCGATGGTGGTATCGAGAGCGTTGATGGTGTAGGCCTTGCCGGCGTTGTAGACGACGAGCGATCCGGCCACCGTGACGATGATGTCGTCGGAGAAAGGGTGCGTGTGGATGTCGGCGGCGCCGCCGGCCGGGATGTAACCGGTGTGGAGGCCGGCGTTGCGAGTGCCGAAGCCGGGAAAGAGGATGATGCGCATCGGTACGCCGATGCCGGTGAATTTTGCGCCCTTGAACAGGTTGAACAGCGCCCCCTTGCTGCGGATCTCCTCATTCGACAGGTTCCAGGCGCGCAACTCGGGGTGAGCATCGCTGAAGTGGATTTCGGATGCCGCGGGGAGGGTGCCGGGCTTCGCCTTCTTCTCGGCGGCGTCGATGGCGTCGTAGTCGAAGGTGCCCGAAGCGCGGTCGTAGAAGCCACCGAACTGGTAGAGATCGAGGTGGGCCGGCGTCAGTTGGACCACCACCACGAAGTCCTTGGTGCTGCCCTTCGGGTTGCGCATCCCGTGCTCCACCTTCTCCGGGAAGTAGGCCACGTCGCCGGCCTCGATCCTCACCCACTTGCCGTGCAGGAAGACCTCGCCGCTTCCCTGCAGTGCGATCACCGCCTCCTCGGAGACGGGGTAGGAGTACATGCCGCTGTCGGCGCCCGGTGCCAGCGTGATCACGTGGATGCCGCCGTTGAGGGCGCCGATCCCCGGCCAGGCGACGAGGCGCGTCGGCAGGCCATGGGTCTCGATCTCGATCCCCTGGTTGAGGTTGCCGATGGCGCCGTCGGCGCGGATCTGATCGATCGTCAGGTTGCTCGGCCGCACGTCCTCCACCGTGCCGGGCGGGTAGGTGGCGGTGGCGCCCGCCGCCGGCTCGGCCGACGTCTGGTGGGGCGCCGCGAAGGCGAGCCCCGCGCAGAGTAGGGAGGCGGCGACGGCCGGCGCGAGGATCGTGACGAGGGCGCGCATCGGCGATCGAAAGCACGCGCCGCGAGAGGACAGTCCCATCTCGGACATGAAGGGCTCCTTGCGCCCCCCGGAGGGGGCAGAGTGCGACCCTCGAATCCGCGCCGGAACGCGCGCGGATCGGAGCCGCGTCACGGATGAATTAGAAGACTTCGCGAAGCCTACAAAGAGGCGAAGTACGCGTCAAGCAGGACTCCGCTTCTCCACCACGAAGCGGAGCACGCCGCCCGGCAGCTCCTCGAGGGCGACCAGGCGGTGGCCGGTCTCGGCGCACCAGGCGGGGAGGTCGCCGTGGATGGCCGGGTCGTCGCCGAGGACGGTGAGGCGGGCGCCCGGCGCCAGCGGCGACAGGGCGCGATCGGTGAGGAGAACCGGCAGTGGGCAGAAGAGGCCGCGCAGATCGAGGTCCGGCCGGTCCGGGCCGGTGGGCCCGGCGCCGGTCATCGACCGGCGGCCCCGCCGGTGGCCATCGCGGACGGCTCCGCGGCAACGGCGGCCGGCCCGGGACCGGCGTTCGCCACCTCCCCGCCCGCCACGCCGCCGGTCGCCAGGAAGTCCCACACCACGTGGGCCATCGCCCGGATGCCCACCTCCACGGCGCCGTCGTCGGCCCGGAAGCTCGGCGTGTGGAGGCCGCCGCTGCCGTGCTCGGGGTTCGTGGTGCCGAGGCGGAAGTAGAAGCCGGGGATCAGCTCCGAGAAGTAGGCGAAGTCCTCGCCCCCCATCACCGGCGGCACCTCCACCACGTCGTCGGCGCCCACCGCCCGCTCCAGCGGCGCCCGGGCGCGGCGGGCCAGCTCGGCGTCGTTGATCGTCGCCGGGGCGTTGCTCACGTAGTCGAGCTCGTAGCGGCCGCCGCCGGCGCGGGTGACGCCATCGAGGATCTCGCCCATCCGCCGCTCGATGTCGGCGCGGACCTGGGGATCGTAGGTGCGCACCGTGCCCTCCAGGTGCACCGACTGGGGAATGATGTTGAAGCGCTCGCCGCCGCGGAAGATCCCCACCGTCACCACGCTCGGCGCGTCCGGCGGCAGGTTGCGCGAGCGGATCGTCTGCAGCGCCATCACCGCCTGGGCGCCCATCACGATCGGGTCCACCGCCGTGTGCGGCGCCGCGCCGTGGGCCTGGCGGCCCTCGATCCTGGCCACGAACTGGTCCACCGCCGCATAGGTGGGGCCGGTGACCCAGCCGATCTTCCCCACCTCGAGCTCTGGGTAGGTGTGGAGCGCGAAGATCGCCTCGGGACGCGGGTCGTCGAGGACGCCCTCCTCGATCATCAACGAGGCGCCGCCGCGCTCCCCCGGCGGCGGGCCCTCCTCCGCTGGCTGGAACAGGAACTTCACCGTGCCGGGCAGCTCGGCGCGGCGCTCGGCGAGCACCGCCGCCACGCCCAGGCCGACCGCCACGTGCACGTCGTGGCCGCAGGCGTGGGCCACGCCCACCTCCTGACCGAGGAAGGTGGTGCGCTCGGTCGAGGCGAAGGGCAGGCCGCTCGCCTCGGTCACCGGCAGCGCGTCCATGTCGGCCCGCACCGCCACCACCGGCCCCGGTCGGCCGCCGCGCAGCAGGCCCACCACGCCGGTGTGCGCCACCCCGGTCTCCACCTCGTAGCCCAGCTCGCGCAGCCGCTCGGCCACCAGCGCCGCCGTCTGCTCCTCGCGGTTCGACAGCTCCGGGTTGGCGTGCAGGTGGTGGCGCACGGCGACGGCCGGCGCCACCGCGGCATCGACCGCGGCGTCGAGCGGCGCGGCCCAGGGGGGCGCGTCGGGAGCGGCGGGTGCCTCGCCCGCCGTGGCCGGGGCGAGGAGCAGCACGGACAAGACGACACCGAGCACACGGAACGGCCCGACGGAAAACCTCATGAATGCACCTCCTTGGATAGACGCTAAACATACCCGCAGAAGAAAGACCTGTCCATGCCGGGACGCTTTTCTGGACTCCCTTTCCCGAAAAGGGCCTTCTCTGGCCGAAGGACGCGGCCGGGCCCGCGCCTGCCGACAACCCGAGGAGCTCACCATGGCCTACTACTACTTCAACACGAACCCGCAACGAATGGCGACCACGAGGTCCACAGGTGGGGCTGCGCCTGGCTGCCCCAGCCGACAAACCGGATCGACCTGGGAGACTTCACCAGCTGCGGTCCGGCCGTCGTGGCAGCCGGAAGACACTACGACCAGGTGAACGGCTGCTACCACTGCTCGAAGGCCTGCCATACCGGGTGAGCTGCTCCAGGAGGGCGGCTCGCCGGAAGCCCGGCTAAGATACCGGCCGTGCGCACCACCGTCCTCCTCCTCGCCACCGCCCTCGCCGCCGCCGCCGCCCCGCCGGCCGCGGGGTGGACGCCGGATACCCAGGTGCGGGTGGCCCGGGAGGGGGCGGCGCTGGCGCCGCCGGATCTCCAGCGCCAGATCGAGCGTCACCGCGCCGCCTACCGCGCCGGCGTCGTCGCCGCCTTCGAGGACGGCGATCCGGCCCGCCACACGGCGGCGCCCGAGGGAAGGGTGGAGCAGGTGGTCGCCGAGGAGGCGGCGCGGGCGGTGGCGATGATCCGCGACCACCGCCCGTTCGAGGACATCGTCCACCAGCTCGGCGTCCTCGCCCACCACGTGGCCGACGCCAACCACCCGCTGGCCGCCTCCGCCGACGACCCGCGGGAGGCGGAGTACTTCGTCGACTTCTCGCGCTACCTCGAGTCCGCGGAGCCGCGCCTGCCGCTGGTCTTCTACGGCCTGCTGCCCGGCCTCGAGCAGCGCAGCGACCTCCGCCCGCTGGCCGCCCGCGCCACCCGCCGGGGACGGGAGCTCTACCCGCTGGTCGGTCGCGAATACCGGCGCATCGAGTTCGCCTCCGGCGTCGGCCGCTTCGACGACCGCTCCACCGCCTTCGGCGTCGCCTCGCTCTCCTTCAGCCACGCGGTGACCGACGTCGCCCGGGCGCTGCGCTGGGTGTGGCTGCGGGCCGGCGGTGGCGACGAGCGCACCGGCTTGCCCATCCACGGCGATCGCCTGCTGCGCCTGCCGCGCCTCGCCGGCCGCTAGAACCTCGCCAGCTCTCGACGGGAGCCGCCCCATGGAAACACCCAGCCTGCCCCTGCGCCGCGCCCTGCTGTCGGTCTACGACAAGCGCGGCATCGTCGAGCTCGCCCGCGGCCTCGCCGAGCTCGGCGTCGAGATCGTCTCCACCGGCGGCACGGCGCGGCACCTGCGCGGGGCCGGCGTCGAGGTGCTGCCGGTCTCCGAGGTCACCGGCTTTCCCGAGATCCTCGGCGGCCGGGTCAAGACCCTGCACCCGCGCATCCACGGCGGCATCCTGGCCAACCGGCGGCGCTCCGGCGACGCGGCGGCGCTCCAGGAGCACGGCATCCAGCCCATCGGCCTGGTGGCGGTCAACCTCTACCCCTTTCGCGAGACGGTGGCGCGGCCCGGGGCCGGCGAGGACGAGATCGTCGAGATGATCGACATCGGCGGTCCCGCCATGCTGCGGGCGGCGGCGAAGAACTTCGCCGGCGTCGCCGCCGTGGTCGACCCGGCCGACTACCCGCAGGTGCTCGCCACCCTCGAGCGCGACGGCGAGGTGCCGCCGGCCCTGCGCCGGCGCCTGGCGGCCAAGGCATTCCGCCACACCCAGAGCTACGACGCCGCGGTGGCGACCTGGTTCGAGGCCACGTCGGCGCCCGAGCCCGCCGCCGCGCCACCGGCCCACCTGGTGCTCGACGGCGTGCGCGAGATGGAGCTGCGCTATGGCGAGAACCCGCACCAGCCGGCGGCCCTCTACTCGGTGGCCGGCGCCGGCGGAGTGCTGGGCGGGATGGTGCAGCACCAGGGCAAGGAGCTGTCGTACAACAACCTGCTGGACGCCGACGCGGCGCGCCGGATGGTGGCCCTGTTCGAGGAGCCGGCGGTGGTGATCGTGAAGCACAACAACCCGTGCGGCGTAGGGCGCGGCGACGACTTGGCCGAGGCCTACGCCCGGGCCCTGGCCACCGACCCGGTGTCGGCCTTCGGCTCCATCGTGGCGGTGAACCGACCGGCCGACGCGGGGCTCGCCGCGGCGATGCAGGAGCTGTTCGTCGAGGTGGTGGTGGCGCCCGGCTACGACGCCGAGGCTCTGGCGCGGTGGGGTGCCAAGAAGAACCTGCGCCTGCTCGAGTGCCCGCCCTACCGGCGGGCGGCGGGCGTCGGCCTCGCGGCCCTCGAGCTGCGGGCGGTGGACGGCGGGTTCCTGGTCCAGGCACCGGACGACACCGTCGAGGATCCCGAGTCCTGGACCTGCGCCACCACCCGCCTGCCGACGCCCGACGAGCGCGAGGCGCTGGCCTTCGCCTGGGCGGTGTGCCGCCACGTCAAGTCGAACGCCATCGTGGTCGCCAATCCGGTGCAGACGGTGGGGATCGGCGCCGGCCAGATGAGCCGGGTCGATTCCTGCCGCCTGGCGCTCCAGAAGGCGAACCTGCCGTTGGCCGGCACGGTGGCCGCCTCCGACGCCTTCTTCCCCTTCCGCGACGGCCTCGACGTGCTGGCCGACGCGGGGATCACCGCCATCGTCCAGCCGGGCGGCTCGAAGCGCGACGACGAGGTCATCGCCGCCGCCGAGGAGCACGGCATGGCGATGCTGTTCACGGGGCAGCGGCACTTCCGGCATTAGGGGGTTGGCCCGGCGGGAGGGGCGGCCGTTGCGCTGGGCGAGTGGAGGCGGTGGGGCTGCGGACGCGGGGCTCCTCGGAAAGGGTTCGACGGCTGGCCCCGCTCTGCGCCGCCGGCTGCCACCGGCGACGGCCCCTTCACCGTTCCGAGCGGCGCCGGCGACGAGGCCGCTGCCCCACCGCCTCCAC
>DATACC010000172.1:0-16161 GCA_036259255.1 Thermoanaerobaculia bacterium | reverse complement strand
CCCTCCGCCTCCGCCCGGTCCGCGGCCAGCGACAGCCGCGCGAGCTGGTCCTCGCTCAGCGCCACGCCCGCATCGCGGTCGACGCTGACCGGCACGCCGCTGACGAGCTCGCCGCTCGCGGCACGCCGGAGCAGGTCGGCGAACTCCCCCTCGCTCGGACCCCCCGCCGCCCGCGCGCCGGCGCTCGCGGCCGCCATGACGCCGGTGCGGCCGCCGGTCACCAGTACGGCACCGGCCAGCGCCAGGCCCCGGCCCACCGCCGCCGCACGCTCGGCGGTCGCCGCGTCGCAGGTGCCGGCGCCGACCACCGCGATCTGCAGCCTTGCGAGCATCGGCCCCATGCTATCTTCGCCTGCCCATGGCGGATCACTCGGCGAAGCCACTCGGCCGCACCGAACAGGCTCGGCGCTCCGCCGCCCCCGAGGTCGACGGGACCCGGGAGCACGAGCGCGACCTCGAGCGCGAGCTCCTGCGCCGCATGGCGCAAGGGGACGAGGAGGCCGTGGGAGTGCTCTTCGACCGCTACGCCGGTCTCCTCCAGGCCCTCGCGTTCCGCATCGTCGGCAGCCCGGCCGAGGCCGAGGAGGTGGTGCAGGACGTCTTCCTCCACGCCTGGGACCGCGCCGGCACCTACGATCCGTCCCGCTCGTCCGTGTCCACCTGGCTGGTGATGATCGCCCGCAGCCGCGCCATCGACCGGCTGCGCACTCGTCGCGTGGTGGACCGCACCGCCGAGGCCGCGGCCCGCGAGGCGCCGCCCCATGAATCCGCCGAGGGGGCGGCCCGCGTACAGGAGGACGACCGGGCCTTCAGGGTTCGCAGCGAGTTGGCGCAACTCCCGGGGGAGCAGCGCCACGTCCTGGAGCTCGCCTATTACCGGGGCCTGACCCAGACCGAGATCGCAGAGCGCGAGGGCCTTCCCCTCGGAACCGTCAAGACCCGCACCCTGCTGGCCATGAAGAAGCTGCGCGCCGCGCTGCGCGACGAGCTGAGAGAGCTGCTGTAGAGCGAGAGATGCCGTGAACGACGACGACCGGAACGACGGATTCGGGGAAGACCCGAGCGCGGAGCGGGTGCTGACCGCGCTGGAGGAACGGCGCCTCTGCGAGCGGCCGACGGGCACTCCTGCGCCGATCGCCTCCGACGAGGCCGGTCAGGACGAGTTGCTCGAGCGTCTCTACACGGAGGTGCTGGGGCTCGTGGCCTACGAGCTGCCGCAGCGCCCGTCGCGACCGGCGGCGCGGGAGCGGCTGCTCGCCGCGGTGCGCCAGCGCAAGACCGCTGCCGGCGCCGCGGGCGAGCCGGCCGCCGACCGCACCGGCGCCCAGCCCGGTCCGCGGGTGGCTCCCTTCCCCGTGCCTCCCGCCGCGGCGCCGGCCACCGCCGCCCCCGTCACCGCAGCGGCGCCGCGGGGCCACGGCGATTCCGCTGCCATGCCCGGCGCGGCGAGCCGTTCGGCGGCACCGCCCGTCCGCGCCTCCATGCCGGCCTGGATGCTGACGATGGCGGCGACGCTGTTGCTCGCCGTGCTCGCCCTCGGCGCCTTCTCCGGCTGGCTGTACGCCCGCATCGGACACCAGGAGGAGCTGCTGGCGACCCTTCAGCACGACCTCCTCCAGGCCGAGCGCCGGGCCGACGTGCTGGCGGCGGCGCAGGGCGACGTCGAGCGTCGCCGCCTCGACCTCGCCTCCCAGCTCGCCCTGATCACCACGCCCGGCGTCGAGGTGTGTCCGCTGCACCCGGTGGGCGATGCGCCCCCCTTTCCCGAGGCCCGGGGCCTGCTCTTCCTCTCCAACGCGCGCGAGGAGTGGTACGTGCGCCTGTCGGGCCTCGGGCCGGCGCCGCCGGGCCGGGTTTACCGCCTGTGGTTCCTGATGGGCGACGACCGTCCGGTGGACGCGGGCTTGCTGCGCCCCGGCGCCGACCAGGCCATCGCGCTGGCCGGGACCGAGATGCCGGACCCCGGACGGATGAGCGGGGCCCTCGTCACCCTGGAGCCCGAAGGCGAAACCCCCGCCGAGCGGCCGGTCGGCCCCCAGGTGCTGTTCGGTGACGAGAAGATGATGATGATCTGACCGGGCGCCGGCCGCCGCCTACTTGCGGGGCGGCTGGCTGGGCCGGATCTCCACCTGGCTCGGCAGTGCCCGGGCGGGGTAGGCGAGCAGGTCGAGCACGGTGCGGGCGACGTCGTCCGGATGCAGCATCCACTGGCGCTCCTTGCGCGAGTGGAAGTCGGTGTCGACGCTGCCCGGCAGGATCGCGGTGACCCGCACCCCGTCGTGCCGCAGGTCGAGCATGGCGGCCTCGCTCATCCCCACCATCCCGAACTTCGAGGCGTTGTAGGCGGCGCCGCCGGCGAACGGGTTCTTGCCGGCCAGCGAGGCGATGTTGAGGATCCACCCGGAGCCCTGCCGGCGCATGGCCGGCGCGGCGGCGCGGATGCAGTAGAAGGCGCCCGAGAGGTTGGTCTCGATCACCTCGCGCCACTCGACGCCGGACAGCTCGTCGATGCTGCCGAAGCGGCCCAAGCCGGCGTTGTTCACCAGGCAATCGATGCGCCCCGCCTCCTCGAGCACCCAGGCGACGAAGGCATCCACCGCGCCTTCGTCGCGCACGTCGACGGCACGCCCCCGCACCCGGGGGCCGTCCTGGGGACTGCCGCCGTCCGTGCTGCCGCCCAACTCCTCGAGGGCAGCGTCGACGCTCTCCGCGCTGCGGCTGCAGAAGAACACCTGCCAGCCGTCGCCGGCCAGTGCCCGCACGATCGCCTTGCCGATCCCCCGGCTGCCGCCGGTGACGACGGCTACCCGCTCCTCGGTCGTCCGCTGCACGCTCACGGCTTCTCCCTTTCGTCGAGTCGAACGGTCTCGGTGCCTGTCAGGACCGGTTCCAGGGATGATACTCCGGGGCGCCGGTCCCCGACGGTCCGGGTGGGAGAGCTTCTGAGTCGGGCGGGCTCAGATCCTCTCGCGGCAGGGAATACTTCGGGTCGCGCCGCGGGTTGATCGCCGCGAGGAGGTGACCCGATGTTCGATCCGATCTACTTCCTGTTCGTCATCCCGGCCCTGATCTTCGCCGGCATCGCGAGCTGGCGAACGCGTTCGGCGTTCAAGAAGTACTCCAAGGTGCGCACGCTCTCCGGCCTCACCGGGGCCCAGGCGGCACAGCGCCTGCTCGACTCGGCGGGGATCACCGACGTGAAGATCGTCCCCACCCGAGGCACGCTGTCGGACCACTACAACCCGGTGACCAAGACGCTGGCGCTGTCGGAGCCGGTGTACGGCTCGCCCTCGGTGGCGGCGGTGGGCGTGGCCTGCCACGAGGCGGGGCACGCGATCCAGCACGCCCAGCACTACGCGCCGATGTGGCTGCGCTCGGCCTTGGTGCCTACCGCCAACATCGGCTCGAGCCTCGGCTACATCACCATGATGATCGGCCTGTTCCTGGTCTTCATGGGCGCCGCCGTCGGCGACGAGGTGGTGCTCTTCGGCGCCGTGCTGTTCTCCGCGGTGCTGCTGTTCCAGATCGTCACCCTGCCGGTGGAGTTCGACGCCTCGTCCCGCGCCAAGCGGCTGGCGACGGAGCACGGCATCGTGCTGGCCCAGGAGCGCGAGGGAATGAACAAGGTGCTCAACGCCGCCGCCATGACCTACGTGGCCGCGGTCATCAGCACCCTGATGACCCTGCTCTACTTCCTGTTCCGCGCCGGCCTGCTCGGCGGCAACCGGAACTGACCGGCCGTCTCCCGACCCCCGAGCAGCATCGAAGGCCCGGCGGCGACGCCGGGCCTTTTTCGTTGCTGCCGATTGGCCGGGCGGCGCGAAGTGTAAACCGCGTGTCCGTCTCTCGTGTCGAACCCGTCAGCCGCCTCGGCGGCGCAACGTACGACACGAGGAGACGCGATGAGTCTGCAGCAACTGAAGAAGGATCTCCCGGAAGCACTGGGCAAGCTCGCGGGGCTCTCCCAGCCCATCTCCAAGTTGCCCGACGACCACTGGACCGAGGAGATCGCCCTGAAGACCTCGACCGACGTCGGGCCGATCGACGTCGGGGCAGGTCTGGAGGCCGAGGCCCACATCACCCGCCGGGCGGCGGCACCGCTGACCCCGGAGGGTCTCGTGGGCGAGGAGGGCGAGGACGAGCTCGCCTGGGCGAGCCTCGTGCTGGCGGGCAAGGCCAGCGCCAAGTACGCGGCGGAGGAGAGCGTGGGCTCGGGCGCCAGTGTCAAGGTCGGCTTCGAGGCCGGCGCGGGAGCCCGGCTGGCGCAGCACCGCCGGGTGAAGCAGGACGAGCTGGCACTGGCGGCGCTCTCCGGCCTCGCGCGAGACCTGCGGCTGCCCTTCTCGGCGCACGACGTCCGGGATCTCGGCCCCGACGACGTGGTCGAAGTGGATCTCGGCGGCACGGTGGCCCTTCAGGGCTCCGTCGGCTGGAAGGCCGGGCTGCTCCACGAGCTGTCGCTGGAGGACGATGCCGGAACGGCGCTCGCCATTCAGGCCGGAGTCGAAGCCTCGGTCAAGGTGCTGCTCCAGCTCTCCGGCGACCTGCGGCTCGTGGTGCGTGCCGGCTCCGAGCCGGAGCACGTGCTTCTCGGGTTGTACAAACGATCCAACCAGTTCGCGGGGGTCGAGCTGTCGGTGGCGGCGGCGGTCGGTTTCGGCAACGAGGTGAAGTTCGTCGACGCCTTCCTCGCCAAGGCGTTCGCGATGCCGGACGACTGGCGCGACCGCCTGGCGCAGATCCACGACGAGATCGGCGAGGTGCTGGAGCGCATCGCCGGGTGGCAGGACGACGTGCGCAAGGCGATCGACGAGGCGATCCCGAACGGCAAGGCGAGCCTCGCTGCCCTCGCCGAGCTGGCCGGAGGCGCTGCTCTGGGGGAAGCCGCCCGCGAGGCTCTGGCGGCGCTGCCCCTGGACCGCGTGGGGAACGCGCTGGAGCGCACCGAGGAGGTGCTCGAGAAGCTTGCGGACGCGAGCTTCGACGCGGTCACCGATCCCCTCGAGAAGGTCTACAACCGGGTGGGCTCGTGGCTCCAGGGCTACGATCGCCTGCGCGAGAAGGTGAAGAGCTTCATCACCTCCAGGGCAAGCCAGGGCGTTCATCTCGACCTCGTGGCCGGGATCAACCGTGCCCGCACGAACGAGGCCATCCTGGAGCTCGACTTCGATCTCGCCGTCGCCAAGGCCGCCGCGGCCTACGAACAGGCGGCCCGCGGCAACTTCGAGGCGGCCCTTCAGCTCGCCGATGCGGGCGGTCCCAACGGGGTGGAGATCCACTCCGGAACGTTGAAGCGTACGATCAAGGACAAGCGGTACACCGGTGTGCGGCTGAACCTCTTCGGCTTCGAGCTGCGGCGCGACCTGACGAGGTTCCGCGAGCTGCAGTTCGAAGAGGATCTCCTTTCCGGCACCCTGACCCTCGTGGGCAGGGCGGGTGCGACGCTCTCGGCGGTGCGCCGCGGCCAGGCTCGCGAGCTGTCGGTGGTCTTCGGCTTGGCGGCCCTGGCGTCCCGCCGTGAGGGCACCCTCTCCTACGGTGAGCTGGGCACCGAGGCCGTCATCGGCCGCACCGCTACGCTCACCGGCAAGTCCGCGGCCAGGGCGATTCCCCGGCACGTGGGGGGCGCGGTGGGCCTCGGCCTGCTCGCCCCGCCGCAGGCGGAGGCGCTCGTCCAGGCCCTGCTGCGCGAGAAGGGAGAGTACCGCTACGAGCTGCAGATCTCGCTGCCCCAGGAGACGGTACGCCGCGCCCTCCTGCTCGATTCCGGGCTCACCTCGAAGCAGGTCGTCCCCCACGTGCGCAGCGTGCTCCGCACCGCGGTGAGCTTCCTCGACGTGGTCCTGGAAGCCCACGGCGGAGAGGACGTGCTGCTCTCGTCGTTGCTGACCGGCAGCGTCCTGGACGCGGTCACCGTTCCGCCGCTGCGCGACGATTGGGAACGTTTCTACCCGGTGCTGCCGGGTGGGCGGCACCTCGTGAGAAAGTCCCAGCTCGAGGCGTGGGTCTATCTGAAACACGCCAACAGCTTCATCGACGCCTACGTGGCGGCGCGGGAGAAGCTGTTGCAGGATCGGCCTCCGGCGGAAGTGGCCAAGGAGCTGCGCCGGCTGGCCGCGGCCATCCGGCTGCCCCCGGGTGCCCTCGCGGTGGCGCCGCTCGACTCCAAGTTCCTCAGCTTCGTCCTGCTCGGCCAGACCGGAGGCGAGCACGTGCGCTTGACGCTGCGGCGCGGCGACGTGGACGTGACGGTGTAGGAGGGGCGGGAAGCCCGTCGGTGCGGTCCCTCGCCGCTCCGACGGGCCCCCGGGTGGCTGTCGACTCTCGCCGGGCCGTCACTCCGCCGGCTCGCCGAGCACCTCGAACAGCTCGCTCTTGCGGCGCTCCAGCTCCTCGGGGGTGTCGGCTTCCAGCACCAGGCGCAGGTAAGGCTCGGTGTTCGAGGGGCGGACGTTGAACCACCAGGTGGGGTAGCGCACGCTGATGCCGTCGAGGTGGTCCATCTCGGCCTCGGCGTGGCGGCGGGCGAGCTCGTCCATCTTGCCCTGCTTGTCCTCCACCTCGAAGTTGATCTCCTGGCTCTTGGCATAGCGGCGCAGGGGTGCCACCAGGGCCGACAGCGGCTTGCCCGTCTGCCGCAGCAGGTTGAGGATCTCCACCACCGCCAGGATCGAGCTGTCGGCGTAGTAGTTGTCCCGGAAGTAGTAGTGGCCGGCCAGCTCGCCGCCGAAGATCCCCTGCTTGCGGCGCAGAGTCGCCTTCATGAAGCTGTGGCCCACCCGCTCGCGCACCGGCTCGCCGCCCTTCTCCCGGATGTACTCGGCCACCGCCTTGGACGACCGCAGGTCGTAGACCACCGCCGCCCCCGGCGCGTGCTGCAGCAACTCGCCGGCGATGAGCGCCGTCACCAGGTCGCTGCCGATCGCCTCGCCGGTCTCGTCCACGAAGGCCGAGCGGTCGGCGTCGCCGTCGAAGGAGACGCCGAGGTCGGCGCCTTCGCGGCGCACCGCCGCCTGCAGGTCGCGCAGGTTCTCCTCCTTGAGCGGGTTGGCTTCGTGGTTCGGGAAGGTGCCGTCGAGCTCGAAGTAGAGCGGCACCAGGTCGATGCCCATGGCCTCGAGCAGCGGGCGGTAGAGCACGCCCATGCCGTTGGCGGCGTCGGCCACCACCTCGAGCGGACGGTTCGCGTCGCCGGAGAGGTGGGCGAGGATGTGGCGGCGGTAGTCCTCCGCCACGTCGCCCCGGGAGACGCTCCCCGGCCGCTCGGCCCGCGGCAGGTCACCGGCGGCGATCCTCTCCTCCATCCGCGCGATGCCCTCCTCGCCGGAGACCGGCACGGCGCCGCGGCGGCTGAACTTCAGGCCGTTGTAGCGGGCCGGATTGTGGCTCGCCGTCACCTGGACGCCGCCCGCGGCTCCCAGGTGGCCCACGGCGAAGTAGTTCATCGGCGTGGTGGCGAGGCCGATGTCGAGCACGTCCAACCCGGCCGCGGTGAGGCCCCGGATCAGGGCGCGCTGGAGCGGCTCGCTATGAGAGCGCATGTCGCGGCTCACCACCACCGTGTCGTTCCCGGCGCGGTCCTCGCCGTCGAGCACGTGCTGGAAGGCGAGGCCGATCTGCTCGGCCACCTCCTCCGTGATGTCCTGCCCGTAGATGCCGCGAACGTCGTACGCCTTGAAGATGCCGGCCATGGAGTCTCCGTGGGGATTCGATGCTAGGCGGATGCCTTCTCGATGGTGAAGCGCAACGCGAGGTCTTCGACCGCCGCCTCCCGGGCGTCGCCCGGAAGCTCGCCGCCGCCGGCCGGCCCATCCAGCGCCACCAGCTCCGCCGCCAGGGTCTGCTCGGCGATCCACTCGCGGTGGGCGGCGACCGCCGCGGCCAGCTCCGGCGCCGCGGCGTAGCGCACGCGGATGCGGTCGGAGTAGGCGAGGTCGGCCTCCTTGCGGGCGGTCTGGATGTGGTGCACCACTTCGCGGGCGCGGCCCTCGGCCACCAGGTCGGCGGTGAGCTCGGTGTCCAGGGCCACCAGCAGCTCGCGGTCGCCCTGGGTGGCGGTGCCCGCGCGCTCGGTGAGGCGCACCTCCACCTCCTCGCCGGTGAGCTCCACCGGCCCGGTGGAGAGCTCGAGCCTGATGGCGCCGCGCTCCTCGAGCTCGGCCACCCGGCGGTCCCCCGGCTCGGCGGCGAGCGCCGCGGCGACCTCCTTCATCTGCTTGCCGAAGCGCGGCCCGGTCTTCGGGTAGAGCGGCTTGACCTCGCTGGTCACGTAGGCCGAGCGGTCCGCCGCCCAGTGCACCTCGCGCACGTTGAGCTCGTCGCGCAGCAGCTCCTCGTAGGGGGCGATGCGCGCCGGCAGCGCCTCGTCGGCGGCCACCAGGGTGACGGCGGCCAGCGGCTGGCGCGTCTTGATCCCGTGGGTGTTGCGGGCCGCGTGGCCGAGGCGCACGATGCGCTGGATCGCCGCCATGGCGACCTCGAGCTCCGGCTCCTCGCGGGCCGGCCCGCCGGCCACCGCCGGCGGTTCCGGCCAGTCCTCCAGGTGCACGCTGTCGGGCGCGTCCGGACGGACGCTCGCCACCAGGTGGCGGTGCAGCACCTCGGCCACGAAGGGGGTGAACGGAGCGATCAGCCGGGCCAGCGTGGTCAGCACCTCGTAGAGAGCAGCGTAGGCGCTGGCCTTGTCGGCGGCGGACCGGGGGTCGTCGCCCCCGGGGCCGCCGTCCTCGCTGCCGCGCCAGAAGCGGTCGCGGCTGCGGCGGATGTACCAGTTGGTGAGGTCGTCGAGGAACGCCTCGATGCCGCGCGCCGCCTCGGTGGTGCGGTAGCCGTCGAGGTGGGCAGTGGTGTCGCGCACCAGGCGGTCGAGGCGCAGCAGCACCCAGCGGTCGAGGGCCGGCCGTCCGGCGAGCTCCGCCGCCCCGTCCGCGGCCTGGCCGCCGGCACCCGGGCGGGCGGCTGCCGGCTCCCAGCCGTCGAGGTTCGCGTAGATCGTGAAGAACGACAGGGCGTTCCACAGCGGCAGCAGGAAGGCCTGGGCGGCCTCGCGCACCAGACGGGCGGAGAAGCGGCCGGAGACCTCGGGGTTGTTGACGCAGAAGTACCAGCGCATGGCGTCGGCGCCGGTCTCCTCGATCACCGCCATCGGCTCGACCACGTTGCCCAGGCGCTTCGACATCTTGCGCCCCGTCTCGTCGTTGATGTGACCGAGCACGATGCAGTGCTCGTAGGCGCGCTGGCCGAACAGCAGGGTGCCGAGGGCGTGGAGGGTGTAGAACCAGCCCCGCGTCTGGTCCACCGCCTCGGAGATCAGGTTCGCGGGGAATCGCTGCCGGAACAGCTCCTCGTTCTCGAACGGGTAGTGGTACTGGGCGAACGGCATCGAGCCGGAGTCGAACCAGGCGTCGATCACGTCGTCCACCCGGCCCATGGTTCCCCGGCCGCACTCGGTGCAGGCCCAGGTGAAGGGAGCCTCCCCGCGCTCTCCTCCGGCCCAGTCGCGGTCGACGAAGGGGCGGTGGGGGTCGAACTGGGCGCGGTCGTAGACGTCATCGGGCAGCTCGCGGCCGGTCTTGTCGAACAGCTCCCGGTAACTCCCCACCACCTGCTTGTGGGGACAGGCGTCGCACTCCCACACCGGCAGCGGCGTGCCCCAGTAGCGCTTGCGCGACAGCGCCCAGTCGACGACGTTCTCCAGCCAGTTGCCGAAGCGCCCTTCGCCGACGTGGGCGGGGTGCCAGTCGACCTTCTCGTTCTCGGCGATCAGCTCGGCCTTGCGTTCGGTGGTGCGCACGAACCAGGAGAGGGCCCCGAAGTAGAGCAGGGGCCGGTCGCAGCGCCAGCAGAAGGGGTAGTTGTGGCGGTACTGGGCCTGGTGGAGCAGCAGGCCCCGCTCCTTCAAGTCGCGGCTGATCTCGCCGTCGGCGTCCTTGAACCACTTGCCCGCGAAGCGTTCGACGCCGGGGAGGTGCTGCACCTCGCCCTGGGCGTTCACCGCGCGGATCAACGGCAGCTGGTTCCGGTTGCCGGTGGCGTAGTCGTCCTCGCCGTAGAGCGGAGCGGTGTGGACGATGCCGGTGCCGTCGGTGGCGGTGACGTAGTCCCCGGTCACCACCTGCCAGCCCGCTTCGTCGTAGTCGGCGGGCCTGCGCTCCGACCAGCGCTCGGCGTCCGTCACCCGGAAGGGCCGGTCGTAGCGCAGGCCCGCGAGCGCGGTGCCGCGGACGCGGGCCAGGGCGGGGCTGTCCCGCAGGTCGATCTCCCGCCGCTTGCCGTCGTCGCCGGCCACCATCACCGGCACCGGGACCTCCAGCCCATCGGCGATCACCAGCCGGCCGCCGGGGCGCGTCGGGTCGTCCACCACCTTGTAGGTCAGCGCCGGATTGACCGTCAGCGCGACGTGGGAGAGCAACGTCCAGGGCGTGGTGGTCCAGGCGACCAGGGCCAGCCCGTCCTCCGTCGTCAGCTCCCCGCCTTCGGCGGTCCGCACCGTCTGCCCGGGGCGTACCGGGAAGCGCACCCACACCGAGGGGTCGTCGGTCTCCTTGTAGTTCTGGGCCACCTCGTGGGAGGAGAGCGTCGTGCCGCAGCGGGCGCAGTAGGGCTGGATCTTGTAGCCCTGCTCGAGCAGGCCCTTGTCCGACAGCTCGCGCAGCGCCCACCACACCGACTCCACGTACTCGTTGGTGTAGGTGAAGTAGGCGTCGTCCATGTCGGTCCAGTAGCCGACGCGCTCGGTCATGGCCCGCCACTGGCGCTCGTAGGTGTGGACGCTTTCCAGGCACTCGGCGTTGAAGCGCTCGATGCCGTAGGCCTCGATCTGCTGCTTGCCGGTGAAGCCGAGGCGCTTCTCGACCTCGATCTCCACCGGCAGCCCGTGGGTGTCCCAGCCGGCCTTGCGCGGCGCGTGGTAGCCGCGCATGGTGCGGTAGCGCGGGTAGAGATCCTTGACCACGCGGGTGACCACGTGCCCCACGTGCGGCGCGTTGTTTGCAGTGGGAGGGCCTTCGTACAAGACGAAGGTGCCCCGCGGCGCGGGACGCGAAAGGCTGCTGGCGAACGTCCCCCGCTCCTTCCAGCGGGCGAGCACCTCGCGCTCGAGCCGCGGGAAGGGGTAGCCGGAGGGGACGGGGGGGAAGCGGTCCTGGCTCATGAGGACGGTCATTGTACCCGCACCCCGCACGCCGCATTCCGGGAGCCTGCCGCCGCGCGGCACACCGGTCGGCGCCCCCCGCGGGCGCCGCGGTGCCCGCGCGGCTATAATCGCCGAAAGGACGGAGGTGACATGCCCAAACTCGACATCGTCCGCTTGGGACATCCGGCGCTCCGCACGCCGGCCCATTCGGTGCCGGAAGCAGAGATCGGAAGCGACGAGATCCAGCGGCTCGTCGACGACCTCGTCGAGACGATGCGCGAGGTGGGCAGCCTGGGTCTGTCGGCGCCCCAGGTGGGGATCGGCTCGCAGCTGTTCGTCTACGAGATCCGCGACGAGGCGGCAGTGCCCAGCGAGCCGGTGGCGCTGCGGGTGGTGATCAATCCGATGATCGTCGCCGTGCCGGGGCGGCTGGTCTACGACTGGGAGGGGTGCAGCTCGTCCCTCGACCTGCGGGGGCTGGTGCCGCGGCATCCGTCGGTGCGGGTGCGCGGCCTCGACCGCCAGGGCGAGGCCCTGGATTACACCGCCGGCGGCCTCGAGGCGCGCATCATCCAGCACGAGTACGACCACCTCAACGGCATGGTGTTCCTCGACCGCATGCGCGACCTGCGCTCGCTGGCCTTCTCCGAGGAGTGGGCACGCTACCTCTGCGCCGAGGGCGAGGAGATGGACTACTCGGCCGTCGGCTAACCCGAGATCCTCCCCTTCCCGGATGTCGCGCGAGTACGTGATCCTCTGGGCCGGCCGCCACCAGCGCTCGGCCTGGGAGGAGATCTGCGCGCGCTACCGCAAGCGCATCGCCCGGGTGACGCCGGTGCGCGAGCTGCCGGTGAAGGTGCGCGGCAAGGGGGAGGGGAGCGAGCGCCGCCGCGCCGAGGGCGAGGCGCTGCTCGCCGCGGCGCCCGATCCCGGCTGGCTCGTCGCCCTCGATCCGACGGGGCGCCCGGCGAGCTCCGAGCAGTTCGCGGCGGAGCTGGGACGGCTGCGCGAGGAGTGGCCCCACCCGGTGGTCTTCGCCCTGGGCTCCGACGCCGGGCTCGATCCGTCGGTCCTCGCCGCCGCGCGCCAGGTGCTGTCGCTCGGCCCGATGACGCTCTCCCACGAGCTCGCCCGGGTGGTCCTCTACGAGCAGCTCTACCGCGCCACCTCGATCCTCGCTGGCACCGGCTACCACCGGGGATGATGCGGGAATGTTTTCGCGAACGAAAAGGTACAGAGGGGGAACGTGAACGGGATCGGGGTTGCGCCCTGGGGGGGCAGCCCGTAGAATCCCGCTCCCTTCGGCCTAAGGAGAGGAGAGAGGTCTTGGCGAACGCAGAAACGCAGATCGACGTGGAAGCCTACAAGCAGCGCCTGACCGAGCGGCGGGAAGAGATCATGGCGCTCTACCAGGCCGACGTGCGGGCCGGGCAGGAGTCGACCGACGAGGGCACCGAGGACATCGTCGACCGCGCCAACAACTCCTACAACCGGGAGCTGATGTTCGCGCTCTCCGATACCGAGCGCCAGATGCTGCTCAGCATCGACGAGGCGCTCGACCGCATCGACAAGGGCACCTACGCCCAGTGCGCCAACTGCGGCCGCCCCATCGGCGAGAAGCGGCTGGACGCGGTGCCGTGGACGCGCTACTGCATCGAGTGCCAGGAGCTGGCCGAGCAGGGGATGCTCTCCGAGAACGACTGAACCTTCCGAGCCCACCACCGGGCCTGGACCGGAAATCACCGAACCGGACGCTGAACCGGGCACCGCCGTCGAACGCCTCCTTGCATCCGCCGCCGCCGCCGGCTCCACCGGCGGCGTCTATCTCGTCGCGGGCGAGCTGATCCTGGCCGAGCCCGCCGCCGAGCGCCTCGCCCGTGCCCTGGCCGAGCGCGCCGGCGTGGCGCCGGAGGTCCACCGGCGCCCGTCGCGCCTGGCCCCCCTCCTCGACGACCTGCGCACCTATTCGCTGTTCGCCGCCGCCAAGGTGCTGCTGGTGGTGGATACGGCCCTGGTGGCCGACTCCTCGGCCGCCGCCGACCTGGTGGACGAGGCGGCGGAGGCGCTGCCGCTGTCGGGCGATCCCGGCGCCCGCGAGCGCGAGGCGGCCAGCCGCCTGCTCCAGGCGCTGCGGCTGTTCGGCATCGAGGCCGTCACCGCCGATCCCGGCGAGGTGGTGGAGGCGCTGCCCGACTGGGTGCTCCAGGGCGGTGCCGCCTTCCGCCGCCGCCGCACCGGCCGCGGACGGACCAAGAACCAGGTGGCGGAGCTGCGCGAGGGCTTGGCGGCGCTGCTGACGCTGGCCCGCGAGCTGGAGCTCACCGGCTTCGCCGAGGGCGAGCTGGCGCAGCTCGCGGCGCTGGCCGACGGCGGGCTGCCGGAGGGCCACGCCCTGGTGCTCGCCGAGCGCAGCGCCGACGCCAAGCACCCCGTGGTGGTGGCGCTCGAGAAGCGCGGCCTGGTGGAGCGGGTGGGCGAGCTCTCCGAGCAGCGGGGCGGCGGCTGGCAGGGGCTCGACCTGCTGGCCGACGAGCTGGAGCGCCAGACCGGCGTCGCCATCGAGCGCGGCGCCCTCGACGAGCTGGCCCGCCGCACCCTGCGCGGCAACGACGATCGCGCCAGCAACGCCGCCGACCCCGACTCCGCCGCCCGCTTCGCCGGCGAGTACCGCAAGCTGGCGTCGCTCGCTCCCACCGGCCGTATCACGCGGCAGCTGGTCGGCGACGCGGTGGAGGACCGCGGCGAGGAGGACGTGTGGAAGCTCCTCGACGCCATCGGCGAGGGCCGCGGCGGCGAGGCCCTGGAGCGGCTCGGCCGCATGCTGGCGGCCGCCTCCGACCCGCAGGCCGAGCGGCTGACGTTCTTCGCGCTGCTCGCCGGCTTCTGTCGCCAGCTCGCGGCGGTGCGCGGGATGATGGCGGTGGCGGGAGTGGCGGCGGGCGAGAGCTTCTACCCGAAGTTCAAGGAGCGCCTGGCACCGCGTCTTCAGGCGCCGCTGCCGGACGGTCGCAAGAACCCGCTGGCGGGGCTCCATCCCTACCGCCTCCACCGCGCCTACCTGGCCGCCTCGCGGCTCGCCCCGGAGCGCGCCGCCCGCCTGCCGTGGCGCGTGCTGGAGACCGAGCTGATGCTCAAGGGCGAGAGCAGCGAGCCCGACACGGCGCTGTCCTCCCTGGTCGCCGAGCTCGCCGGCGGCGCCGCTCCCGCCGGCCCGGACCGCCGGGGCGGCGGCGAGCGTTCCGCCACCCGGCGCCGCGAACCGCCCGGCCGCCCCGGCAACCGCCGCCGTGCCCGCTGAGCCCCGGAACCTGCCGACGTTGCGGCGGAAACGTCCGGCGACGACTGCGCCCGTGCCGCGCTTCGCGCTGCAGCGGAAACGTCGCGCCGGCGGACTCCTGTGCGTCCTTCTGCTGACCTGCCTGGTCGTGACCGCCTGCGGGGACGGGTCCGCGAGCCGGTCCACGGCCACGCCGCCGGCGCCGTCCTTCGCTCCGCACCGGGGGCCGGTGGTGCTCATCACTCTCGACGCCCTCCGCGCCGACGTCCTCGATCCGACCCTCACGCCGCACCTCGCCGCCCTCGCCGGGCGCGCCGAGTGGGCCGGCACGGCGATCGCCTCGACGAGCTGGACGGCGCCCTCCATGGCGACCCTCTTCACCGGGCTCCAGCCGTGGAGCCACGGGGTGCTCCACCCGGGACGGGCCCGGGTGCCGGACGACCTGACCACGCTGGCCGAGGCCTTCGCCGCGGCGGGCTTTCCGACCGCCGCCTACCGTAGCAACCATTGGCTGGAGGAGGGTTTCGGCCACGCTCAGGGCTACGGCGTGTTCCGCCGCATGGGCCACGGCGGCGGACGGGCGGCGGGGCACCTGGCGTCGCTCGACGGCGGTCCGCAGTTCCTGTGGGTCCACGTGCTGCCGCCCCACGCGCCGTACCGCAACCACGCGGCGTTCGCCGCGCGGCTGGGCGACGACGTGCCGGCGGACCTGCCGAAGGCGGTGCACCCGGTGGAGCTGGAGCCGTGGTACGACCCGGCGGTGCCGCTGCCGGCGGCGGAGCGCGACCGCTTCTGGGCCCTCTACCGCTCGAACGTCGCCTGGGCCGACCACCTGCTGGGCGAGCTGCTGACGGCGCTCGACGCGAGCGGCCAGCGCGACGAGACGCTGCTGGTGGTCACCGCCGACCACGGCGAGGAGTTCGGCGAGCACGGCCAGATGGCCCACGGCGGCAACCTGGGCCGGCGCCTCGTCGAGGTGCCGCTGCTCGTCGACCTGCCGCGCGGCTTCGGCGGCCGGTTGGCGGTGGCCGAGACGGAGCGGCCCGGCCTCGAGCGGCTGTACGCGACGCTGGTGGAGGCGGTGGGTGCCGAGGTACCCGCCGTCCAGGGAGCGAGAAGCCCGGCGCCGGGACTGTGGAGCCAGGCTGCCCGGCCGGTGCTCTCGGAGCTCTACCTGGGCAACGGGGTCAACGAGTACTCGCTGGTCGACGGCGACTGGCAGCTCCTGTGGCGCAGCCGCTTCGCTCCGGCGGAGGACGACTACTACCGCGCCCGCCTGGCGATGCTCGGTGCCCGCCCCCAGCCGCCGCCGTCGGAGAAGCCGCAGGTCGTCTTCGATCGCCTGGAGCACGCCTTCGACCGGGCGCGCCCGCTCACCGGCGCCCTCGGGGAGCCCGAGCTGCGCCTGGTGCGCTGGACCGCCGGCGGCGTCGAGGAGGTCGACGACCCGCGGCGCCGCGATGCCATGGCCCGGGCGCTGCGCGCCGCCTGGCGCGAGCGCAACGGCGACGAGGTCCCCCCGGGGCGCCACCGTCCGGAGGCGCGCCAGGAGATGGACGAGAAGGCGATCGAGGAGCTGCGGGCGCTCGGGTACGTCGGCTAGAGGGGGTGGCCCGGGCCGGCGGGGCCGGCGTCGCCGCTGGGCGACGGGAGGCGGGGGGCCGGGGGACGCGGGGCTGTTGGTGACATCTGGCAGGGCGAGCCCCGCTCGGTGGAGCCGGCGCGCCATCGACCTCGGACTCCGCAACGA